>NZ_CP025612.1:600000-900000 GCF_002868735.1 Niveispirillum cyanobacteriorum | reverse complement strand
GTCACCGACCGCCGCACTTATCTGTTCGACCTGACGACCGGGGGCAAGGGCGGGCCGCTTTATGTCATGCGCTTCAGCTATCCCAAGCCGTTTACGCCGCCGGCCCCCACCGTGGCAGAGGCACCGCCGCCCGACATTACGTCCAACCCGGCCCCAAAGGTCTCGGAAGAGCTGGCGGTCCCCCAGCCCAGCGACCTGAATTTCGCGTGGGAGAAGCAGGGGCCGGAGAAGATGCTGCCGGCGCACGTTTTTGATGATGGTCATTCAACGTATCTGCGCTGGGAAGCCGGGGCCGAGGTGCCAGCCATCATGGTGGCCGGACCGGATGGGGTGGAAGGTCCCGCCAATTACGCCATGCGCAATGATCTGATCGTCCTGGACGGCGTGCCGCGCCGCATCACCCTGCGCAATGGCAAGCGTACGGCCAGCCTGATCCAGACCACCCAGACTGCGGAAAGGACCCAGTGATGAGCTTCACCGCCGACACCGTTCGTGTCAGTGACGATCCCCGCCTGTCCATGTCCGCTGGTGCATTGGTTTTGGCCGGCCGCACCCATTACCCCGTGGTGGCGGCCCGCCACAGCGGGGGCAACTTGGGAATGGCCGCCGGTGTGGCCTGCATCCTCGCGCTGGGTGGCCTGACCTTCTGGGGTTTGAACCAGGCCCGGCAGCCGATAGCGGAAACAGCGCCCCTGCCGGCCCCGCCCGTCCCGCCGCCGGCCCCGGTGGCCGCCTTGCCGGTCCCAACCCCGGCCCCGGTACCGGCGGCGGTGACACCAGCGCCGGTTCCCGCGCGGACGCCCGATCCGCAGCGTCTGGCCGCCCCCGTCATGGTCTTTGACATGTCCGTGCCGGCGCCGGCCACGGCACCCACGGCAGGCCCCACTGCGCCCGTAAACCCGGCAGCCCCAAACGCGCCAGCGGCCTTGTCGGAGAATGAAGCGTTTGCGATGCGGGTCGGCAATGGCGGCGTGGATACGGCCAGCGCCGTGCATGCCATCACACCGGCCACGACGGTGGCGCAGGGTGCCCTTATTCCCGCCGTTCTGGAAACCGCCATCGACAGCGACCTTCCCGGTTATGTCCGCGCCTTGGTCAGCCAGGACGTGCGGTCGTTCGATGGCAGTCGCGTGCTGGTGCCCCGTACCTCCCGCCTCATCGGACAGTACAAGTCCGGGCTGCAGGCGGGGCAGAAACGGGTTTATGTGCTATGGACCCGGCTGATCCGGCCCGATGGTGTGTCCGTGGCCTTGGCATCGCCCGCCATCAGCCACGATGGCAAGTCGGGCCTGTCTGGTGATGTCGATACGCATTTTGTTGAACGGTTCGGGTCAGCCACCATGCTGTCGGTGGTGGGCGCCCTGTCGGCCATCGGCAATGCCGCCCTGATCCTGTCGGGGTCGCAGTCGGCGGCAGGCGTGGCGGCACAGCGTGACAGCCAGATCCCGCCCACGATCCGCGTCGATCAGGGGGAACCGATCCGCGTCTTCGTGGCCCGCGATCTGGATTTCTCCCTTGTTGCCAATGGCGGAGGCCGGTCATGAATGCCAGTGTCGCCGTCCTGAATGATGCCGTCTATCTGTCTGAATATCTGACCCCGTTTCAGCCCTTGCTGGGGGATGAGCGGGTGACCGAGATCATGGTGAACCGGCCCGGCGAAGTCTGGGCGGAACGGGCGGGTCGCGGCATGGGCTGTCACCAGGACCCCCGCATCGACGATCAGTTGCTGCGCAGGCTTGCCGAACAGGTGGCGCGCCTGTCCAACCAAGGTATCAACCGTAACCAGCCGCTTCTGTCCGGTCGCTTGCCTGATGGGGCGCGTGTGCAGTTTGTGGCCCCATCCGCCACGCGGGGCCACTGGGCCATGGCGATCCGCCGTCACCGGCTGGTCGATGTGCCGCTGTCCGCCTATGGCGCCCTGCCGCCGGCGCCTGATGATGGCTGGCGCGGGCGTGACCCGATGCAGGACCCCGCCGCCTATCTGGCCGACGCCATCCGGGCACGGCGCACCATCCTGGTCAGCGGCGGCACCTCCACGGGCAAGACCACCTTCCTGAATGCGCTGCTGCGGCAGATGCCGGAACAGGAACGGCTGGTGGTGGTGGAGGATACGCCGGAGATCACCCTGTCCGCCCCCAATGCCCTGGGCCTGGTGGCCGTAAAAGGCGAGATGGGGGAGGCGCGGGTGACTGCCAATGACCTGTTGCAGGCTTCCCTGCGGCTGCGCCCTGATCGGATCGTGCTGGGTGAATTGCGGGGCGAGGAGGCGGTCAGTTTCCTACGCGCCGTTAATACCGGTCATCCCGGCTCCGTCAGCACCATTCACGCCAACAGCCCCCAGGGTGCCTTGCAGCAACTGGCCCTGATGGTGATGCAGACCGGGTTCAACCTGTCGGTCCAGGACACCATCGCCTATGCCCGATCTGTCGTAGATGTGATCGTGCAGCTGGATCGGCGGGATGGTGAGCGGGGCATCAGTGCCATTTGGGAAACGGCCCAGGCCATTTGAAAGACCATCGGTAGCGGACTGCCCCCCCGTCATTGCAGTCGGCATTTCACGCTGGCAGTGGTGCCTCCAATTGTGTATATGAGAATTAATTTCCATATATAAGATGGACCCCCGTTTTTTGAATACGGAACCGATGATGAAGGCAGTTGTCTGTGAGCAACCAGGGACCTTGTCGCTGGTCACCCGGTCCCCGCCGGTGCGGCAGACGGATGAGGTGCTGGTCCGTATCCGTTGTGTCGGATTATGTGGCACCGACTACCATATCTACGAAGGCAATCAGCCATATCTGGCCTATCCACGTGTCATGGGCCATGAACTTGCGGGGGAGGTGGTGGAAGCCCCTGCCGGCTCGGCCCTTCGGTCTGGACAGACCATCACCATCAATCCCTACCTGCCCTGTGGGACCTGCCGCGCCTGCCATCGTGGGCGGCCCAATTGCTGTTGCAACATTCAGGTTCTGGGCGTTCATCGTGATGGGGGGATGGTAGAGCTGTTATCGGTGCCCGAAGATGCCGTGATCGACGCGACCGGCCTGACGCTGGAACAGGCGGCGATGGTGGAGTTTCTGTCCATCGGCGCCCATGCCGTGGCGCGGTCAGGGGCAAGGAAGGGGGATCGGGTATTGGTGGCGGGGGCCGGACCCATTGGCATCGCCACGGCCCTGTTCGCGCGCATGAATGGTGCCACCGTCACCCTTACCGACCTGCGCGATGCGCGGTTGGCCTATGCCGCATCCCGTCTGGGCTTCACCGACACCGTGCGCGGCGGCGAGGGGGCGGCGGAGCTTTTGCGCGCCCGCAGCGATGGGGAGATGTTTGACATCGTCTTCGATGCCACCGGCCATATCGGGGCCATGTCGTCCAACCTCTCCTATGTTGCCCATTCCGGCACCTTTGTGTTGGTGGGGGTTGCCAAGGGGGATCTGGTCTATGCTGATCCGGAATTTCACAAGCGGGAAACCACGCTACTGGCCAGCCGCAACGCCCTGAGGGCGGATTTCGATCGGGTTATCGCGGCCATTCGGTCTGGTGATATCCCCGATGCGGCCCTCTACACCCATGGTTTCGATGCGGTGGACATGCCAACCCGTCTGCCCCGTTTAATCGCGGAGGCGGACCACGTTTTGAAGGCCATCGCACGTTTCTAAACGCAACAGTCTGATAAGAGCCAGGAGAAGGCCGATATGTCAGGAGAGGAAATGTCTGGGCGCACAGAGGGACCATCGGCGTCCTTCATCACCCATGGCTACCGCTGGGGCTTCGCGCTGATTGCCAGCCTGTTTTTCCTGTGGGCCATTGCCAATAACTTCAACGACATCCTGATCCGCCACTTTCAAAAGGCCTTGGGCCTGGACCGGATGCAGGCGGGATTTATTCAGTTCGTGTTCTATATCGGCTATTTCGTTGTGGCCCTGCCAGCGGGTCTGGTGATGCGTCGCTTTGGGTATAAGGCGGCGATCATTACGGGCCTGTGTTTTTATGCGGGCGGCGCGCTGCTGTTCCTGCCCGCCTCTTACATCCAAACCTATAGCCTGTTCCTGACGGCCCTGTTCGTCATTGCGGCGGGGGCAGCGTTTCTGGAAACAGCGGCCAATCCCTATATCACTGCCTTTGGCGACCCCAGCCGTGCGCCGCAGCGCCTGAACCTTGCGCAATCCTTCAATGGCTTCGGGGCCTTTATCGCCCCCATCATTGGCGGCGTGCTGATCTTCTCCGGTATCGAGCATTCGCCAGAAGCGCTGGCCGCCATGTCGCCCGCCGATCTGGATGCCTACCGCGCCATGGAGGCATCGACGGTGCGACTGCCCTATGCGCTGCTGGCCGCCGTGGCGGGGTTCATTGCCCTGGCCGTGATCTTCACCACGCTGCCCAAGGGCGACTTTGAACAGGGTTCTGACGAAACATTCGGCAGCCAGGTCCGCCGCCTTCTCTCCCACCGCACCCTGGTGATGGCCGTCATCGCCCAGTTCTTCTATGTCGCGGCGCAGGTGGGGATCTGGAGCTATTTCGTGGATTTCGTGAAGGATGCGATGCCGGAGGTTCCGGAAAAGCAGGCCGCCTTCATGCTGTCGGCCAGCCTGATCCTGTTCATGGTTGGACGCTTTGTCGGCACGGCCCTGATGGCGCGCATCGCACCGGCCCGGCTGTTGGGTATTTATGCGGTGATCAATGCGCTGCTCTGTGGTGTGGCGGCGTTTGCACCGGGGCAGGTGGCTGTCGGCGCCTTGATGCTGACCAGCTTTTTCATGTCGGTGATGTTCCCCACCATCTTCGCGCTGGGGATCGACAAACTGGGATCGTTGGTGCCGCTGGGGTCGTCCTTCATAATCATGGCCATCATTGGCGGGGCCATCTGCCCACCTCTGATGGGCATGGTGGCGGTTGTCACGGGCACGATGCAGTTGGCGTTCCTGCTGCCCCTGGTTTGCTTCGCCTTTGTCGCCCTCTACGCCCTGCCCAAACGGTCATAAAAAAGGGGGGGCAGAACGATACGCCGTTCTGCCCCCCCCTTTTCTTGTACCTTCAAATCGGTGCCACAACCACCTGTTCCTGTTCGCCCAGACCCTGGATACCCAGGCGGATACGGTCGCCATGGGACAGGTATTTCGGCGGCTTCTGTCCCATGCCAACGCCCGGCGGCGTGCCTGTGGTGACAATGTCACCGGGTTGCAGGCTCATAAACTGGCTGAGGTAGGAGACGATGAAGCCTGGCTTGAAGATCATGGTCCGCGTGGACCCATCCTGATAGCGGTGGCCATTGACCTCTAACCACATGGACAGGTCACCGGGATCACCCACTTCGTCCGCTGTCACCAGCCAGGGGCCGATGGGGCCGAAACTGTCGCAGCCCTTGCCCTTGTCCCAGGTGCCGCCCCGGTCCAACTGAAAGGCGCGTTCGGACACGTCATTGCAGACGAAATAGCCGGCAATGGCCGCCTGACCCGCTGCCTCGTCCACATACCGGCATTCGGTGCCGATAACGAAGGCCAGCTCCACTTCCCAATCCAGCTTGGTGGAGTTCCGGGGCTGGATCACCGGGTCATTGGGGCCAGAAAGGGCGCTGGTGGCCTTCATGAACACCACCGGTTCCGCCGGAACGGGCAGGCCGCTTTCGGCGGCGTGGTCGGCATAGTTCAGTCCGATGCACAGGAACTTGCCCGGACGTGCCACACATGCCCCGTACCGTTCCACCTTTTCCACAACGGGCAGGGTGATGGGGTCGATGGCGGCGATCCGGGCCAGCGCCTCTGGCGTCACCGCCGCACCGTCAATATCCCCCACCACGGAGGACAGGTCGCGGATGGTCCCGTCAGCGGCGAGAAGGCCCGGCTTTTCAGCGCCGGCGGCGCCATATCGGAGCAGTTTCATGATGTTGTCCTAAATAGTAGTCAGTTGGTCCAACCGCCGTCGATGACATGGGCGTGGCCCGTGGTGAAGGCACTTTCGTCCGACGCCAGATAAAGGGCCAGCGCCGCAATCTCCTGCGGGGCGCCTACGCGGCCCATTGGCTGACGGGCGGTGAAGCTGGCCCAGGCCCCCTCGTAATCGCCGGTGGCGCGCAGGCGTTCATGCAGGGACGGGGTGTCGACGGTGCCGGGGCAGATCGCGTTGACGCGGATACCCTTGGTCACAAAATCCGCCGCCACCGCCCGCGTCAGGCCCAGGACCGCCGCCTTCGATGCGCCATAGATAAACCGGTTCGGCACGCCTTTGATGGAACTGGCCACCGACGACATATTGATGATCGACCCGCCGCCGCGTTCGATCATGCCGGGCAGGAAAGTGCGGATCATGCGGAACATGGCTTTGACATTAATGTCAAAGGACAGGTCCCATTCATCCTCGGTACATTCCAAAATGTTGCCGCCGGTCACGATGCCGGCACAATTGAACAGGACGTCGATGCCGCCAATTTCGGCATTGGCCGCGGCGATATCCGCCGGGTCGCGCACATCCAACCGGCGCGTCTTACAGCCCGACAAGCTGGACAATGCGCCGTCATTAATATCGGTGGCCCAGACCTTAGCCCCTTCCGCCACGAACAATTCGGCTGTGGCGCGGCCAATGCCCTGGCCGGCGGCGGTGATGAGGGCGGTCTTTCCCGCCAGTCTGCCCTTATGGCTCATGATGCCTGTCATGGCTCCGGTTTAGCGGGGAAAGCAGCCGGGCCCGGAGGGCTCGAACGCCTTATAGGTGAGGATGAATTCGCGGTGGCCCATGGCTTCGGATTTGGTTTCCGCCCCACCGGCGACCGCCTCGATCAGGGCGACAATCTCTGCCCCTACACTATCCAATGTCGCAGACCCGTCGAAGATGGCACCGGCATTGATGTCCATATCCTCCCCCAGACGCTGCCAGGTTTCAGGATTGCCGGTGATCTTGATGACGGGGGCGATGGCCGATCCCACCACCGACCCGCGCCCTGTGGTGAATAGGGTCAGATGCGCGCCGCTGGCGATCATTTCCACAATTTCGGCATTGTCGGAAATGTTGGGGAACCCGAAACGTGGCTCCCCATCGGGTACCACATCCATCAGGTACAGGCCGGGGGCGGTTGTGCGCTCTGGCGGCTTGATGACACCGATGATGGGGCGGCTGCCGGATTTGACGTAGGCCCCGGCCGACTTTTCCTCTTGTGACGAAAGGCCGCCTTCGGCATTGCCGGGTGCAAAACTGCCAAATCCCATGGTGCGGTAATAGGTTTCGGCCTTGGCGATGGATGCCACAATGGCATCGGCCACAGCCGGGCTGCCGGCGCGCTGGGCCATCGGCCCCTCGCACCCAATCATCTCCCCCGTTTCCTCAAAGATGCAGGTGGCGCCGGCATCGACCAGACCGTCAAAGGCACGGCCCACGGCGGGATTGGCCGTGATGCCGCTGGTCCCGTCTGACCCGCCGCAAACCGTCCCCACCACCAGATCTGACAGCGACAGCGGTACGCGCACCTGGGCGGCGGCCATCTGTGCCTTGACCCGTCCCACGGCCGCGCGGCCCTGTTCGATGGCGGCACGGGTGCCGCCCACCTGCTGGATCACGATGGTTTCCACCGGTCGGCCATGGGCGGCGGCATGGGCCGCCACCCCCTCGCGGTCAAAGCTTTCGCATCCCAGCGACACTAGGATGACGCCGCCGACATTGGGATGGGCGACCAGCGCCTTCATCATCCGCCGCGCGTAATCATTAGGGTAACAGCCGGGAAAGCCCACCAGATGCACCTGTGGGTCATCGGCCAGATCTACGATCCGCCGGGCCGTATGGTGGGCGCATTCCACCAAATAGGCCACGATCAGTACATCGCGGATGCCCTTGCGCCCATCGGGCCGCAGATAGCCTTGCGCGTTCATGGCGCCCCCTTCAGCCGGTGACGGCGTCGCGCATATGCGCGCCGATATAGTCGCTTTTCATGTTGTGCATATGGACCCAGCCGCCTGCCTTGATATCGGCGGTCATCGAACCGATGGACGCGCCGTACTTTATGACCTTGTCGCCGGTGCAAAGGTCACGGCGTGCCAGTTTGTGACCCAGGGCCACGCGCTGCTCTGCGATGATATCCACCCCTTCCACGCGGATATGTTCCCCCGCCTCCACCGTCCGGCAGCAGACAACGACATTATCGTCGCCATGCAGCAGGATCACCGCCGGTGCCATCACGGTCCCTCCAGCCTGTAAATACGTGCGGCATTGCCGCCCATGATCGCCGTTTTCGCGCCGGCCTCCAGCCGGGCCAGGAACGCCTGGGTCAGTGAATGCCAGCGGTGATAGGACCCAGCCAGGTCCAGCACCGGCCAGTCACTCCCCCAGATCAACCGATCCGGCCCGAACAGATCCAGCAGTTCCGCCATCCGGTCCAGAATTGCAGCATCATCCGTGCCGGGTGCCATTTCCGTCAGCAGACCCGAAAGTTTGCAGGTGACATTGCCGCATCGGGCGGCGGCGGCCATTTCACGGCGCCAACCAGGGATCGGACCCATGCCGATCGGGCCCTTAGCCCCGTGGTCGATGATGATGCGCAGATCGGGGTAACGCCGGGCGAGTTCAACGACACAGGCCAGTTGCGGCGGCATTACCAGCGCATCGAAGGTCAGGCCCGATGTCTGCAAGGCCTCAAGCCCGGCCGCCCGTCCGGGGCCAAGTATCCAGGCGGGGTCATTAATATCCTGCAGCATGGGCCGGATGCCGATAAACTTCGCCTGTGCCTGTCGCCGCGCGATCTGGTCGGCAATGTCTGGCGCGTCCAGATCAAACCAGCCGACCACCCCCTTAACCCAGGGTGTGGCCGCCGCCAGCCCCATGAGGAAGTCAGTTTCCGCAACCGTGGGTGCCGCCTGGACGAGGATGGTGGCGTCGATGCCAGCATCGTCCAGCAGGGGACGCAGGTCGGTCGGCAAGATCGGACGGTACAGCGTTGGCTGGTCTGGTGCCAGCCAGCCGTAATCGCCGCGCGCGGGGTCCCAGAAATGCTGATGCGCGTCGATGATCATCGCACGGCCCCAATTCCTGATGGGATGGGAGCATCGGGGCGCAGCAGGCCCAGATGCCGCAGTTCCGTCCAGAAATCTCGTGGTATTGGTGCCTCGTATAACTGCCGGATCGCCCGTACCCGATCAGGTGTGTCCAGGCCCGGAATGACGCTGGCTACAACCGGATGGGAAAGTACGAATTGCAGGGCAGCCGCGGGAAGGGCAACACCATAACGCCCGCATACATCCTCAATCCGGCCCACCCTTGCCAGGATTTCCGGCGGGGCGGGGGCATAATTGTAGTATCCGACGCTGTTACCGCGTGTGCCGGTCGCCAGGATGCCGGAATTGAAGATGCCGCCCAGGGTCAGGCTGATACCACGACGGGCGCAGAGGGGAATAAGGTCATCCAGCGGCCCCTGTTCCAGCAGCGTGTAGCGCCCGGCCAGCAGGATAACGTCCAGATCGGCCCGGTCCAGACAATCCAGGCAAGCCTGCACCTCATTCACACCAATGCCGAAGGCCGCAATCGCCCCCTCCGCCCGCAACCGTTCCAGTGCGTTGAAACCACCGCCTGTCGTCAACTGCGCCATCATGGCGCTGTTCGCATCGCCATGGGTCACCGCACCGATATCATGGACATAAAGGATGTCCACCTGCCCCAGCCCCAGCCGCTGCAACGACGCCTCGTGCGACCGCAGAATGCCATCATGGCTGTAATCGTAAACCGGGCGGAAGGGCAGGGCGGAGCGGAAGCCGCACCGTTCTCGATCGTCGATGACACCGGTGTCGACAGCCAGCAGGCGTCCCACCTTCGTTGATAGAACCACGTTGGTGCGTCCGCGCACCGCGTCCCCAACCCGCCGTTCCGACAGACCAAAGCCATAATAGGGTGCCGTATCAATATGCGTCAGTCCTGAATCCAGGGCTGTGGACAGGGTGGCGCGGGCCTGTTCGTCACCCACGGGGTTGTACAGATTACCCATGGGGGCGGCGCCGAAACCGATTTCCGGCACCGTCAGCGCTGTGCGCCCAATGCGGCGACGGGGCAATGTCATTCCATCCCCCCGGGCAATGGCACATGCTGTGACAGATCGAAAATCGGCTGCATAGGGCGCCATTTCTCCCCCGCTTGCGCTGTCGGCAGTGCCTTCTGGAAACGCCACATCAGCGTTCCCAACGGGACACAGCCTCATCCAGCGCGGCTGGGGTGGCGCGGGGATAGTCCTCCGTGACCTCTGCCACCATGACCATCCGGTCATCCACCCGCCAGATCTGCATCTGCACCACACCGGACGCCCGGATATGGTTTAAAACCTCTGGCCAGACGCCGCCGGGCCGATGCTGCTTCTCATAGTCGGCAATCAGTGCGGCATCCGACACAAGGTCGAGCGCCAGAACCAGACGGCGGGTCATTTCCCGCCCCCGACGCGGCACCTGAGCATGGACATGACCTCCCCAAAATTTCTTGGGTGCCATTATCGCTTATGAAATTGTAATCTCAAATAAGAAAATGCGGATGATTGGTGTTGGTCAGCCCTGATGGCCCAAAACCGCAGAGATTGCCTGGGTCGCGGCGTGCAGTTCCTGTCGCGCCGCCTCTGCATCCACCTTCTGTGATCCGTCGATCATCTCCATGAAGGGGATGGTCAGGGCCGCCATGACATCGCCGTTGAAACCGAAGATCGGCAAGCTGATGTCAGTAACGCCGAAGGTGACTGGGCTTTTGCGGCTGTCAAAACCCTGGTTTCGGACCTGTGCCAGCACCTTCTCCAGGGCGGCCCGGTCGCAGGCCGTCCCCTTTGCCGCCTCCGCCAGTTCGATCAGACGGGATGTGCGGGCAGGGGGAGAGAAGGCCAGCAGGACATGGCCAGAACAGCTGCGCAGCAGATCCACGGCGGCCCCCACCTTCAGCGCGAAGCCGCGTGTGCCGGGGCTTTCCTGGCGCGCGATCACCAGACCCTGGCCGCCATTCACCACCACCAGATGGCAGGATTGTCCGACTGCCGATGCCAGCCGTTCCATCGGCAT
This sequence comes from Niveispirillum cyanobacteriorum, assembly GCF_002868735.1. Taxonomy (GTDB): domain Bacteria; phylum Pseudomonadota; class Alphaproteobacteria; order Azospirillales; family Azospirillaceae; genus Niveispirillum; species Niveispirillum cyanobacteriorum. The sequence continues at coordinate 889,000 of NZ_CP025612.1, read as the reverse complement.
CAGGGCAGCGGCAATCACGTTCTGCGACGGGGTGGCGCGCAAGGCCACATCGAGTAGCTTGTAGGCCACGGTGTAGCGGTCGGTCGTTTCCGATTTTTGGAGATAGCCGTGCATCTCCATGACGATAACGATGCGGAACAACTCGCCCACCGACCGGCCCAGGATGGCCGACATCTCGCTGATCTGCATGCCCGCCGGCCGGTCCGCCAGCAGTTCCAGAATTTCAAAGGCCTTTTCCAGGGCAGGGGCCGCGTAGGTGCCTTTCAATCCGGGACGGGACATGGATGATCCTTTCACCAACCGGCCATCGCGCATGCCAGCTCTCTGTCGGGACAAAGCCATACACCGGGCGAACAGGTTTTTGAAGCCGGGCGGTGTTCATCAAAAAAATGGCCCCGTTCCTGTTGCCAAGGACGGGGCCAGTGATCTCGCGGGGAAGGAATTCAGCCCGCGGGAGGGAGGTTAGAACCGGACGCGGGTACCGACGCGGAAGATGCGGCCGGAGCTGCCATACTGCGTGACAGCCTCCTGGCCCTCATAGGCGTAGCGGTCGCTGGTCTGGTTGGTCAGATTAAGACCTTCCGCCGTGACCGTGATCAGGTCGGTCAGCTTGTAGCTGATCGACGCATCGATATTGGTGGTCGAACGGCTGAAGACGAAATCGTTGATCAGCGGGCTGTCGCACGCCGTGCCCTGCGTGGCCGGGCTGGTCGGCACCGGTGTTTGCAGGCCGGGGGCACAGGCACCGGCGGCGATGGGATAGGCCGTACTGTAGCCCTTACGCTGCGCTACCGAGACACGGGCGCGGAAATCGTCCGTTTCATAGTAGAGAGTGGCATTGAAGGCGTCCGGCGACACATTCAGGAACGGCCCGGTCGCGATGGTCGGGGCTACGGTGGCCGTTCCGGGGTCCAGGATATATTTCAGCTTGCTCTTGATATGGGTGTAGTTGAACTGAGTACCGAAATCGGACCAGAATTCCGGCAGGAAGGTAAAGTCCATCTGGAAGCTGGCCTCAAAACCGCGCAGCCAGCCGCCGGGTGCGTCGCGGTACTGACGGGCCGTGAACTCATATCCGGCATCCAGGTAGGCCAGTTGCTGGGCATTGGTAAAGCCAGCGCGGATGGCCTGGATACCTTCATCATCCAAGAAGTCGGACAGTTTGGCCGAATAGAGCACGGTCTGCGGGAAGCTGCTGATATCCTTGCTGAAACCAGCAATGGAAATCAGGCCACCCGGCTGGAAGTACCATTCGACGCTGGCATCGAAATTATCCGAGCGGAACGGCTTCAGTTTGGGATTGCCGATGGTCAGCGTGGCGCCCGTCGTGGCGCCGGTATTGGGAATCGACAGGGCAGTGATGGTCGGCGAGAGGTTGCCCAGCAGCGGGCGCGCCATCACCTTGGAAGCACCAAAGCGAAGCAGCACATCGTCGATGGGCTCATACACCATGTTCAGCGAGGGCAGGATATCGGTATACTTGTTGGAGCCTTTCAGCGGGCGCCCGGCATTGCTGTTACCAAGGCTGTCGACCTCTGTCACGGCGATACGGGTGCCGACATTGCCACGGAACGGGTTACCGAACAGTTCCAGGTCCCAGTCACCCTGCACATAATAACCGGTATCGCGCTCGGTCACGCTATAACGCTCGCGGCCGCCATTGCGCTTGTTGGTGATGCGCCAGTCACCCCATTTGTTAACGCAGTTGCAGGTGAAGTCGAACAGATCGTCGAAGGCCTGGATCGAGGGTACCACAAAGCTGGTCATCGTGCCGTCCGGCACCTTCAGCCCCTGGCCGAAATCGATGACGCGGCTGACGCTGGCGGTGGTGACGCCGGCCTCCTTCAGGGTGGGGTTCAGCAGGTCATTGTTGCGTTCGTACTGGTCGGTATTGAACGTGAACTCCTTGTAGTTCGCACCAAAACCCAGGCTGAATTCGTCAACGATCTGCCAATCGAAGTCGATCTTGCCCTGCTTGTAGGTGTTCTTCACAAAGCGCTGATAATTGCGGATGCCGGAAAAGCCCTTCACGGTTTCCCAGTTGGCGGGATCGGCAGCATCGAACCCAAAATCGATCACTGGCATGGAACCGCCGCCGCGTTCGTCATAGACGAACAGGCCCTGGCTATCCATGCGGTTGAATTCCACCAGCAGACCCTGGCTGACATTGGTCGATTTCGACATGCCGGTAATGATCCGCATGGTGAAATCTTCGCTGAAATCATGATCCAGCTGCAATGAACCCTGGTGGAACTTCGTCACATAGTGACTCTGGTCCGCAGCAGAGCGGAAATCCACATTCCTCAGAACCAGATAATCCGCCAAACCGTTGGTGACATTGGCATCCAGCACGTCCACAGCAGGCCGCCCGATCAGCGCGCCACGGAATGCCAGTCGATTGCTGGACGGGATGTAACCCACCGAACTGGGGTTGTTGTAATAGTCGTAGGGGTCGAGATTATAGGGGTTGGTCGAGAAGATGTTGGCGTTGGTGGGCGTGGTGCCGCCGGGCACAACTGCCGCTGCTCCCAGGATCGACGCCACCCGCTGACCTGATGCGTTGACGGCCGTGGTAAAGGCCGGTGTGGAGCCGTAAAGCTGCTGGCCGCAATCCTGCGCCGGTACGAGATCGCTACCGGCGTTGGGCACACATAGACCGGGATACAGCGCGCGGGCCGCAACAGGGGTCAGCGAATTGCTGGCGGTGTTATAGGTGGCGTTGGTGTTGTTGCGGTTCAGGCCGACGCTGGACACCTGATTGTAGGTGGACAGGTTCTCAAGCCGGGAATAGGCGCCGTCGATCGACAGCTTGGTGTCGTCGTTCACCTGCCACTGATAGGCGGCGGTCAGGCCCAGCCGTTCCTGCTTCACATCCTGTTGTTCGATGGAGGCCAGGGCCGGAATGCGGACCAGACTGTCATTGAAGCGACCCGGCGTGTTGTAGGGCGCGCCGGGATACAGCTTGGCGTAGGCCACAGGGTCCGAACCGGTCTGGTAGGCGATGGCGTCGGGATTGGTGATCGCGCTGCCAAAGCTGGTGCCCACCGGAGCGGAGAAGCCGGCCCGCTGGGGATTTTCATCACCCGCCCATTGTGAGCCGCGGTAGAGGTAGTCGGATTGACCCGGGCTACGGCGGAACTGGTCGATTTCGTTCACCGATTTGGAATAGGCACCGGAAATCAGGATGCCCATCGTATTGTCGTTGAACAGGTGGGACAAAAGGCCCGCCGTGCGCGGGTTGATCTTCTTGGAGTTCTGATTGTAGCTGCCTTCCGTCGACAGCGCGTAGGTGTCCTTCTTGTAGTCGAAGGGACGGCCCGTTTGCAGGTCGATGGTGGCGCCCAGCGAGCCTTCATCCGTTTCCGCCGACGGCGACTTCTGCACCTTCAGGGAGGAAAAAAGCTCGGAGGCGAAGGTGGAATAGTCGAAGGAGCGGGAGCGGTTTGGCGTGGAGCCGGAATCGTTGGAACCGGCAGTCGACAGCGCTTCAAGGCCGTTCAGACGGGTACGGTTGAAATCGCCACCCAGGCCACGGACGGTGATCGATCGGCCTTCACCATTGTCTCGGTCGATGGACACGCCCGGTAGGCGCTGTAAGCTTTCCGCCAGATTGTTGTCGGGGAAGTCGGCAATGTCCTCAGCATTGATCGCATCCACCTGCTCAGTGGAGTTGCGCTTCTCGTTCAGGGCGGAACGCAGCGAGGCGCGGAAGCCGGTAACAATGATTTCCTCTAGCTCACCACCGGCGGCACCCGAAGCGGCGGGGGCCGATTGCGCCGACGCAATGCCGGGCATGATCAGCCCAGCAACAGCCAGGGCCAAGATGGAGCAGCCGCCCAGGCCGCGTGTCAGGTTCTGCTTCACACTCATTTTCCTCTACCTCCCCTTGTCCGACGCTGGTGTTCCCGGTCTGTCATGCCGGTTGCCAGTCGCCCCACATGTTCGATCTGTCGAATGTCACCAGATCGCCGGTCGACAGCAGGCGCCGGCTGCGACTGGCGCTGCCGCTGCCCGGTCCCTGGCTGCCATACTCGAAAAGTCGCGCTTCACCGGGTGTCAGCTCCGTACGGGTGCCGTCGCGCGTGTACCCCATAGAGGTCCAGCCATCGGGATGGATATGTGCGTCCATCCAGCAATCGATGAAGGCGCTGGCCCCCAGCAGTTCCATGTTGCCGCCCGCCCGCCAGGGACGGCCCAGATACACTGAACCGTCAGGCAGAGCGTCCTCCCGCGTCAGGCGGCATTGCCGGAAGACAAAGCCCACCGGTTGTCCCTGATGTGTGCTGGGGGCGGCCACGAAGCCCTGTACCCCGTCGCCGGGGCGAAGGCGGGAGCGGATTTCGCAGTTGCGGATCAGTGCTGCGGCCCCGCCGAAGATGAAATCCACGCTGCCGGCGATCAGGCTGTCTTCCACCAGGGCGCGACCCGACCGCAGATAGAAGCTGTCCTGATGGCCGATAATGGCAACGTCGCGCAGCACGGACCGGTCCGCTCCGGGGCCCAGGGCCAGAGCGACCGCCTGTGCCCCGTTGATTCCGTCGGCGCGCAGCGTGTTCGCTACGTAATCGAAATCATTGCGGATGGACAGATGGGCAGCGGCAAAATCAGGCGCCTCGACCGTCACCGCAGAGGATCCGTAGGTTCCCCAGTTGCCCTTGTCCGGCCGTTTCATACCTGCGGCCATGGAATAGGTCAGGATTGTCCGGTGCCGGCCCGCCCCCGTCAGGGTGACGTGCGGTCGGGTGATCCGCAGCTTCTCCTCCCAAACGCCTGGGCCAATCGCGATATGCCAAGGCTTTGCCGGGTCGTCAGGCGCAGCGGCCAGTGCGTCAGCAATGCTGCGAAAGGCACCGTTGCGGCCGTTCTTCGCGACATGTACATGGGGCGTGTCAGCAGCGAGCGCAGGAAGGGGCAGGGACGCAGACAAGGCGCCACCGGCCAGGAACAGCCGGCGTGTCATGTTAAAGCGATCCCGTCCGCCATCCGCCATGGGGCAGGGCGTCAACATGATCAAGTTCCAGTTTTAAAGGCGGATAGCGCCTGCGCTAGACGGCGGCGGTCTTTGCCCTGGATCGTCGATATGTCCGGTTCATAATCTGCCTCCCCTGGTGTGTTCGACGCCGTTACCGGCGTTCAGGCGCTGTCGCCTTGTTTCAATCACGACCTTAAAGCCGGTTTGATTGATGTTATGACAGAAAAGTTAAGTCCAATTGTCACCGGTGTCAATAACGCTTTTGCGTTAGCGATAACACCGGCAGTCGTCGAGATTCCAAAGAGTTTGGGCGGTCCCCGACCAAAGTCGGGGGATAGATTAAAGCCCACTATTCCTTGGCTGATCTCCCATCAAGCTATGGCGACTGACCACCGGTGTCAATGCAAATTTCACAAGTGATAATAGATTTTCACTGATAACTCGACGCGAGAGAATTCAGCCACTGCTCCAGGTTGGTGTAGCCGTTGGCACCTACCCTGAAGCTATCTGAAGGATCGTTTGGTTTCAGGTGATTGGCGATCTCCCAGGCATTGGGCATGCCGTCGCCGTCGCTGTCGGTCCAGGGTTGGCCGGGCGCCAGGGCGGGCCAGCCGCCGACCTGTGTCTGGCTATCGATCAATGTGCCGGTGCGGTCCTTCACACTGGCCACCACATTTCGGTCGATGGTATCGCGGGAAAGTGATGTACCGGCATGGGCCAGGACACGTTGAAAGGCGCTGGGAGCAGGGTCCGGTGTCAGTGGGGCCATGTCCGCCAGCGGCGTATCGCGGCGGATGCCGACCCTGGCATCGACCAGCGACCATGGATCGGTCGGGATGTTGCCATTCATGCTGTTGCCAGCGAAATAGAGGCGCGCATTGGGGTTCGCCTCTTCGAAGGCGAGCTGCCCCTGTGAATTCGGGCCTGAAATGTAGGTATTGTCGATGAAATCATAGCTGACGATGGAGGCCTTCACCCCCTGATCGGCATTGTAACCCGACGCCCTTCCACCCCAGTTGTAAAAGACATTGGAATGGAATTGATAGAACGGTCCTATATTGTCCACCGGTGGCATCTGCGTGTTGCCGGGGCGTGGCATGCGGGCGATATGGTGAGCCCAGAGATTATGGTGAAAGCTGATTTTTGCGCCATGGGAACAGCGCAACAAGGTGCCATAACCATGCTGCCCCTTGGCATGCAGCGACTTGTTCAGTGACTGTGCGATGATCGACCATTGCACGGTAATGTCATAAGGGCCGTCCGCCACCTGTTTGTAGGTGGAGCCGATCGACAGGCTTTCATCCACCGACCAACTGGCCGACACATGGTCCACCATGATCCGCCGTCCACCCGTGATTTCGAACGCATCGCTTTCCACCCCCTGTTCATCGCCTAAACGGACCCTCAGATAGCGGACAACAACATCGTCGGCATGGATCCGGAACGGCTGCCCGCGCAGGGTGATGCCATCGCCGGGCGCCGTCTGCCCGGCGATGGTGACGCGCCCCTGACGGACATTCAGTGGGCTTTTCAAGATTATGGTGCCGCCAATGTCAAAGATGATTGTGCGCGGCCCCGCCGCCTCCACGGCCGCACGCAGCGATCCGGGGCCGCTATCCTCCAGATTTGTGACCCGCAGGACAGCGCCGCCCCGCCCACCCAGGGAGGTGGCACCCGCCCCCTCGGCCCCGGGAAAGGCGGGAATGGTCGTGACAAGGGCGGCGGCAAGCAGCAGGGCCGGCATGGTTACAACGCCTTGAAGGTGAAGTTGGAGAATTTGGCGGTGCCGCTACCGGCGGAGTAAATGCCCGGACGCAGCATCAGGAAGCCGCCACGAACATTGTGGTGATAGCCCGATACTTCCATGCCACGGTCAAACCGGTTCCAGGTTTTGCCGCCATCGCCGCTGAAATCGTAATAGACGATATGGCGGTCATTGGTGGTGCGCAGCCGCATCTTGCGCCCATGCGGGTTACCGGGGCGGCCCCGTTCGATGCCGTACTGATGCGTCACGAACCGCTTCTCATCGAACCCGACGCCGCAATAGAGCTTCTCATCATAGAAAAGCACCATACCGGCCACGCCGCCCGCCTCGATCTCGATATCGCATTCGAACTGGTACGAGGTGTCGCCGGCCACCAGGAGCAGGGGTGAACTGTCCTTGGGCGCGGTACCGCTGGCTACCAGGTGCAATGTGCCGTTGGCCACGCTGGCGCGCGCGTCCTCTGTCGGGCCGGGTTTGAAGAAGTTCCATTTCGTGCCGATTTGCAGGGTCTTGAAATCGTCCGAAAGGGCCATGCCATGCGGCCCCTTTTTGCCGCCCTTGGGGGCGGGAAGGGGCTGCGACAGGTCACCGCCCGTCATGCGGAACCAGCCATCCGCCGTCCATTCCACGGGGTCCAGCAATGTCTGCCGGCCCAGCGTCCAGAACCCATTTTCAAACCCGTGATATACGGACCACCAGTCGCCTGCTGGCCCCTCCACCAACGTGGCATGGCCGCGCGACCACCAATATTCATCATTGCTGACGGTGCGGACGATGGGATTGTGGGGGCAATCCTCCCAGGGGCCATTGATGGATTTCGACCGCGCGGCGATGACCATATGGCCGGTCGGCGGACCCGCCGTGCCGCCCACGGCGGTGATCATATAGAAATATTCACCATGCCGCGTGATCTTCGGCCCTTCTGGTGAGAAACCCTCCACGATCCAATCGGACGGATAGCGCCAGGGGTTATAGACCTTCTCCGGTTCCCCCACGGTCGACAAACCATCATCGCTCAGGCGGATACGGCTGCCGCCTGACAGGAACAGCCAGCGCGACCCATCCTCGCCCACGGCATGGCCGGGGTCGATGAAGCCGGAAAGACCCAGATATTTCGGCTCGCTCCACGGGCCTTCGATCTTGTCGGCCCAGATGACATAGGTGCCGGTCGGCGTGCCCTTTACGGGGATGTAGAGGAAAAAGCGGCCATTATGCTTGGTCAGTTCTGGTGCCCAAACGGAGCCCAGATTCTTGGTCAGCGCCGCTGTCACCGGCTTCCAGTTCAGCAAATCCTGCGAATGCCAGATGACCAGACCCGGATAGCTGTCGAAGGTGGAGAAGGTGATGTAATAATCCTTCCCGTCCTTCAGGATCGTGGGATCGGGATGGTCACCGGAAAAAAGCGGGTTCAGGAAACGGCCATCGCCCAGGTCGGGCTTGCGTTGGTTGTCCAGGCCGCGTGCCCATTGCGGGCCGCCGGGCTTGCCGGGCGGAATGCAGGCGGTTGGTGCGGAAGCGGGCGCAGCAGCCCCGGCGATTGCGGCGGGGCCAGTGGCAAGGCCTGCACCGCCCATCAGGGCGAGACTAAGCGCGTTGCGGCGGGAGATATCGGTCATGTCGTGTTCTCTCTCGTCGGTCGGGTCAGGGGATCAGGAAACGGCGAAGGGCGGGCACGGCATCCGCCAGTTCCTTTGTGACGATGGTAGCGAAGTAATCCGCCCCTTCACGGCCCAGGTGGGTGTAATCGAAGGACAGTTTGGCCTGGCCCATCGGTTCCACCGCCGCATTGTTCTGTGCTGGTGTCTGACCGGCGGCGGGATCACTGGGCTTGCTGGCCGGAATGGTGGTGCCGGTCAGGGCGGCGGCGGCCACCTCCGGCGGGGGCGGCATCTGGGCGAAGCGGTTGGCCTGGGTCGGACCCATCTCCTGCACCGCCTGACGTGAACGCGCATGCAGATCGATCAGCGGCACCTTCAGATCGGCAGCAACCCCACGTGTTGTCTCTGCCCAGGGGCCGAGATCGTCCTGCAGAACGCCCTCTTTGAACTGCCTTCGCGTCAGGGGGGTGACAAGAATCGGTTCTGCGCCTGCGGCCCGTATCTCCTCCACATAGCGCTTCAGGTTGGCTGGGAACTCGGTCGCCAGATCGGTTGACCGGCCGGGTTTGCCCGGCTGGTCATTGTGGCCGAACTGGATCAGGACATAGGTTTTGTCAAACCCGCCACCCTTCACCTCCTCCATGGCGATTTCCCAGGAGCGTTCGGCCCGGTAATTACCGGAACTCCGCCCACCCTTGGCCAGATTGACACAGGCGACGGCGGATGTGACGTGGTATCCGCAGAAGCTGGGCCCCCATCCGCCCTGCACGGCAACGGTGCTGTCGCCGATCAGCACGATTTTGGCCATGCGGGGGCGGGGCGTGTCCGGGGCCGGGTCGGCGGCCAGAACCGGGCACGCCAGCACCAAGGATGCCAAACAGATTGCAAATTTCTTCATGGCGGGCGCCATCCTCAGAGGGGAGTGACTGCAAGGGCGGCCCCGTTGCGGGTCACGCGCACAGGTTTGCGGGGTTCAAGATCAATCTCCACCACATGTTTGCCAAGGCGTATGCGATGCCGGCCCGCAACCCGTGCCTCCAGCAGGGCCTGATCCAGCCGACCGCCCGACCAGGACAGATCGACCCGCACGGCCCCCCGTGCGCGCAGGCCACTGATCGCCCCCTTGGGCCAGGCCGACGGCAGGGCTGGCAGGAGGTGGATTTCGTTCTTGCGGCTACGCAGCAGCATCTCGGTGATGCCTGCCGTGCCGCCGAAATTACCATCGATCTGGAAGGGCGGATGGCTGTCGAACATATTGGGATAGGTGCGCGTGGGACGCAGCAGCATACGCAGCACCAGATGTGCCCGTTCCGCATCCCCCAGCCGTGCCCATAGGTTCAACCGCCAGCCGATACCCCAGCCAGTAGCTTCATCGCCCCGGATTTCCAGGGATTTGCGGGCCGCTGCCGCCAGTTCCGGCGTGTCGAACACATCGATTTGGCCGCTGGGATAGACGGCATAGAGGTGGGAAACATGGCGGTGATGGATTTCCGGGGCCAGCATGTCCCAGTCCTCCACCCATTCCTGAAGCTGCCCGACCTTACCGATCTTGTCAGGTGCGAGACGTGCGCGGGTTTTTGCCGCCTGTTCACGGAACTCTGCATCGATGCCCAGGATTTCCGCCGCCTTAATACAATTGTCGAACAGGTCACGGAGGATCTGTTGATCCATCGCCGGACCGGCGACCAGTGAGGAACCGTGCGGATGCCGGTTTTCAGGCGACAGTGACGGGCTAGTCATCAGATAGCCGCTCTTCGCGTCCTCGACCAGCGTATCCAGGAAGAACTCCGCCGAGCCCTTCATCAGGGGATAGACCTTGGCCAGGAAGTCCAAATCCCGGCCGTAGTCATAATGATCCCAGAGATGCAGGCAGAGCCAAGCGCCGCCGACAGGCCACATGCCGAATTTTGCGCCATCGATTGGTGCGGTGGCTCTCCATAGATCGGTGTTGTGATGAGCCATCCAGCCGCGTGCGTCATACATGTCGCGCGCAGTGCGCGCCCCGGTTTCGGCAATGTCGCGGATCAGCGATACCAGCGGTTCTACCAGTTCCGGCAGAGAGGTGGGCTCCGCCGGCCAGTAATTCATCTCCGTATTGATATTGATGGTATATTTGCTGCCCCAGCTGGGTTTCAGACTGTCGTTCCAGATGCCCTGCAGGTTGGCCGGCTGGGTCCCGGGACGGGAAGAGCAGATCAGCAGGTAACGGCCGAACTGGTGATAGAGCGCTGCCAGGGCAGGGTCATTCAATTCCGCGCTGTTGCTTATCCGTTCGTCGGTGGGCAGCTCGGCTGCGGCACTGGTGCCCAGATCAATGGAAACCCGCCTGAACAGGGCGCGGTGCGCGTTCAGGTGGCTATCCAGGATTTCTGCGAACGGCTTATCTGCTGCGGCCAGAATCTGCCCCGCTGTTATGGCGTCGGGATCGCCCGAGACATCATCATAACGGCGGAACGAGGTAGCGGCAGCCAGCAGCAGGACCACACTTTCGGCGCCGCGAACCATCAGGTGGTCGCCGCCGGGCTGAACCGTGCCGCCAGATGCCAGGGCGCGCACTTGGCAAGTGAAGCGCAGCGCACCGGCCACGCCGTGCTGTTCCCCATTGCGACCGCGCAGAAACAGCAGATCGGACGCATCTGCCTTCACTACTACGCCCTTATGGGGGCTGGAAAGCTTTACATCCACATCAACCCGGCCCGCCCCCTGCGCCGCAAGGCGCACTACAAGGACCTGATCAACGGGCGATGCGAAGACTTCCCGCGTATAGAGAGTGTCGCCAACACGGAAACGTGTTGTTGCAACGGCCCTGTCCAGGTCCAGATCGCGGCGATACTCCGCCGCGTCGGTGAGGCCCGGAAACTCCAGCCAGAGGTCGCCCAAGGTCTGATAGGACATCTGCCGGACGGGCTTGCCCATCATCTTTGCATTAACCAGGGCTTCCGCCTCGGCATATTTGCCCTGGGCGATCAGCGACCTCACCTCTGGCAGCGCGGCGCGGGCGTCCGGGTTGACAGGGTTATAGGGTCCGCCCGACCACAATGTATCTTCATTGAGCTGTAACTGGTCCTTGGCAATCCCGCCGAAGACCATGGCCCCCAGGCGCCCGTTGCCGATGGCCAAGGCCTCGGTCCAAACACTCGCGGGTTTGCGGTACCAGAGTGTCAGGGGGGACGGCGGTACCGTCGTCGCCAACGCCGTTTGCGCATTTGCCAGAATAGGGCAGGCCAAGGTGGTGGCGCCGATGCCCTTCAGGGCCTGTCTGCGGGTCCAAGCTGTCATTTTGCTCTCGTTCTTGTGGTGCGGGTCCAACTGCGCGACACGGGGAACCGAAGCGGGCCGATGATCCAGGCGGGAGCTGTGGATGGATCAACCAATTGATACCGGTGTCATTGCGATCTTTTTAAAGCGACCAATTGCTTGGTCGCACAAAAGGCCGTCATGCCGGCGAACATCACAATCAACGTGCAGAGATGGTTGAGGGCATCTTGAGCGCCGATCGGTGCTACTTCATCTCCCCGAAACATTATCTGTTATTTGTGTTGATAGCGGTACCATATGGTGCGACCGAGCCTTCGTCAACGGCTGTGTCACGGCAAAATCGTCCTGTTCACCGTTTCCGACGCACGCAATCCTTTGCAAAGAAGCTGAGGGCATGAAGGCTTCAAAGCGTGTTACCCCGGATGGGGCAGATGTACAACCAGTCCGGACAATGCAAATGGGGCGATGCGTTCCGGCGCACCGCCCCTTGCAAGATTCTATGGGATGACGTCACATCATCGCCGAGTTGCTTCAACTCGCATGATCGTAAGGCGAAGGGCCGTCGCAGCCACTGATCTGGAGTTATCCTGCCTTCTTCTTGGCTTCCAACTCGTCAAGCAGCGCCTTGCGTGACAGCTTGCCGATCATGGTCTTGGGCAGTTCGTCACGGAACTCATACAGCTTGGGCTGTTCGATGGTGGACAGCTTATCCTCCAAGAAGGCCTTCATGTCTTCCTTAGACAGTTCGCAGCCTTCACGCTTCTTGATATAGGCCTTGACCGTCTGGCCGCGATACGGGTCCGGCACGCCTAGGACGATGCATTCGGCCACGTTGGGGTGCTGATAGATCGCTTCTTCCACATTGCGCGGATAGACATTGTAACCGCCGGCCAGGATCATGTCCTTGATGCGATCGACGATGAAGATATAGCCATCGTCATCGAAGTAACCGACATCGCCGGTATGAAGCATGTCGCCATCCAGGGTCTCGGCGGTGGCTTCGGCCTTGTTCCAATAGCCCTTCATCACCTGCGGGCCGATGATGCAGATCTCTCCACGCTCGCCCTGCGGCACTTCCGTCTTACGGTCTTCCAGGCTGATGATCTTGATGATCGTGCCTGGTACCGGCAGGCCGATGGAGCCGGCGCGGCTGGCATGGGGCGGATTAATGGTCGCGATGGGCGAGCTTTCGGACAGGCCATAGCCCTCGACCAGCTTGCAGCCCGACAGTTTCTCAAACTGGGCTTTCACCTCAACCGGCAGCGGCGCGCCACCGGAATTGCAAAGCTTGATGGAGGACAGGTCGTAGCGGGCCACGTCCTTGTGATTATTGATCGCGGTATAGATCGTGGGGACGGCGGGGAACTGTGTCGGCTTCTTTTTGTCGATTGTCTCCATCACCTGGTCCAGTTCGAACCGGGGCAGCAGGATCATCTCCCCGCCCTTCATCAGGGTCAGGTTCATCACGCAGGTCATGGCGAAGACATGGAAGAAGGGCAGCACGCCCAGCATGCGCTCCTCCCCGTCCACTGCTTCATAGAACCAGGCGGTGGCCTGGCGGGTGTTGGCCGTGATGTTGAAATGGGTCAGCATCGCACCCTTGGGCACGCCCGTGGTACCGCCCGTGTACTGCAACACGGCGATGTCGTTCATGGCGTCGATGGTGACCGGCGCCGGTCGTCCGTCATTGGCGGTCAGCGTCTTGAACCAGATGTGGCGGTCGTCGCGGGGGATATCAGCCACCTCCTTGCGCTTGGCAATCGGGAACAGCCAGTTCTTGGGGAAGGGCAGGATGTCGGCCATTGGCACGACGATGATCTTTTGCAAGCGCGTCTGGCCGAACATCTTGGCCAGCTTGTCATAGGTCACCCTCAGGTCCAAGCTGACCATGAAGTCGGTTTCACTGTCATTGATCATGTGAACGATTTCCCGCTCGGCATAGAGCGGGTTGAAATTCACGACGGTGCCGCCGGCCTTCAGGATGCCGAAGAAGCAGATCACCGAATAAGGCGTATTGGGTAGGAACAGCCCGACCTTCTGCCCCTTCTTCAGGCCCATCTTCTGCAGACCGGCGGCGAACCGATCCACCAGAGAGCCGATTTGGGCATAAGTGAACTTCTTGTCCAGGAAGTCCACGCAGGGATTGTTGGGGAAACGCGCGATGGACGCGTCCAGCATGGCGGGCAGGGATTGGGCCGGCAGGTCGATGTCCCACGAAACACCGGCGGGATAGCTCTTCTCCCACAGGAAGGGTTCGCGTGTGGTCATCTTGATGGCGGCTTCGGCCATGTCCGGTCCTCCCGATATGCTCTTGGCGCACTCCAGCGTCGCGCCTTTGATTGACCTATATCGGGAGCCAAAACGCAACCTCAAGCGATTATTCGCGGTGACGTTACGGAAGGTCTGTCGTTTTTTTGCAGGGTGGAAGGAAAGCCGCCCGATTGCGGTTATTCACCAAGCCGCAGGGCCGGATCATCCTTGGTTCCTTTCAGTTCATCAACGCCTGCACCCTTCCACAAGGGCTCCCCCGTGGCATAGATGGCACGGCCGATCATGTGGGCTGCGACAGGGGTGGTCAGCAGCAGGAACAGGATGGCGGCGGCTGCCCGCGCCACGACATCGATGCCGGGAAAAAACAGCGCGACCGACAGCAGGATCAGGCCGCAGCCGAGCGTGCCTGCCTTGCTGCTGGCATGCATGCGGGTCAGCACATCGGGCAGGCGTAACACGCCGATGGCGGCGATCAGGCAGAAAATGGCGCCACCCAGCACGATCAGACCGATGAAGGCCTGCCAGAAATCGTTCAGCATCATGCTGACTTCTCCTCCTTGCCGGCCTTGGATCTTTTGTACGTTGCGGCCTTGTGCTCAATGAAGCGGGCGTAGGCGATGGTGCTGAAAAACGCGACCAGGGCCAGGGCGATGGCCGCGTCCAGGAACACGACCTGCCCGACATAGATCGACAACAGCGCAATGAAGGCCACGGCCTGCACGCCGAACAGATCAACGGCCACGATACGGTCGCCGGCCATGGGTCCCAGCACCACGCGGGCCAGCGACAGCAGCAGCGCCACCAGCATGATGGACATGGCGATGACGATGCAGGTGGAAAGGAACGGGGTCATTCCAGCACCTCGATAATGCGCCTTTCCATGGTCGATTTGATCTCATGACGCAGGGCGTCGGGATCGGAACCGAACATGGCGTGGACATAAAGGGTCTTGCGGTCGGGCGCGACGTCCAGCGACAGGGTCCCCGGCGTCAGAGTTACGCAGCAGGCGAACAGCTCAATCTCCCAGTCGGACTTCACATCCAACGGGATGGCGATCACGGCGGGGCAGACCTTCTCCCCGACGCCCAGCACGCCGCCCGCGACCTTCCAAGCGGATACCACGATTTCCTTCACCATCCAGCCGGTGAAGGCCATACCACCCCACAGGCGCAGGAAATAGGTCTGTTCGGGATAAAGCGGACGGGCGATCCACAGGATGATGTGGGACAGCGTGATGCCCGCGATGAAGCTGCCCAGACTGAAATTGGACATGATGCCCATCCAAGCCAGGGCGAGCAGGATATTGACGACCATCAGGCTCATGGTGCGGTCCCCGTCTCCAGTGCCCCCAGCTGCGTCGGTTGCGGCACCGGCGTGGTGCCCAGCACCGCCTGTACATAGGCGCTGGTGTCATACAGGCTTTCGCCCACCTGACCCGCCACGTTCAGCAGGCGTTCGGGCTGCAGCCCGATGGAGACGGTGATCAGCGACAGCAGCAGCAGCGGCATCACCACGGCGTAAGAGCGGACAAAGGGCATGGTGGACAGGGTATCGCCGGGCGGTTCCGCCGGCGCCTTCCACACCATCTCCGCCCAGACGCGACCGACCAGCCAGATGGTCAGCAGGCCCGTCAGCAGCAGCAGTCCGACCATCACATAATGCTGCGTATCCAGCCCGGCCCGCACCAACAGCAGCTTGCCCCAGAAACCCGACAGGGGCGGGAACCCGGCCAGCGATCCCAGCGGCACGAACAGCAGCAGGCACAGCCAGGGTGCCGACTTGAACAGACCGCCCAGGCGCGCATAATCAGTACTGCCGCCGGCCATGCGGCGGACCAGGCCGGCGCCCAGGAACAGGTTCGTCTTCACGACGATGTCATGCACCATGTAGAAGGCCGCCGCCGCCAGGGCCAGCGGGGTTGCGATGGCCAGCCCCATGACCATGCTGCCAATATGGGCCACGACCTGCCAGGACCAGGCGCGGTTCAGGTCATGCGCCGCCAGCGATCCCAGCACCCCCACAATCATGGTGATGCCGGCCATCACCATCAGGATGCCGTGCGTCCATGCCGTATCGCCGGTAAAGATCAGGGTGAAGACCCGGATCAGGGCATAGACGCCAACCTTGGTCAGCAAGCCGGCGAAAATGGCCTGCACCGACACGGATGGGGTGTGATAGGACGCGGGCAGCCAGAAGAAGAAGGGGAACAGAGCTGCCTTCATACCGAAGGCGATGATGAACAGCACGGCGATGGCGCTGATCACCGGCTGGCTGGGCACGGCGGGCACGCGTACCGACAGGTCGGCCATGTTCAGCGTGCCCGTGACGCCATAGAGCAGGGCCACCGCCAGCAGCAGGCATGCCGTCGCCACCATGTTTATGCATACATATTTGATGGCGGCATCGATCTGTTCGCGCAGGCCGCCCAACGACAGCAGCACGAAGCTGCTGATCAGCATCACCTCAAACCAGACATAGAGGTTGAACAGGTCACCCGTGACGAAGGCGCCGCAGACACCGGTCATCAGCACCTGGAAGATGGCGTGGTGTCCGCCACGTTCGCGTACCGGATCAATATCGCCCAGCGCATGCAGAGCGACACAAAACCCCATCAGGGCCGCGATCAGGATCATCAGGGCCGACAGCGGGTCGGCCACCAGGGTGATACCGAAGGGGGCGGCCCAGGACCCCATCTGCACCACCTGGATGCCTTGATCGAGGACAGTGGACAGCAGCGATCCGCCAGCAATGACCAGCGTCAGACTGCCCAGCAGCGACAAGGCCCGCTGCGCCACCGGGTACTTCCACGCCACCATGCACAAAGCGGCGGTGAACATCGGGATCAGGATAGGGGCGGCGGTCAGCCAGGCATTCATGGCGTGTCCTCCGGCTCAGCCACGCGCATGGCGCCGGTATCCAGGGTCCCCATCTCCTGATAGGCGCGGTAACCCAGGACCAGCGCAAAGGCTAGCAGCCCGAAGCCGATGACAATGGCTGTCAGGATCAGGGCCTGGGGCAGGGGATTTGCGGCGGCTTGGTCCATCACCTCCGTCCCTTGTGCGATCAAGGGAGCGTGGCCCGTTGTCAGGCGGCCGACCGTCAGGATGGCGACGTTGATGGCGTTCGACAGCAGGATAACGCCGAACATCACGCGCAGATATTGCCGTGACAGGAACAGATAGACCGCACCGGCAACCATGCCGCCAACGGTCAGGGCCATGATCACTTCCATCACTCGTCCCCCTCTGCCATGAGGGTCTGGACCATGGCCAGGATCGCGCCCACCACCACCAGATAAACCCCGATATCGAACAGGACCGGGGTGCCCAGCGCACCCAGCCACTGTGCCGTCATATAGGGTTCGCCCGAAAACGCCCCCAGAAAGCCGGGCAGTATGCCGATCAGCAGGCCCGTGCCCAGGATGCTGCGCGGATCGACCTTCAACATGTCGCGCATGGCCTTAACCCCGAAGGCCAGGGCATGCAGCGCGAAGCCCACCGCACAGATTAGGCCGCCGACAAAGCCACCGCCGGGTTCATTATGACCCCGCCACAAGATGAAAACGCTGAACAGCAGCATCAGGGGTAGCAGCAGCCGAACACCGGTGCGCAGGATCAGGCTGTCCATCATGACCGGCCCCTCTTTCCCATCCGGGCGCGCAGCAGGGCGAAGACGCCCAGGCCCGCGCTGGCGACCACGGTGATTTCACCCAGCGTATCGAACCCGCGGAAATCGACCAGGATCACGTTGACGATGTTGCGGCCATGCGCTTCCAGCAACGAGGTGTCGCCGAAGAAACGCGACAGGTCCAGGGCCAGCGGTTGATCTAGCACGGCCAGCATGATGGCGCTGACCACCCCGCCCAGGCCCAAGGCCAGCGTTGCATGGAACAGTTTGGCCGCACCTGTTCGATCCGATCCCGGCGGCAGCATCGGCAGCTTCGCCATAATCAGTACCAGGATGATGGCCGACAGGGTTTCCACCATCAACTGGGTAATGCCCACGTCGGGCGCCCCGAACAGCAGGAAGAACAAGGCCACCGACATGCCCGTGATGGCCAGCGACAAGATCGCCTCCATGCGCGACCGCGCACGGATGGCACCGACAGTACCGCCCAGCATCAGCAGAGCCAGCGATCCGCCCAGCGCATCCTCAATCTCCAGACTGATGCCGGGCCAGACCAGCCCGCCGCGCACAGCCAGCGTGGCGCCCAGCAGAACGAGGATACCGGTGAAGATCCAGGCAAGGTACCGGTGCAGCATCCCGTCCTGCAACCAGCCCGTTATCCAACGCGCCAGCCGGTCCAGCAGGGCAAGCAGGCAGTCCCAGGCGCGGTCATGATCAATCCGGGTGACCTGCTGTATCCCGGTCAGGGCATTCTTTACCCCGGGCAGGCCGGCGTAAATCCCCAGGCCTACTGCGACAGTCAAGGCGGAAAGGCCGAGGGCAGGTGTAAAACCGTGCCAAAGATGCAGTTCAAGGTCCAGCGGCGCACCCCGTACGGCGTCAGCAGCGGCACCCAGCAACCCCTGTGGGAGCCCAACCCACAGGCCGAATAGCAGTGACAGGCATGCCAGAATACCAGGGCCCGCCAACAGCGCCGGCCCCCCTTCATGCGCATGCTCTGCGGCTTTTGTCGCTGACCCGAGAAACGGCTTAAAGAACATCGTTGCTGCTGCCGCCACCATCGCGGCATTGGCCAGCAGCAGGGCCGCCAGTGCCAGATAATGACCACTGCGTAAAACTTCGTCGTATATCAGTTCCTTGGCGACAAACCCCAGCAAGGGCGGCAGGCCCGCCATGGACAAGGCGGCCACGGCGATGAACAGGCCTGTGACCGGCATCTTACCCCAAAGCCCCCCCAACTCACCCACCTCACGTGTGCCGCTGCCATGGTCCACGGAACCGGCACCCATGAACAGCGCGCCCTTGTAAAGGGAATGGGCCAGCAGGAACCCGGCGAAGGCCTTTAACGCACCGTCACTGCCGATACCGATCAGCAGCACCAGCACTCCCAATGCCATCAGGGTGGTATAGGCCAGGATCTTCTTCAAATCCGTGGAGCGCAGGGCCATGGCCGACCCCCACAGCGCCGTGACGCCACCGGCAATGGTCAAGGCCCAGAACCAGGGCTCCGTCCCGCCCAGCGTGGGGTTCAGCCGCGCCAGAAGGTAGACGCCAGCCTTCACCATGGTGGCGGAATGCAGATAGGCGCTGACAGGTGTCGGCGCATCCATGGCATTGGGCAGCCAGAAATGGAACGGCACCTGCGCCGATTTGGTAAAGGCCGCCAGCAGCAGCAGGACCAGCATGGTGGGGTAGAGCGCGTGGGTGCGCAGATCGGCGCCCGAGGTGGCAATGGCCGACAGGGTCCATTCCCCCGACGCCATACCCATCAGCACCAGTCCTGCCAGCAAGGCCATGCCGCCGCCGCCCGTGACCAGCAGCGCCTGGATCCCAGACCGCCGCGACCTTGCATCCTCATGATTGAAGCCGATCAGCATGAAGCTGGTAATGCTGGTCAGTTCCCAGAATACGAAGAGGCTGATCAGATCATCCGCCGTGACCAATCCCAGCATCGCGGCCATGAAGGCCAGGATGAACAGATGGAAGCGACCTTCCCGCGGATGACCGCGCAGATAGCCGCCGGAATAGATGACGATAAAGGCGCCGATCCCGCAGATCAGCAGGGCGAACAGCAGCGACAGCCCGTCCAACCGGAAAGAAAGCGCGATGCCCAGTGACGGTGCCCAACTGGTGGTTTCCAGAACGGGGGTACCCGCCGTTACGCCCGGTATCTGTGTTGCGAACCACAAGGCGGCAGACAGCGGTACCAACGCCAGCAACCAGTGCGACAGGGCGGGCAATACCCGATTGAGGGTAGGGGCAATGGCTGCCGCCAGGATGATGGCGAGGATGGCTGTCAATATCACGCGGCAATCCGCCTTTCCGCTGCAATGGTCTCCGGCAATATAAGGATTGGCGGGTGCTGTTCAACCATAACCGGTCCAAATTCCGGCACCGACGATGGGAAACATCAACGGCGCCGGAATTGTAGGCTTTTACAGCTCCAATAGCTGTTCACGTGTGATCCAGAAGACCTCACCGAAGGAATGTTCAGTTTCCAGCCAAAGGAATTCTGCGTCCGGGTAGGCTTCTTCCAGTGCGGCACGACCGGTGCCGACCTCTACCAGCAGGCCACCCTCGGCGTTCAGGTATTTGGGCGCTTCCTTCAGGATGCGGTGAACGATGGCCATGCCATCATCGTCGCCGCCGACCAGGGCCATGCGCGGTTCCGCCTGATACTCAGGCGGCAGATTGTCCATCGCCTCTTTATCGACATAGGGCGGATTGGAGATGATCAGATCGTATTTCTTGCCCTTGAGCGGCTTGAACAGGTCGCCATGGAACAGCTTCACGCGTTCTTCCAGCCCATGATCGGCAACGTTAATCTTCGCCACCTCCAGCGCGTCGGGCGACAGATCGACAGCGTCGACATCGGCCAGCGGGAAGATGCTGGCGGCCAGGATGGCAAGGCAGCCTGAACCGGTGCAGAGATCCAGCACCTTTTCGACGTCCGTCACGTCATCGACCAGGGTGAAATCCTGCTCGCCGCCGAACAGCTCGCCAAATAGCAGTTCGCCGATGAAGGAGCGCGGCACGATGACCCGATCATCGACATAAAACGGCACGCCTTGGATATAGGTGCGCTTGGTCAGATAGGCGGCGGGTTTGCGGGTGGTGACCCGTTGGTGGATGATCTCCGCCAGTGCCAGCCGCTCTGCCGGAATCAGTTTCGCATCGAAATAGGGTTCCAGCTGATCCACCGGCAGCTTCAGCGTTTCCAGCACGATGAAGGCCGCTTCGTCATAGGCCGTGACGGCCCCGTGCCCATGCACCAGCCCGGCGCGGTTGAAGCGGCTGACGGCATAGCGGATGAAATCACGCACCGTGGACAGTTCCGCCGCCACGATATTAGTGGCGGGCAGGGACAGGTCGGACATTTGGATACACACTCCGGCTGGAACGAATTTAGGTGCTCAGGATGGCAGGGCGAATGCGCAGGGGCAAGTATCGCCCGTTTACCCGCGCAGCCAAGCCTCGATCAATTTTCTGGAAATACTGTCGAACGGCGGCAGACGGAAGTTTTCACCATTCTGATTCTTTCGCACGAAGTCGCGGCTGAACCAGCGCACATCCTCCAGTTCCTCCTCATCCGCTTTCACGTCCAGAGTGGTGGCGCGGGCGTGGAAGCCCAGCATCAGGGAAGACGGGAAGGGCCAGGGCTGGCTGGAATGGTATTTCACATCCGTGACGCGCACGCCCGCCTCTTCGAAGCACTCTCGCATCACTGTCTCTTCCAGGCTTTCGCCCGGTTCCACGAATCCGGCAAGCGTGGAATACATGCCGGGCGGGAAGCGCGCCTGCCGGCCTAGAAGGCAACGGTCGCCACCATCATGGACCAGCATGATCACCGCCGGGTCATGGCGGGGAAAATGCTGGGCGGCGCAGTCGGGATTGGTGCAGCGCCGGCTGTGCCCGCCTTCCGCCGCCGCCGTGGGCGACCCGCAGGTGCCGCAGAATTTATGCTTGCCGTGCCACAGCATCAGGGCGCGGGTGTAGGCATACATGCCGCCCGCCCGCTGACCGATGCGCGTGCCCAGCGACCGCAGCTCCACAAACCGGCCCAGCTTTGCCACCTCGGCATGGGTATCGACATCTTCCAAAGGCGAGATATCGACAGCGAAGTAGGAATGGCCGCCATCGTCGCCCAGATAGATGGGGGGCATTGCCAAATGCCAGCCCCACCAGTCGGCGGTGACAGGCAGATAGGCAGGAAGCGGCGCGTCATCTGCCCCCGTGATCAGGTGCCGTCCCCGCCACCAGGGGATGATCCTGGTAGCCTGGGGTTGGCGCAGACGGGCGGCAAGCCAGTCCTCATCCTTGCGCCGGTGGGCAGCCCGATCCAGGCCGGAGCCGGCATAGAAGTTCAGTCTCATCATGGTTTAGCGACGGTGACATGCCCGCGCGCAGGCCGCCAATGCACAGGCATCAGGGCGGCCCCGGCGGATTTCTCCCTTGTTTTTCTGCTGACACTCGCCGATATAGGCGTCGGGAGGTTGGCAACGGGCGGGTCCCTCGCCAACCCGGTCAGGTCCGGAAGGAAGCAGCCGTAACGAGTTTCGGCTCGGGTCGTTCGTCCAGCCTCCCACCTTTTCACAAAATTCGCCATCGTCACGCCGCTGTGTCAAAAGCGGTATCGTAAAACCATGGCGTTGGCGCGTCGGCATCACTAAACTGCCGCGTCCTTGCCGTAGACCCGAGACGCCCTGTGACCGACGAGACGAACAGCCATTCCGCCGCCGGTGCCGCCTATCGTGTGCTGGCGCGCAAATACCGGCCGCAGAATTTTGACGAGCTGGTGGGGCAGGATGCGCTGGTGCGGACCTTGCGCAACGCCATTCAATCGGGGCGCATCCATCAGGCCTATATGCTGACCGGTGTGCGCGGTGTGGGCAAGACGACGACGGCGCGCATCATTGCGCGCGCACTGAACTGCATTGGCCCGGACGGGCAGGGCGGGCCAACCATCAGCCCCTGCGGCGTGTGCGAGATGTGCGTGTCCATCGCCGCCGACCGCAATGTCGATGTCATCGAGATGGACGCGGCAAGCAATACCGGCGTCGACAATGTGCGCGAGATCATTGAGGGTGTGCGCTATGCCCCGTCTGCCGCGCGCTACAAGCTCTACATCATCGACGAAGTGCATATGCTGTCGAAAAGCGCCTTCAACGCGCTGCTGAAGACGCTGGAAGAGCCGCCGCCGCATGTGAAGTTCGTGTTCGCTACGACCGAGATTCGCAAGGTGCCGGTGACTGTGCTGTCGCGGTGCCAGCGATTCGACCTGCGCCGTGTGGATCATCCGACCCTGGTGGGCCATTTCACGCGCGTGGCCGCCAAGGAAGGCGTGCCCGTAGAACCCGATGCCATTGCCCAGATCGCACGGGCCGCCGACGGGTCGGTGCGTGACGGTCTGTCGCTGCTGGATCAGGCCATCGCATTGGGCGGGGGCAATGTCACCCTGGCGCAGGTGCGCGACATGCTGGGTCTGGCCGACCGGACCCGTGTCATCGACCTGTTTGAAGCAACCATGACGGGTAAGCCGGCGGATGCGCTGGACATCCTGACCGATCTGCATCGTTGCGGGGCCGATCCAATTGTCATTACCCAGGACCTTCTGGATTTCGCCCATTTCCTGACCCGTGCCCGCGTCATTCCGGCGACCGCCGAGGATGTGTCGATCCCGGAGGATGAACGAACACGCGGCGTGGCCCTTGCCCAGAAGCTGGGCATGGCGTCGCTATCGCGGGCCTGGCAGATTTTGTTGAAGGGTCTGGCCGAAATCCAGCATGCGCCGGTGCCGATGCAGGCGCTGGAAATGGTGCTGATCCGACTGTCCTATGCCTCCGATCTGCCCAGCCCGGCGGAACTGATCAAGAAGATCAATGAAGCGGGCGGGGTTGAGGCGGCGGCGCGCGCCCTGCACGGGGGAAACCAAGGCGGTGGTGGCGGATTTGCCGGTGGTGGCGGTCCGGGGCCGGTCGTGCATTCGGCCCCGACCCAGGGGGCGCCCATGGCCATGGTGGCGGGCGGAAGGGCCTTTGCCGGAGCACCGGCGCCTGCACCGATGGCTACGCCGCAGCCCGTTGGCAAGATCGATACGGTACCGGAACCAACCAGCTTCCGTGAGGTTGCCGACCTATTCCTGGACAAGCGTGAGGGCGTGCTGGCCGGCATGCTGCGCGCGTCGGTCCATCTTGTCCGGTTCGAGTCCGGAATGATTGAGCTGCGCTTGTTGCCGGCCTGCCCGCAGAACCTGCCCGGCAAGGTGGGGCAGTTGCTGACCGAGTGGACGGGCAAGCGCTGGGTCGTATCCGTATCCGGTGCTGCGGGTGAGCCGACCATCGCCGAACAGGAGCGCGAGGCCGAGCTGCGCCAGCGTGCCGAGGCTGCCGAACATCCGCTGGTCAAGGCTGTCCTGGAGGCGTTCCCGGGCGCTAAGATTGACAAGATCATCGACCAAAGCCAGGTGACCCTAGCCCCGCCGCCGATAGCCGAACCCGAAATTCCCGAAGCGATGGACGCTTTTGGGGGTGACGAGATGGCCGACAGCCCTTATTTCGATGCACCACCGCCCACGGATGAGGGCGATTATGAAGGAGACTTCTGAGCCATGAAGAATATCGGCCAGATGATGAAGCAGGCCCAGCAGATGCAGTCCAAGATGGCTGAGATGCAGGCCAAGATGCAGGAACATGAGGCCACCGGCGTGTCCGGCGGCGGCATGGTCAAGCTGACCCTTAACGGCAAAGGCGATCTGCGCGGCCTGAAGATCGACAAGTCCATCGTCGATCCCGAGGATGTCGAGGTTCTGGAAGACCTGATCACCGCCGCCTATAACGATGCCAAGGGCAAGATCGAGGCGTTTACGGCAGAACAGACCAACGCCATGATGGGCGGTCTGAAGCTGCCGCCTGGCTTCAAGATGCCATTCTGATTGTTCCTTCAGGTGCCGGGTGCCGCCAGCTGGCGACTTTCCGGCTAACCCTGGAACAGCCGTGCGTTGCGCTTTACCTCTTCCGCGATGAATTCTGCGGCCACGCGGATGCGGGAGAGGTGGCGCACATCGGAATGCATGACCAGCCAGAAGCTGCGGATCAGCTTCACCTCTACCGGCAGCAGCCGGACGAGGTCTTTCTCCCCTGCAGCCATGAAACAGGGCAGAACAGCAATGCCGTTGCCGGCCTGCACCGCCCGGAACTGCGCCACCAGACTGGCACTTTTCAAATAGGGGCGGATATCGCGGGAGACGAGCGGGACGTAATCCAGCTCCGGCGTATAGAGCAGATCATCTATATAAGAAATAAAGCGGTGGGCTGCGAGATCGCCCGGCCCGTCGATGGGCGCCGCTGTGTCGAGATAGGACCGTGCGGCGTAGAGGCCCAGTTCGTAATCAGTCAGTTTGCGCGCATGCAGGCGCCCTGCCTCTGGTTGTGCTAGGGTCACGGCGATGTCCGCCTCGCGCTTCGAAAGGCTGAACAAGCGTGGCATGGCCACCAGCTGCACTTCCAGGTCCGGATGTAGTGCGCCCAGGCGACCGATGCGCGGGGCCAGGAAGAAGCTGCCAAAACCGTCGGGCGTGCCGATACGCACAGCCCCCGACAGCCTAGCCCCCGCGCCTGACAAATCCTCCTGAATGGTCAGCGCCATGCCCTCCATGGCTTCGGCACTTTGCAACAGCGTCTCACCCGCCTGGGTCAGGCTGTATCCCGTGGCGTGGCGCTCAAACAGGGTGGTGCCCAGCGCCTGCTCAAGGCCCGTCAGGCGGCGGCCCAGGGTGGTGTGATCCACCCCCATGCGCTTGGCGGCCAGGGTCAGCCGGCCCGACCGCGCCACCGCCAGGAAGGATTGCAGATCGTCCCAATCAAACCGGCTGGCCATGCCCACTCCATGCGAGTTTGCGCACAATAACGGCGAGGAACTTCGCATGGATGTGCGTCTGGCCGCAATGGTACTGGTTGAGATGCGGAATTCGTCGCCGTGGCGATGTATAAGAGGGCGTTTGCAGCCCCGGTCAGGGCGATTGAAAGGGAGGATGGGTTTTGAGCAAGGATGTCATCTGCACCGTCAAAGGTGCCATCGGCCATGTTCTGCTGAATCGGCCCAAGGCGTTGAACGCCCTGACGCTGGGCATGGTGGAGGTGATAGCCCCGGCATTGGACGCGTGGGCCGCCGATCCCGCCATAAAGGCCGTGGTGATCCGAGGGGCCGGTGACCGGGCCTTCTGCGCCGGGGGTGATGTCCGCGCCGTTTGGGATGCTGGGTGGGAGCGCAAGCGCGGGGAGGGCACGGGTGCCCTGACTGCCGCCTTCTTCGGCGGGGAATATCGTCTGAACCGGCAGATCAAGCGATTTCCTAAGCCCTATGTTGCGTTGATGGACGGCATCACCATGGGCGGCGGTGTCGGCCTGTCGGTCCATGGCAGCCACCGGGTGGTAACGGAAAAGACCATGCTGGCCATGCCGGAAACCGGCATCGGCCTGTTCCCGGATGTGGGCGGGACGTATTTCCTGCCACGCGTGCCGGGCAAGCTGGGCCTGTATCTAGGCCTGACGGGGGCCAGGGTGCATGCGGCGGACCTGCTTTATACCGGGATTGGCACGCATCATGTGCTGTCCGCTTCGCTGGATGCCATCGAGGCCGCGCTGGCCGACGGGCAGGATGTGGATGCCGTGCTGGCAGCATATGCCGCCCCGGTTGGGGAGTCACCGTTGGCCGCCCTGCGTGACGCGATTGATGTGGCGTTTGAGGCCGAGGATGTCGAAGGCATCGTGGCGGGCCTGATTTCTCAAGGAACCGCCTGGGCCGACAAGGTGGCGGAGACCATCCTGTCCATGTCGCCCACCAGCCTGAAAGTCACATTCGAGCAGCTGCGGCGCGGGGCGGCACTTGAATTTGATGACTGCATGCGCCTGGAATTCCGTATGACCCAGGCCGTGATGGACGGCAACGACTTCTTCGAAGGTATCCGCGCCGTCCTGGTGGACAAGGACAGAAGCCCGAAATGGAACCCCGCCAAGCTGGCCGACGTGTCGGCGGCGGATGTCGCGTGCTACTTCGCGGTGCCGGCGGGTGGAGACTTGGTGTTTTAAAAGATAACTCAAGGAGGAAATGACCATGGCGACCATTGCGTTCATCGGGCTGGGCAATATGGGGCTGCCCATGGCCAAGAACCTTCTGAAGGGCGGGCATACAGTGCTGGGTGTCGATCTGGCACCCGCCAATATCGCGGCGGCAAAAGAGGCGGGGCTCGATACGTCCAAGTCTGCCGGTGACGCAGCTGTGATTGCGGATGTCGTTGTTTCCATGCTGCCTGCCGGCCCGCATGTCCGCGCTGTTTATGGTAATGCCGGTGGGGTGATCGAGCGGGCGCGGCCCGGCACGATCTTCATCGACAGCTCCACCATTGACGTGGACAGCGCGCGGGCCGTGATCGCGCAGGCGGAGAAAGCCGGTCATCTGATGGTGGATGCGCCCGTATCGGGGGGCACCGGTGGGGCGGCGGCGGGAACGCTGACCTTCATGGTGGGCGGGACCGAGGCGGCGTTCGCGGCGGCACAGCCGTTCCTGGCGCTGATGGGCAAGAACATCGTGCACGCTGGCGGGCCTGGCACGGGCCAGGCGGCCAAGATCTGCAATAACATGGTTCTCGGCATCTCCATGATTGCCGTGTCGGAAGCGTTTGCGCTCGCCGACAAGCTGGGTCTGGAGCGGCAGAAGCTGTTTGACATTTCCAGCACGTCGTCGGGCCAGTGCTGGTCCCTGACCAGCTACTGCCCGGTGCCGGGGCCGGTGCCGACGTCGCCTGCCAACCGCGATTATGCGCCGGGCTTTGCGGTCGACATGATGCTGAAGGACTTGAAGCTGGCGCAGCAGGCAGCAGCCAGCAGCGGGGCCAGCACACCCCTTGGCGCGCAGGCCGCATCCCTGTATCAGCTATTCTCAGCGGCGGGGAACGGGGGGCTCGATTTCTCCGCCATCGTGAAGATGTTGCAGGGGAAATGACATGAGCGGCGGGAAAAGCGGCAATCTTTACCATCTGTTTGAAAGCCGTTTTCCCGCCGATCCCACAGCCCGTTTCATCACCCTGATGGACGGGCCGCGCCAGGGTGTGTGGTACAGCTACGCCGACGTCGCCTCCATCTCCGCCCGTTTTGCCCATGCCATGGCGGCCTTGGGCGTCCGCCGAGGCGACCGCGTGGCGGTGCAGGTGGAGAAGAGTGCGGAGAACCTGTTCCTGTATCTCGCCACGCTACGGTTGGGAGCGGTCTATCTGCCGTTGAACACCGCCTATCAGCGCGGCGAGGTCAGTTACTTCCTTGAAGATGCTGCCCCAGCCCTGTTCGTTTGCAGGCCCGAGGATGAGGCAGGCATGAGGGAACTGGCAGCGCGGTGTGGTGTGCCAGCCGTGACGACCTTGGGCATTGCTGCGGATGGCAGCCTGCCCGATATGGCCCTGAACCTCAGCCATGAATTCGAGACGGTGGCGGTGGGGGAGGATGAGCTGGCGGCCATCCTCTATACATCGGGCACCACGGGCCGGTCGAAGGGCGCAATGACCAGCCATGGCAATCTGGCCAGCAATGCCCTGACCCTGCATGAATTGTGGGGCTTTGTGCCGGGTGACGTGCTGCTGCATGCGCTGCCGATCTTCCATGTGCATGGGCTGTTTGTCGCCACCAACACCACCCTGCTGAATGGCGGGCACATGCTGTTCCTGTCGAAATTCGACGCGGACCGGGTGGTGGAGCTGCTGCCGCAGGCCAGTGTGCTAATGGGGGTGCCTACCTTCTATACCCGCCTGCTGACCCATGCCGGCTTTACGCGGGAACTGGTGGCGCATATGCGTTTGTTCATCAGCGGGTCAGCACCCCTGCTGGCCGATACGCATACGGAGTTCTCCACCCGGACCGGTCACGCCATTCTGGAGCGTTATGGCATGACAGAGGCGGGGATGATCACGTCGAACCCACTGAATGGTGATCGTGTGCCGGGGACCGTGGGCTTTCCGCTGCCGGGCGTGTCGCTGCGGGTTGCCGCTGAAACGGGGGCGTTGCTGGGCACGGACGAGATCGGGCAGATTGAGATCAAAGGACCCAATCTGTTCAAAGGCTATTGGAACAAGCCGGAAAAGACAGCGGAGGATATGCGCGCCGATGGCTTCTTCATCACAGGCGATGTGGGGAAGATTGATGGGCGTGGGTACGTTCATATCGTGGGGCGTGCCAAGGATCTTGTGATCTGCGGCGGGTTCAATGTCTATCCCAAGGAGATTGAGACGGTGCTGGACGCCATTGACGGCGTTGTCGAAAGTGCCGTCATCGGCGTGCCGCACCCCGATTTCGGTGAGGCGGTGTCCGCGATCATCCAGAAGAAGCCGGGCCGCGACGACGTCACGGAAGCGTCGATCATCGCGCATGTGAAAGGCGAACTGGCCAATTTCAAAGTGCCCAAGCGGGTCTGGTTTGTGGATGAATTGCCACGCAACCAGATGGGCAAGGTACAGAAGGCGGCCCTGCGCGAGCAGCACAAGGCGGCGTTTGGGGGCTGAACCTCAGCTGACCATCATCGCCGCCAGCTTATTCAACGTCGTCCAGTTGCGTGACGTGCCGGTAACGCCGGCCAGGCGCAGCAGCTTCACCGGGTCGGTGGCGGCCTTGCCAGCCCCGTTGATGAAATGCATGTAGAGCAGGTCGCCGGACAGGTGCAGACGGTCGGGACCGGTTTCCAGGGCCGACAATTTCGCGGCGCCCGCCGCGTCTGGTGCCTTGGACAGGAAGAACACCAGCAGATGGTTGGGGGTGTCGGCGGCGTCGGGGAAGGGGTTTCCGGCGATGGCAGCCTGCACCTGTGCCGCGTCGCGCAGGATATGGTCGGCGGTAAAGCCGAATCGTTTGGCGAACACGGTCTCCAGCCGGGGCTGTAAGCTTTCAGGCGGCTCGTCGCTGGCTGTGTCGAACAGCAGGTTGCCGGATTGCAGCAGGGTGCGGACGTTGGTGAAGCCCAGTTCCTCGTAAAGCTGCTTCCACAGGGCCATCTTCACGGTCTTGTTGCCGCCGACATTGATGCCGCGCAGCAGGCAGGCGAGGGTGGGCATGAAAACTCCGGTCGATGGGGCGGACAATACCGCCCCATGTAACCGTTTTGATCAGGCCGCCGCCAGTGTGGCGCGGCCCCGCAGGCTGAAGATTTGTGCGGCACTGATCCCGGCGACGGCCAAGGCCTGAACCAGGATAAAACCGGTGCCGAGTGGCGTGGTCCAGCCCAGCGACAACAGGGCGAGGCTGCCCGCGACCCAGAACAGGTTCAACGCGATCATCACCTTGGCGGGACCCGCCGAGACGCCCACCCGCCGCCCGGCCCAGGCCGCGAACAGGGTGCAGGGGAACAGGATGATGCCCGCTTCCAGCAGCAGCCAGGAGGGCAGGCCCAACAGCGGTTCCAGCAAACCGGCGCCCAGTGTCAGCAGCAGGCCCGAGGCCAGGCAGGTGGCGGCGTCGATCAGCAGAAGCTGGCGGGTGAGGGGACCGATACCCATGATCATCTCCATCAATTGGCGTTGTGATGGGGGGATGATGACGCGCCGGTGTGGGCGGCGCGATTACCTGTGGCGTAATGACGGTCAAGAAAAAGGGCCGCCCGGAAGAGCGGCCCTTGATCGCAGTTACTTGCCCTTCACGGCACTGAAACTGCCGCCCTTCAGAGTGACCTCCGTGGTCACTGGCAGGTCAACCGCCGACGCACCCAGCCAGACCTTGTAGCGGCCGGGCTTCACCACCCATTCCTTCTTGGACACGTCAAACGTGGCCAGCAGGCGGGCATCGACGGGGACGGAGAAGCGGCTGCTGGCGCCAGGGGCCAGTTCCAGCTTCTGCCAGCCGGCCAAACGCTTGGGCGCTTCCCAGCCGCCGCCGACGGGGCCGATATAAAGCTGCGGCACGGCCTTGCCGGTGCGGGCCCCCTTGTTGGTGACAGAGCCGGACAGGGTCAGGGTACCGTCGGAACCGACCTCTGCCTTCAGGCCGCTATAGCTGAAATCGGTGTAGGACAGGCCGTAACCGAAGGGGAACAGCGGCTTGAGGCCCTTCTGGTCGAACCATTTATAGCCGACGGCGGCCCCCTCCATATAGGCAACGTCGAACTTGGTGCCGTCGGGCAGGCCTTCACCATCCAGTTTGGGACGTGGCAGTTGATCTAGGCTGGCGGGGAAGGTGACGGGCAGGCGGCCGCTGGCATCCACCTCGCCATAGAGCACACGGGCAATCGCCTCACCACCGGCGGTTCCGGGATACCAGGCGGCCAGGACCGCGCCCACATCCTTGAGCCAGGGCATGAAGACGGGGCCGCCGGACTGCACCACCACGATGGTGCGCTTGTTGACCTTGGCGACGGCGGCGACGAGCGCATCCTGATTGTCGGGTAGGGTCAGGGCGAAATCCATCGCCTCCCCCGTCCATTGGTTCACGAAGACGATGGCCAGATCGCTGCCGGCGGCCAGCTTCGCTGCCGTAGCCGGGTCGGTGCCCGCATCAAAGGCGACATCACCGCCGGCGCGCGCCTGGATGGCGGCCAGGGGCGGGTTGGCATGATAGACGATGGGACCGGGGAAATTCTTCGGCCCCGTGCCCGGCACAGGATTACCGCCGCGCCCGAAGACGGTGGAAGAACCTCCGCCCGACATCACTCCCTTGTCGGCGTGACCACCGATGACGGCGATCTTTTTTGCACCGGCTGCCAGGGGCAGCAGATCACCCTGATTCTTCAGCAGGACGATGCCTTCCTCTGCGTCGGCGCGCGTGATCTTGGCATGGGCCTCATAGTCGATCTTGTGATCGTCGACCGTGACGGGATTGTCCATCACGCCATGGGCGAACAGGGCGCGCAGGATGCGGCGGTTCATATCATCCAGCCGGGCCATGGGCACGGACCCATCGGCCAGCGCCTTGCCCAGCAGATCGGCGCCGAAGAACATCTCCTTGTCGAAGATATAGCCCGATTCCTGGTCCAGACCGTTATTGGCGGCCTTGGCGGTGCTGTGCACGGCGCCCCAGTCGGACATCACATAGCCCTTATAGCCCCAGTCGCCCTTAAGCACCTTGTTCAGAAGGAAGTCGTTCTCGCAGGCATAATCGCCATTGTAGCGGTTATAGGCGCACATCACGGAGCCGGGGTTCGACCGCTCCATGGCAATCTCAAAGGCCAGCAGGTCCGACACGCGGGCACCTGCCTCATCAATATTGGCGGACAGGACGAAACGGCCTGTCTCCTGCGCATTCAGGGCATAATGCTTGATGGTGGAGATGATGTTGTTGGACTGAATGCCGCTGATCTGTGCGCCGACCATAATACCGGCCAGCAGCGGGTCTTCCGTCCCATATTCGAAATTGCGGCCATTGCGCGGTTCGCGCACCAGATTGATGCCGCCGGCCAGCATGATGTTGAAGCCCGACAGCCGGGCCTCCTTGCCGATCATGGCGCCACCCTGGCGGGCCAGTGCGGGGTTCCAGGTGGCAACCGTCGCGATGCCGGCGGGCAGGGAGGTGCGCTCGCGCATCGGCTCGCTCGAGTCCCGCTGGGTTGCCACGCCGACGCCGGCATCGGTCTGCCACTGTGCTGGGATGCCAAGACGGTCGATGCCAGGGACGTAGCCAGCCGATCCCATGCGGATGCCGGCGGGCGGGACATAATTACGTTCCTTGAACGGCGATCCGAAATAGCCGAAGACCAGCAACTTCTTCTCGTCCACCGTCATTTCGCGCAGCAGCAGATCAGCGCGCGCGTCGGCGGAAAGGGAAGTGTCCATCCAGGGACGGGCGGCCGAGGCCGTGGTGGCAGTGGCCGGTGCCGCACTTTCGGCGGCCCGCGCAGTGCCAGCGGTCAGAGCCGTGGCCAGCAGCAGGGTAGACATGAAGGCCCGCATCTTCCTGTTATTCATTGCCGTTTCTCTTTCGTCGTTTATGGCACAGGCCGAGGATCGGATGATCCAGCGTCCTCCCGCATCAGTTTTCATCCTTAAAAGGACAGGCTTTCTGCCGCCGAAATGATGGCTTGTCCTGCTCCTCCCAAAGGCGTTCCCCCGACATTTGGTGCGGGTGGTTCAATCTCCATAGTAGCACCGGTGTGACACCGTGCCAGTGAAATCAGACAACGTTGTCTGATTTCTGTCTGTCCTAACCTTCGTAAATCCTCTCCCAACCGTGACATCCTGGCAACAATGATGAGATTGGGCTGGCTGCGGCAGGAAGGCGTGCCAGGGAAATGCTTGAAATCTCATGATTTGGGCGCATGCGTCTCGCAGTCGCGGAAACTTTTGATAAGCCATTCCGCTACGGATTATGCGTTTGTAACCCAGACAGCCTATGTTCGCGCTGTCACTTTGTATGACAACGATGACATATAGCGCTTGACATCAAACCGGCCTGTCGTAAATTCAGAACCACTAAGGATGGGAGCGTGTGACGAAACACGCCGGATGGGTGGGGAAACAAACCGAGCGGCTAAATAAATAGCCCGAAGGAAAATATCAGACGCATGGCACCCTGAAATGGTGTTCTGCGAATGATCCCGCGCATTCTGGCGCCAAAAAATCACACGTAAAACTTTGCTCTGAGGGAGGATCTCTTGACAGGGATGCATTCAATGCTTGGTCGCGGCGTCGCCGTGGCCCTGCTGGCAAGCGCGTCGCCGTTCGCGCTGGCGTCGACCGCCATGGCCCAGGCCGCACCGGCAGCCACCGATACGCTTGATGAAATCATTGTCACCGGCGTGCGCGCTTCGCAGCAGCGCTCGGTCGATGTCAAGCGCAACCAGACGGCCATCGTCGATGCCATCTCGTCCGAAGATATCGGCAAGCTGCCGGACGTGACCATCGCGGACAGCTTGCAGCGCGTTCCCGGCATTCAGATCCGTCGCGACGCTGGCGAAGGCTCGACGGTGAATGTGCGCGGTCTGCCGCAGGTCATCACGATGCTGAACGGCGAACAGTATCTGTCCGCCGGCAACCAGGGTGAAGCCAAGCCGAACCTGACCGACGTTCCGGCCCAGCTGATGAATGCGGTCGTTGTCTATAAGAGTACCGAGACCAAGAACGCCCTGTCGGGCATTTCCGGCACCATCGACCTGCGCACCCGCCGTCCGTCCGACATGCCCTATGGCTTCTCCGCCTCGGGCGCTTTGGAAGGCCAGACCGGTAAGGACACGAAGGAAAAGGATTACCTGGCTAACGGCCTGGTGGCCTATCGCGGTGACCGTATCGGCGTGCTGGTGTCTGCTGCCGGCAGCC
Source organism: Niveispirillum cyanobacteriorum (assembly GCF_002868735.1). GTDB lineage: Bacteria > Pseudomonadota > Alphaproteobacteria > Azospirillales > Azospirillaceae > Niveispirillum > Niveispirillum cyanobacteriorum. The sequence goes on along the minus strand of NZ_CP025612.1, from coordinate 855,233 downwards.
AGTCCAATCTGGGCAACAACTTCTCCGGCGTGGCACCGGGCCCCGGCGTGGGCGGGCTGTCAGGCAACAATGATTGGGGCGGCACCGCTCCCAACCAGTTCATCTCGCCGCACGGCTTTGAAAGCTTCAAGAAGGAAACGGAGCGCGACCGTCTGTCCGTGTCTGGTGCGTTCGAAGCCGATCTGGGGGAGGGCTTCACCTTCCTGGCTGAAGGCTTCTACACCAAGATGGACGAGTATAACCGCGCTGCCGGTTTGAACATCTCCAACCGTTGGTCGGGCGACGCTTTCGGTGTCTGGACCAAACCGACCGACAGCACGCCGGTCAGCGGCGGCAACTGGCTGGCCGTGGATGAGTATGACATTGACGCCTGGTGGGTGAACTCGTTCTCGGTCAACCGCGTCAACAAGTCCGAGTCCAAGAACTACAACGCCGAACTGAAGTACGACAATGGCGGGCCGTTCAAGATGGAAGCCCGTGCCATGCGGTCGGATGCTGACCGCCTGTCGATGAATGGTCAGGCCCAGGGCGATCTGTCAAACTGGAAGTATGCGCCGGGCCGTTTCACGCTGTTCCGTGACGCCAATGATCGTACCCGTGGCACCTTCTACCCGGCCTCGATTGCCTCGACCTTCCCCGCTTCTCGCTACACTAACAACGTCGTTGGCAGCCTGGGTGGTCGTTATGTCGACCCGAACCCGCTGGGCTACGGCCAGAACCCGCAGCTGCACTATGACATCTCGGGCAGCAGCCCGGTCTGGTCCGGCTTTGACAAGGTCATCTCCGGTGGTCTGGGCGCTGGCAAGACCCTGACCGACTACATGGCGAACAAGGACAGCTACGCGATTGGCGCTTTCTCCTCTGAAGGCAATAACGAGGCGAAGTCTGACCTGAACGTTTATCGTATCGACACCCATTACGATTTCGAGGAGCCGCTTGGTGGTTTCCTCAACAAGATCGACGTGGGTATCCGCCGCAGTGATCGTTCCGTGTCCATCGAACAGTTCCACCTGTTCTCTACCTTCTACCAGGGCAAGGGCGTGAACGACAAAGGGCAGCCCAACACGTCGGGCTGCTCGGCCCAGTGGAAGGCCATCGACGTCGTCATGAACCAGAACCAGTGCCAGGCCGGCGAATTCGTTCGCGACCCGGTCACGGGCCAGCAGGTTTTCCAGGGCTATACCGTCAATGCCCCGACCCGCCTCGACACGTACAACAACGTGATCTGGGTGGACAATATGGGCTCCATCACCAAGGGCGTCCCTGGCTTCTGGGCTATCGACCCGCGCGACTTCGACGATCCGGAGGCCTTCCACAAGAAGGTGTTCGGTGGTGCTGATCGCGCCATCATCCCCGGCCAGTCTTATGCCGTCGATCTGACGGAAGACAGCGGCTACCTGAACACGACGTTCGAGTATGGCCGCCTGTCCGGTACTGCCGGCGTGAAGATCATCCGTACCGAGCTGCAGGTTCGCCAGAACATCACCGGCGACACCCTTAACTATGGCGACACGAACATCGATGCCGGTGATGTCGTTTCCAAGCGCAGCTATTATGACTACTTGCCGGCTGTGAATGCGTCGTATGACGTTACTGACGATCTGCGTTTGCGCTTTAGCTACAGCAAGACCATGCAGCCGCTGGACCTGCTGAAGTATGGTGGCGCTCTGAAGATCAACACGGCTGATGATCCGGGCCTGGGTATTCGCGTCGTGACCAGCGCCGAGGCTAATGGTAATCCTGATCTGGATCCGTGGCGTGCGGACAATTGGGATGCGGCGATCGAATATTATATCGGCGACGCCAGCATGCTGAATCTCGCCGTGTTCCGGATGAACATCGAAAGCTATGTCGTCACCCGCACCACCGCCGACGGTCGTTTCCCTGACCAGGACGGTGTCATCCGCCGCACGGTCAACGTGACCCGTCCGCAGCAGGGTGAAGGCGGCCGCGTTGAAGGTGTTGAGGTTGGCGCCAAGCTGTCCTTCAAGGACTTCCTGGACAATGACAGCTTCATCTCCAACTTCGGTGTCGATACCAACTACACCTACTCGCCCTCCGAACAGACCCTGTCGTCGGGCAAGAAGCTGGCCTTTGCCGACAATTCCAAGCATCAGTACAACCTGATCGGCTGGTACCAGGATGATAATTTCCAGGCACGTATTGCTTACAACTTCCGTAGCAAGCGTCTGGAAAACACGTTCAAGGACTTCCCCGTCTATCAGGACAGCACGCAGTTCGTTGACGTGAACCTGAGCTACAACATCAACGAAAAGATCACGATTTACGCCAACGGCTCTAACGTCACTGGCGAGATCGAGGATTACTTCGTGGAGTTCGCGCCCGGCACCACCCAGTATGCTTGGCAGAACGAGTATGAAAGCCGTTACACCGTCGGCGTCCGCTTCAAGTGGTAATCAGCGTATAGGTTGAGTAAGAGGGCGCCGCAGGGACGTGTTCCACGTCAAGGCGGCGCCCTTTTTTCTTTGCCATTCACCTGTACAATCCAAACAGATTTGCCTGGAAGAACGAAGATGCCCACCGATAACCGTATCCGTGATCTGGTCATTGTCGGTGGCGGGACCGCTGGATGGATGACGGCGGCGTCACTGGCCAACCATTTTCAGGGATCGGGGTTGAAGATCACCCTGATCGAAAGCTCCGCCATCGGCACCATCGGGGTGGGGGAGGCGACGATCCCCACCATCCGCCGCTTCTATCAGTCTTTGGGCTTGCGCGATCTGGATGTGCTGAAGGCCACGCATGGTACGGTGAAGCTGGGCATCCGGTTTGATGGCTGGCTGAACAAGGACAGCAGTTTCATTCATCCGTTCGGCGTTTATGGCCAGGATCTGCGCGACATTCCCTTCCACCAATATTGGCTGCGTCTGCGCGCCGCCGGTGAGAAGGTGGACCTTGGCGATTATTCGCTGGCGGTTGCCCTGGCCCGTGGCGGGCGGTTCACGACCCCGTCGCCCAACCCACCCTCCACCCTGTCGGTTTTCGACTGGGCCTTGCATTTCGATGCCGGCCTGTTCGCGCAGTTGATGCGCCAAACGGCAGAAAAGCTGGGTGTTCAGCGTATCGACGCCAAGATCGAGAAGGTGGAACTGAACCCGGAAAATGGTCACATCGCGGGCCTGCTGCTGGATAGCGGCGCCACGGTCACGGGTGACCTTTTCGTTGATTGCTCCGGCTTCCGTGGGTTGCTGATCGAAGGGGCGATGAGTGCTGGGTATGAGGATTGGGGCCAATGGCTGCTCTGTGACCGCGCGCTGGCGGCCCAGGGATACGCTATCACTCCACCGCCGCCCTTCACCCGCGTAACGGCGCATAATGCCGGCTGGCGCTGGACCATCCCGCTTCAGCACCGGACTGGTCACGGTTATGTCTATTCCAGCCGGCATATCAGCGACAGTGACGCAGAGGCGGAGCTGCTGTCCGCCGTGGGTGGTGACCTGAAGATGGCACCGCGCCGTATCACCTTTACGCCGGGCCGTCGCCGCCAAGCCTGGAAGGGCAATTGTGTTGCCATTGGCCTGTCGTCCGGGTTCCTAGAGCCGCTGGAAAGCACCTCCATCGCCCTGATCGAGACGGGGATCGACAAGCTGAAACAGCTGTTTCCGCAGCGGGACATCGATCCTTTGCTGGTCGATGAATATAATGACTGGAGCCGGCGGGAGATGGAGCGGGTGCGCGACTTCATCATCCTGCATTACTGGCTGAACCGGCGCGAGGACACCGCCTTCTGGCGCGATTGCCGCGCGATCGACCTGCCGGATACGCTGACCCGCAAGGTGCAAATGTGGAAGCGGCGGGGTCACATGGTCCGCTACCGCTGGGAGATGTTCCAGCCGGCTAGTTGGCTTGCCATCTATGCCGGGTTTGATTTCCTTCCCGATGGCTATGATCCGGCGCTGGATGGTTTCGACGTTCCCAGCCTGTCACGCGGGCTGGCGGGGATGCGCAAGGCCATCGCCGATACGGTGGCCGATTGCCCCACACATCAGGAATTCATCGACCGTTACGCCAAGGTCGTTGTCTAAACAAGAAATCCGACAAGAGGGAACGCCATGAAGCCGTTGAACAGGATCGTCATCGCCGGGGGCGGCACGGCCGGCTGGATCACCGCCGCCATGCTGTCCTTTATGACGAAGGGCACCGGTACTGCGGTGGAACTGGTGGAATCAGATGAGATCGGCACCATCGGGGTGGGCGAAAGTACCATCCCACCCTTCGTGGTTCTGCTGCGCAGCCTGGGCATCGACGAGCAGGATTTCATCAAATCCACCAATGCCAGCTTCAAGCTGGCCATTCGGTTCGAGGATTGGTTCAAGAGGAACCAGCACTATTACCACCCGTTCGGTACGCTGGGCGGCCTGATCGACAATCACGAATTCTATCAATGCTGGCTGCGGGCCAAGGCGGCGGGCCATCCCTCGGAATTACAGGATTTCGCGGCGGCCACGGTGATGGCTGACCAGATGAAATTCCTGCTGCCCTTCAAGGCGCCGCGCACCATGATCGCGTCCGCGTCCTATGCGCTGCATGTGGATGCCAAGCGGGTGGCGCAGTATCTGCGTCGTTATGCCGAAGAACGCGGCGTGACCAGGACGGAGGGGCGTATCAACCGCGTGCGCACCCATCCCGATGGGTCCATTGCCGGGCTGGACCTGGCCAATGGCAAGGTGGTGGATGGTGATTTCTTCATTGACTGCACAGGCTTCCGCGCCCTGCTGATCGGCCAGACGCTGGGCGTGGGCTATGTCAGCTGGGCCGAGGAACTGCTGTGTGACCGCGCCGTGGCGGTGCAGACGGAAAACACCGAGGATGATGCCGATGTGCATCCCTACACGCTGTCCCAGGCACAGGATTGCGGCTGGCGCTGGCGCATTCCGCTGCAACACCGGGCCGGCAATGGCTATGTCTATTCCAGCCGCTTCCTGTCGGATGATGAGGCGGTGGCGACCCTGATGCGGCAGGTCAAGGGCCGTCCCCTGATCGAACCGAACATTATCCCCTTCAAGACCGGCATGCGGGCCAAGATGTGGGAGAAGAACTGCGTGGCTCTGGGGCTGGCCGCCGGATTTATCGAGCCGCTGGAGTCCACGGCCATCCATCTGGTCTATCGCGCCGTTGATTACCTGTTCCGCTTCTTCCCCGATGCCGATGTCGATCCGTCTTTGCAGGCGGAGTTCAACCGGCGCGTGGCGGCGGAATATGAGGAAGTGCGCGATTTCATCGTGTTGCATTACTGCACGACCCAGCGGGATGACACACCGTTCTGGCGCGCGGCCCAGCGTACGCCGATCCCGGCCTCCTTACGTGCCCGCATGGACCTGTTTAAGGCGACCGGTATCCTGCGCCAGGGGCTGGAGGAGCTGTTCGGGGCCGCCAGCTGGCAGTCGGTCTATGAAGGCATGGGCGTGCGGCCGGCGCGGTATCAGCCGTTTGTGGACAAGCTGCCCATGAGCGTAATCACCGAAACGCTGGACCGGTCTGCCCCACTGCTGAAGGCGCAGGTCGCGGGTCTGCCGCATCATGCGCAGTTCCTGCGCGACCATTGCCGAGCGGAACGGGATTTTTAAGGCAACGGAAGGTGGTTCACCGCCGCGCAGGCGGGGCGGTGGACCGGCGGATTACGACATGGTGGGGCAGCACGCGATGGGCCTGGGGTGCAGGCTCACCCGGCTGCTTTCTCCGTGTCAGAATATTAACCAGGATTTCCGCCGCTGCATCGGCCAGTTCCTGGATGGGCTGCTTCACCGTTGTCAGGGGCGGCCAGACCATTTCGGCCAATTCTATATCGTCGAAACCGACCACCGATAGGTCGCCCGGTAGGGACAGGCCTCGGTCATGGGCCACCGAAAGGACGGCCGCGGCCATTTCGTCGTTGGAGGCCACAATGGCCGTCGGCGGTTCGGCCAGCGACAGCAGGCGGCGCGTGCAGGGCAGGGCGGAACGGTAGGTGAAGCCGCCTTGTTCAATGATTTCCGGATCCGGTTCCAGCCCATATTCGCGTAGGGCATCGCAATAGCCGGAATAGCGCAGACGGGTGCCGGCATGATGTTCCGGCCCCTTGATAAAGCCGATGCGCCGGTGACCGAAAGCCAGCAGATGCATTGTCAGGTCATTGGCCGCCGCCCTCTCATCAATCCGCACGGAGGAGCCGCCATCGCGTTCATGCTGTGGCGTGACGCGGACATAGGGGATGTTGGCGCGTTCGATGACACTGATGACCGTATCATTGTCCGTCACGGGGGCGGTCAGGACGACAGCGTCCAGGTTCAACTGATTGACCAGCTTGCTGACGCGGTCTTCCACATCGTCGCCGCGATAATCGATTTCCTCGATCAGCAGGTGGTAGCCCTGGTCGCGGAACCGGGTCAGCAGGCCCATCTGGATCTGGCCGGTATAGGGACCGCCGGGGTCACCATAGACATGGGCGATCAGGTACGATTTGTCGCCCTTCAGGCTCTGCGCCGACTTGTTGGGCTGAAACTGCAATTCCGCCATCACACGCTGAACACGTTCGCGCGTTTCCGCGCTGACATAGCGTTCATTGTTCATGACGCGGGAAACGGTCTTGATCGACGCGCCGGCGGCGCGGGCCACATCAATGATCGTCGGCTTGCGATCTGACACGATGGAACACCTGTGCATAAAGGCGGCCACAGGTTGGCGCCCCGGCCCTCAAATTTCACGGAAACCAGCCGCTTGGCAAGCATCAGATAACGATGTCAGGTTTTCATCAGCAATTCCTCAATTGAGGTGGGTCAATGCCGCTGCCGCAGGCGGGGCTATGGTGCGCGCCATCCTGCGACCCCGTGCCAGAGCCCGACCAACATGCCCAAGGATTGCGCGCCCGACACAACCAATGCCGAAGAGCGTCTGGATTTCTTTCGCCTGGATGGTGTGGCGCGGGCCGCCCTTCGCGACGCCCGCCAAGTTTTAATGCCAACGCTGCCTGACATGGCCGCCGGCTTCTACGCACGCCTGGCCACGATTCCCAGGTTGGCACCAATGATCGCGGTCAAGGGAAAGGTACCCCGCCTGACATCGTCACAGGTGGATCATTGGGGTGCCCTTTTTGATGGGCAGTTCGATGAGGCCTATTTCGCCCGTGCCCGCCGCATCGGTCTGGCCCATGACCGGATCGGGTTGGAACCGCGCTGGTATGTCGGGGCCTATGCGCATTTCCTGGACGATATCTTTTCGGCTCTTATGGACCGTCGCTGGCCAAAGGAACGGACCCGTGATGCCCTGTCGGCGGTCATGCGGGCGACACTGCTGGACATGGAACTGGCCATTTCCGCCTATGCCCAAAGCGGGGAGGCGTCGCGCATCAAGCAGGAGCTGCTGCAACTGACCGACCAGATCGAACGCGACATTGAAGAGACGGTGTCGGGCGTGGCCGAACAGGCGGGGCATATGGCGGAAAGTGCCGACCGGCTGGGTGTCATTGCCGGTGACCTGCATGATGCCGCCGCCGCCATGGCCGAGGCGGCTGCCAACGCTCTGTCGGATGTGCAGGCTGTTGCGACCGCAACGGAGCAGTTGGAGGCTGCCAGCCGCGCCATCGCCGAGCAGGTGGTGCAGAGCGCGACTGTCACCGATACTGTGGCCTGGCAGGCAGGCGATGCCGCTGCCATTGTAACTGGCTTGTCAGAAGCCACATCCCGCATCAGCAATGTCGCAAGACTGGTCCAGGCAATCGCGGCGCAGACTAAACTGCTGGCGCTAAACGCCAATATCGAGGCTGCGCGGGCTGGTGATGCCGGGCGTGGCTTCGCCGTGGTTGCGGGGGAGGTGAAAAGCCTTGCCCGTCAGACCGAGGAGGCGATTGGAACCGTTAATGTGCAGGCAGTCGATATCCGCGCGGCAACAGATGCCACCGGCAAATCGGTGGATGGCATGGTTCGCGATATCCGGCGTGTCGATGCCATATCCGGTCAGGTGCGCGATGCCACGGATCAGCAGCGTCAGGCGACGGCTGAAATCTCCCGTGGCGCACTGTCTGCCGCAGATCAGGCACGGCTGCTGGCCGACCGCGCGGGCGGCATGCTGGATCATGCCCGGATGACGGGGGATACCGCAGCAGAGGTGCGGTCCATGGCTGCCGGCGTGAATGACATGCTATCCGGCCTGCGTCGCCGCGTGACAGAGGTGCTGCGTGCCTCCACAGCCGGCGACCGGCGGCGCAGCGTGCGCCTGCCCCTGTCCATCGGATTCGAGGCGGAGTTTGGCGACAGCCGCCTGACGGGGCGGACCCTGGACCTGTCGGTTGAAGGCTGTCTGCTGCATGGCGTAGTAGCGGGTTGTTCCCTGGGCACTGCTGGCCGCCTTCATCTGGAGGGGGTGGGGCCCGTCCGGGCCCGTGTCCGCGCGGTCAGCAGTGCAGGGCTTCATATCGGGTTCGAGGAGGTGCCGGCGGAGACAGAACAGGCATTGCGCCGTCTGCTCGTCCGCGACTGACCATCAGCCCTCATCTGCTATAAGGGTCAGAGCGTCGGTGTCGCAGACGGCCTGACCGTGCCCCACGTCACGGATGGCGCCGGTACGTTTGAAGTCGGAGATGGTGCGGCTGGCGGTTTCCAGCGTGATGGCCAGGATGGCGCCCATATCCTCCCGCGTGAAAAGCCGTACAGGGCCGTAGGGCGTTTCGTCGGCCAGCAACAGCAGCAGACGGGCCACGCGCTGCCGGGCATTCCCGGTGGAAAGATTGGCCAGGAAGCCGTCGGCTGTGCTCAACGCCTCATGCCATTTTTCCATCAGGCGCTGATGCAGACGCGGGGTGCGCGCCTGGAGCTGATTCACAGTGGCGACAGGGATGCGGCAATATTCGACTGGCTGCAATGCCACGGCGATATGGTCGTAGCTGGACTTTACCAATGCCTCCAGCCCGGCGACACCGCCAACACGCACAAGCCGCACGATACGCTGGGTTCCGTCGGGCAGCAGGGTGACCAGTTTCACCAGCCCGCGCCGGATGGTCAAGATGGCGCCGGCATCATCGCCCATGCTGTAAAGCTGGGTGCCAGCCTCGACATGGACCTCCTCAATGGGCGTGTGGATATGGGCAAAATCCTCTGCCTGCAAATCGGCGAACAGCACCAGATGGCGCACGCCGCAGCTTTGACAGGCGGCGGTTCCCCTCCAGGCGGCCTCGATCTGCGTCGCCTTCACCATTATCCTCCCGAACGTTCTGATCGCTACTATGCGCCGGGGGCGTTGGGGACGCCAATGCGACCTTTCGCGTCTCAGAATGACAAGACCCCCGGACGGTTTCCCATCCGGGGGCTTTCCCTGTCATACTCTGTGCCGCCAACCTGTCAGAACGGGCTGATGGCTTCCAGGACCTGCTGGCCCCAGCGCGGGGCCTGCACATCGGTGATGTGGCCGCGACCGCCGTAAGAGATACGGGCCTCGGCAATCTTCTCGTAAGAGATGGTGTTGGCCGACGTGATGTCTTCGGGCCGGATGATGCCGGTCAGGGTCAGTTCGCGCACCTCGTTATTGACGCGGACCTCCTGCTTACCATTCACCACCATGTTGCCATTGGGCAGAACCTGCACGATCAGGGCGGCCACCTGCAAGTTGATCTGTTCCTGACGCTGGATCTGGCCAGTGCCCGTGCTGTTGGAGGTGCCAGACGCGCTGATCAGGCTGCCGGGGTCGACGGCGTTGGGCAGAATGTTGTTGGTGGAGGATTCCAGGCCGAACAGGTTGGGGATGCCCATCGTGTCACTGCCGTCGCGGGTGCGGGTCGTGTTGTTCTGCATCTGGGCGCGGTCATTGATCTGGATCGTGACCGTCATGATGTCGCCGACGCGGGCCGCGCGCTGATCCTTGAAGAAGGCGCGGGCGCCGGCGCGCCACAGCGAATTGGCCTGACGCTCCTGCACTGGCGCTTCTGGCATCGGCAAGCGCACGGGGCGGTAGTTGGGATCGCGCGAGGGGTCGTCGATACCCGACAGGGCCGGGGTCTGTCCGACCGCCGCCAGCTTGTCCGTCACGCAGCCGGTCAACGGCAGGACGGTCAGCGACAGCAGCAGGGCGGTGCGGATAGAACGGCGGGCGGTCAGGGTACGGGCGGACATTTCGGTTCTCCTTACCGGGCCGCCTTCTTCGACGGACCCGACACTTGGCTGACAGGGGCGATGACCGGGTTGGACGGGTTGACGGTCACCAGATTGGGACCGGCCACCACGGCCTCGATCACTCTGTTGGAGGACGTATTCACAATCCGTACCAACTCGCCCATGCCGCCATCAGAAAGTGCTTTTCCCGATGCCGTCAGGCTCATGGTCGAGCTTTGCAGAAGGATGGTGACAGCCTGACCCTTGCCCACCACCACCGGTTCCCGCACGTCGCGGACATTCACCGCCTGGTTCGGTGCAACGGCTCGACGCAGGGTTTTTCCAATCATTTCAGAGGCTTCGACAACAGCGCCGGCCTGCACCCGGTCGCGCGGCTGCCGCAGATAGGTGATGTCACCATCCCCGATCACCTCTCCCATCGCCATGCGTCGGGCCAGGACGGGCAGTTCCACCATATCCATGACGCGGGCGCCGATATTCTGCCGCACTACCTCCGGCCCAGTAGCCGGGGCAATGATTTCCGCCGTAACGCGGCCACGCACCGCGTCATAGGCAAGATTTTCCACACGGACCGAGGCATCGTTGCCTGCGGGCAGGAACAGGCTGAGCGTGCGGTTATCCAGCAGCACATCGGCCTGACCGCCGACCCCGGCATCGCGCAGGGCCAGACGCAGCCCATCAACGATGGCCTCGTTCGTTACCTGCACTGAGGCGCGTTCGACCACGATCCGGTCCGCCCCGCCCGACGCACGCCAGTCGATGCCGTTGCTGGCCGCGATGCGCGACAGGGTGGGGGCATCCAGGCTGGCGCGGCGGCCCGGAACGGGGGCAACCATGACCGCGCGGGTCGCGACATCGGGTTCCAGCCCGTCGAACAGGTCACCCAGCAGAATTTGCCCATCGGCCACGGTCGCAGCCGGCTTCAGCGTAGCAGCCTGTGCGGCGGTGCCGGACAGCAGGACAGCGGCGAGCATCAGGGCGGCGAAGCGGGTCATGACGAAGGCTCCGAAGAAGGGGTGGGCAGAAATGACCTAGTCACTCAGATCAGCGCAGCTGGCTGACCGACTGCATCATCTGATCCGTGGTGGAGATGACGCGGGAGTTCATTTCATAGGCGCGCTGGGCGGTGATCAGCTGGGTGATCTCGGCAACGATATTGACGTTGGAGGTCTCCAGCGCGCCCTGCATCACGCGGCCAAAGCCGGGGCCGCCGGGATTGCCGGTGATGGCCTGACCGGAAGCCGGGGTTTCCAGCAGCAGATTGTCGCCGATGGCTTCCAGGCCCGCCGTGTTGGGGAAGGCCGCCAGCTGGATCTGGCCCACATTCTGCGGCACGGTCTGGCCGTCGATCTTGGCCAGAACCTCGCCATTCGGGTTGATGGTGATATCCACGGTGTTCTGCGGCACCACGATACCGGGCTGCACCTGATAACCATCAGCGGTGACCAGGGTACCTTCGGCATTCAGCTGGAACGAACCGGCGCGGGTATAGGCGGTTTCGCCGTTGGGCAGCTGCACCTGGAAGTAACCCTGGCCGTTGATGGCCACGTCCAGCGTGTTGCCGGTCGGGTTGATATTGCCCTGTTCGTTGATGCGGTAGATGGCGGCGGCCTTGACGCCCAGACCCACCTGGATGCCCGACGGTACGATCGTGCCGGCATCAGACGAGGTGGAGCCCACGCGGCGCTGGTTCTGGTACAGCAGGTCCTGGAATTCGGCCCGCTGACGCTTGTAACCGGTCGTGGTCATGTTGGCGATGTTGTTGGAGATGGTTTCGACATTCAGCTGCTGGGCCAGCATGCCGGTGGAACCAATGGAAAGGCTGCGCATGGTTTCAATCCTTCTTGCTGGCTGGATTACTGAACGCGGGCGAGCTTGCCGATGGCGCCGCGAATGCGTTCATGTTCGGTGTCGATCATCTTCTGAACGCTCTGGTAGGTGCGCAGGACATCGATCATCTGCGTCATCTCCACCACGCTCTGAACATTGCTGCCTTCGATGGCGCCCTGCGTGATCTGGGGCTGCTCGACGGCAATTTCTTCCTGGTTGGCTTCATAGAGACCGCCGCCCAGTTCCATCATCCGCTGCTCATCAGCGAAGGTCACAACCTTCAACTGACCCAGCTGACCCTGTTCCGTGCTGACGGCGCCGTTGCCGGCGATGTGGATCTGGGTGGCGTCAGCCGGGATGACGATACGCTGGTTGTTGGTGTCCAGTACCGGCAGGCCGGAGCGATCCACGATCTCGCGGTTGGTGTTCAGCTGGAAGGCGCCGCCACGGGTGTAGCGGGTGCCGGTCAGCGTTTCGACAGCGAAATAACCGTCGCCGCGCAAGGCGACATCCAGTTCATTGTTGGTCACGGTGATGGGGCCGGCGTCAACATTGCGCTGCAAACCGAAATCCTGAACGAAGCTCATCCGGTCGCCCTGACGGTCGGGACGCTCCAGATACTCCAGGAACAGCATGCGCTGCGATTTGAAGCCGGTGGTGTTCATGTTCGCGATGTTATTCGACACCACGTCCAACTGCCGGCGCAGGGCTTCCTGGCGGGACAGGGTGATGTAGAGTGAATTTTCCATCGCTCGAATTCCTCATGCTGGCCGGGGGCCGTTGCTTGCCAGGATTAAAAGCAAATGGCGTGCCAAGTGTGGGGAAGTGGCGGAAATCCGCCCTTTTCGGTTGCGCCAGGGACGGGGGCGGCAAATAATGCCGGGATCATGATCCTGCCCGATATCCTGGCCCCCGGCCTACACCTCGTCTTTTGCGGAACGGCGCCGTCGCGCGTGTCCGCCGCCAAGGGCGCCTACTACGCAAATCCCGGCAACGCCTTCTGGCCCACGCTGGCCCGTATCGGCCTGGTGCCGGATGGCTGGCGGGCCACTGACTTTATCCGTATGAATGAGTTGGGTCTGGGTCTGACCGATCTGAACAAGGTGGAGATCGGCAATGATGTCGATCTGACGCCGGACGGTTTCGACATCCCGGGTTTCATGGCCAAGATGCGCGCCCACCGTCCCGCCGCCATCGCTTTTACCAGCAAGAATGGCGCACGCCTATTTCTGGGCACAAAAGCAGCGATCCTGTGGGGACGGCAGCCGGCGGATTGGGAAGGGATCGCGCTGTTCGTGCTGCCATCGCCATCTGGACAGGCGCGGGCGAGCTTTGATCTCGGACCGTGGCGGGAGGCGGCGGCCTTCGTGACATCGCGAAGGGGTGGTTAGGCCGGCGTGCGCAGCAGTCCGTTGGCCAGTAGTCGGAACGCCTCAATTGCTTTTGGTAAAACACCAACGGGGTGCGGTGCCGCCGCGATCCAAAGGGCTGCGTTCAATGCCGCGCCGTTCAACAACCGGGCAGCAGCCTCGGCATCTACTGTCCTTACCGTACCCTCATCGATCAGTGCCTGCAAAATCACGGTGGTCCTGCGCAGGCACGCAGTTTGATTTGGCCATTGCGAAGGGTCACCCAGTACAGCAGGCCCATCCAGCAGCATGATGCGCTGGATTTCCGGTTCGAGCGCCATTTCGATATAGGCCAGCGCTTCGCACATAAATGCTTCCCAGGGGTTCGCCGCCTTCTCCTGTGCCACACGCATCCGCGCCAGCATTTCCGCATCAATCTGGTCGATCACGGCGAGGAGCAGCCCTTTCTTGTCCCCGAAATTGTGATAGAGCGCTCCACGCGTCAGCCCGACCTCTGCTGTCAGTTCATCCATCGAGGCCGCCGCGAAGCCATGGGTGGCAAATGAACGGCGCGCGGCCTCAATCAGCTTTGCGCGCGTTTCCTCGACCATCTGCGTACGGCTCTTTCTTGTCACAGTCAGGCTCCACATTATCCTTTGCATACGCGCCGTATGCGTATTGACATACGTCGCGTATGTCCCAATATGTCCGCATACGGGACGTATATCAGTTTGCGATCCGGGTGTGGAGTGTGGCGAGCGCTGTTAGCGGGCCCGTCACCCTCCTTTCTCAACAGGAGCATCATTATGGCCAAGCGTGACGTGGTTTTCCCTGCCGGGCGACAGGCGCTATATGACATCCATCGCTACTCGGCGGCGGTTCGTTCGGGCGATCTACTGTTTGTTTCGGGTCAGGTCGGTAGTCGGGAAGATGGGTCGCCCGAACCGGACTTTAGAAAGCAGGTTCAACTCGCTTTTGACAACCTGGCTGCTGTGCTGAAGGCTGCGGGTTGCACCTTTGACGACATTGTCGATGTGACCACCTTTCACACTGATCCGGAACGTCAGTTTGAGATTGTCAATCAAGTCCGGTCGGGCGTCTTCCTCGAACAGCCCTGGCCGAATTGGACGGCGGTCGGCGTGAACTGGTTGGCCGGATTTGATTTCGAGATCAAGGTGATCGCCCGCATTCCCTGACGTTGGTTGTTCTGGTGCTGGCCCGTCTTTGTCGCTGCAAGGCGGGCCGGACCCGTGCTAATATTGACGATTAGTGACTTTCCGGGGTGAAGGATATGCCCGATCAGGACGATATCGATGCCATGTTCGGCGAAATGGCCAGCGGCGGGTCGGTCCGCGCCCTTCCCGAACAGCAGGAAATCTCCGCCGTCTATGACACGGAGGTGGAGATGAGTGTCGTGCTGGGCACCTCCAATATCCGCGTGCGCGACCTGCTGAAGCTGGGTCGTGGCGCTATTGTGGAACTGGACCGTAAGATTGACGATCTGTCCGACATCGTTGTCTCTGGCCGCATGGTGGCGCGGGGTGAGGTGACGATTGTCGAAGACAAGATCGCCGTCACCTTCCGCGAATTCGCACGCATTAATAACTGAGGGCAGGGGCCATCGGTGCCCCTTGCCAAACATTCCATGTCTGTTATGTTCATGAAATGTTCTAATCATGAGCGGGCGGATGGCCGTGGATGTTCTGACACCACATGCGTTGAAGGGCAGAGCGGCGGTTAGCAACCACGGGTCCCGGTTTGACCGGGAAAGCCGGGTTCGGGTCGATGACGGCTGGGGCTGTGATGGCGGCCTGCCGGAAAAGGTGCGGACCATAATCATGGCTGATACGGCGCGCAGCATTATCAGCCGCAATGACAGCCCTGATGTGCCGTTTGAAAGCTCCATCAACCCGTATCGCGGGTGTGAGCATGGTTGTGTGTATTGTTTTGCCCGGCCTACCCATGCCTATCTGGGCCTGTCACCAGGGCTGGATTTTGAGACGCAACTCTTCGCCAAGCGGGATGCGGCACAGTTGCTGACCAAGGAACTGCGCTCACGTTCCTATGTCTGCAAGCCGCTGGCCCTGGGCGCCAATACCGATCCTTATCAACCGGTAGAGCGGGAGGAGGGGATAACGCGGGACATCCTGAGCGTCTGTCGCGATTTCAACCAGCCGGTCAGCATCATCACCAAATCAGCCAATGTCCTGCGAGACCTGGATATCCTGGCGCCCATGGCGGCACAGGGGCTGGCGCGGGTCGCCGTGTCCATCACCAGCCTGGACCGCGATCTGGCCCGGACCATGGAGCCGCGCGCCAGTACGCCGGGTAAGCGGCTGGACGCTGTCAGGGCCCTGTCGGGGGCGGGGGTGCCGGTGGCGGTGCTGACCAGTCCCATGATCCCGGCCCTGAACGACCATGAGATGGAAGCCATCCTGGAGGCGGCGGCGGAAGCGGGGGCGACGGCGGCCAGCTATATCCTGCTGCGCCTGCCGCTGGAGATTGCCGACCTGTTCGGGGAATGGCTGCGCGAACATTATCCCGACCGGGCCGAACGGGTGCTGTCGCTGGTCCGGCAGACACGGGAGGGGGCCCTGTACCGGTCAGACTTTTCGACCCGGATGAAGGGAACGGGCGCCTATGCCGAATTGCTGCGCAGCCGGTTCCGGCTGGCCATCAAGCGGCTGGGCATGGATCGCAGGACCTGGGACATGGATTGTTCGCGTTTCAGGGTGCCGGATGCGCCGGTGAAGCAACTGTCCCTGTTCTGACCTACGCCCTTCGCAGCCGTTCGCGCAGGGCCAGGACGCGTTCGCCATAATCGCGGCCCCGCGCCTCGTCCATCCAGGTATGGTAGCGGCCGATGGCGCGGGCCGTGTCGCCGGGCAGGCTGTCTAGCGCTTCCCGCAGGATGCCGGCCCCGATGCGCAGATTGATGCCGGGATGCAGCAGGTGGCTGATATCGGCCACACGGTGGCCGTGCCAGCGCACATTCACCTGCATCCAGCCCAGGTCCGCGTCCTTCACCTCTTCGGCGGGCAGGCGGTGGATCAGGTCCATGGCCGACTTGAAATCCTCAGGGTAGTAGGACTCTACATTCGTTCGCACGGCATAGGGCCATGGGCCGGTGCGGCCCTTGCGGTCCTGACGGCTTTCGACATAGGAAACAGCGTAGAGCAGATAGGGGTCCAGCTTCGCCAGACGGCCCGTCTCCTCCCATATGGTGCCGGCCAGGGTGAAGGCATGGGCAGGCGTTGCAGCCAGACACAGGCCACCCACCGCCAGACCCAGCAGGGCACGGCGCGACAGGGCAGGGCTTAAAGGCACGTTCATCATACCCTTTTCTTACGCCGCCCGTTTTATCCCGTCCAGATAGGCTCAGCGTTTACGCCGTGTGGGCTGGGCATGCGCCCAGGCCATGCGAAGGGCGGCATCCAGTTCCGGTTCGGTCAGGTTGGCAAGTATAGTCTGGGTCCAGCCCTGCCGTCCCCAGCCATTGGGAATGGCGGCGAAGGCATCAGCGGCCACCAGGCATTTCAGTTCCTGCTCCTCCAGCGTGAACTTGAAATTCGCACTTCTGCCATCGGGCCTCAGGGTCACGAAGATGCGGGCCACACGGAAGGCCGCGCGGTCCATGTGCGGGTGCTCCTCCACCCCGGCAACGACAAGGCCAACCGGCGCAGATCATCACCTGTGGCCATGGCCTTCCCCTTTTAATAGGAAGCAATTTATAAAGCATTTATTAACCAATGACGCCGATTTCTTGCGCCCCGCCGCCGAAAAGGGTAGCCTTCGCACCGCAGCATGGTGGGCACAGGGGTATTTCAGCGTGGGGCATTCGGCCAGTGCGGCGCATGACGAGCCGCGTTCCTCCTTCGGCGCCCTGTTTCTATCCGCCATTGGCGTGGTGTTCGGCGATATCGGCACCAGCCCGCTTTACGCCATGAAAGAGGCCTTCGCCGGCCCTCACCCGCTGCCGGTGGACCGGATGCATGTGTTGGGCGTACTGTCGCTGGTCTTCTGGACGGTCATGCTGGTGGTGTCGATCAAGTATGTCGCCATCATCATGCGCGCCGACAATGAAGGGGAGGGCAGTTCCTTTGCCCTGCTGGCCCTGTTGCAGAAGGCCTTGTCCAGCAACCCACAGATGACGGCACTGGCCGGCACGCTCGGAGTGTTCGCGGCGGCCCTATTCTATGGCGACAGCGCCATTACGCCAGCCATTTCCGTTCTGTCGGCGGTGGAGGGGTTGCAGGTCGCGGCCCCCAATCTGGCGCCATGGACAGTACCCATCGCCATCGCCATCCTGGTGGCTCTGTTCGCGATCCAGTCGAAAGGATCTGCGGCGTTGGGCGGCGCCTTCGGTGTCGTCATGCTGATCTGGTTCGTGGTGCTGGCCGTTCTGGGCATCAGCAATATCGGTAAGTCGCCGGGGGTGCTGGCGGCCCTGTCGCCGCATTATGCCGTCGCTTTCCTGGCCCATGATGGCTGGATCGGGTTCCTGGCGCTGGGGTCCGTCGTTCTATCGGTGACGGGGGCGGAGGCGCTTTATGCCGATATGGGCCATTTCGGGCGCGGGCCGATCCGGCTGGCCTGGTACATGCTGGTCTGGCCGGCCCTGATGCTGAACTATTTCGGGCAAGGCGCACTGCTGCTGACAAATCCGGAGGCGGCGACGAACCCGTTCTTCTTCATGGGACCATCCTGGTCGGCGGTGCCCATGGTGATGCTGGCAACGCTGGCCACCATCATCGCCAGCCAGGCGGTGATCTCCGGCGCTTTCTCGGTCACGCGGCAGGCGATTCAGCTGGGCTATCTGCCGCGTATGAACATTATCCACACCTCGGAGAAGGAGATCGGCCAGATCTACATGCCCTTCGTCAATTGGGCACTGATGCTGGCGGTGGTGGCGCTGGTCCTGGGCTTCGGCAGTTCGACCAATCTGGCGTCGGCCTATGGCGTGGCCGTGACCGGGACCATGATGATCACCACTACGCTGGTGGCGCTGCTGGCCTTCAACCGCTGGGGCTGGAACGGCAAGTTCGCCATCGGGTTCTTCGTGCTGCTGCTGGCCGTGGACGTGGCCTATTTCCTGGCCACGGCAACCAAGATCACGCATGGCGGTTGGTTCCCGCTGGCCGCTGGCCTGCTGGCTTTCACGCTGATGACCACCTGGAAGATGGGGCGCAAGTTGCTGCATGCCAAGCTGCGTGACAGCGCCATGCCCCTGCAGGAATTCCTGGGGACCCTGTCGTCCCGCATATCCCGTGTCCCCGGTACGTCTGTGTTCTTAACGTCCGATCCGGATGGCGTGCCGCTGGCCATGCTGCATAACCTGAAACACAACCACGTCCTGCATGAGCGTGTGGTGGTGATGACGGTGAAGGTGGTGGAGCGGCCGCGTGTGCCGATTGGCGAACGCATCGTGTCTGAGAAGTTGCGCGACGATGTGTTCCGCGTCACCATGGTTTGCGGCTTCATGGACGATCCCGATGTGCCCAAGGCGCTGGCTAATGCCAAGCGCACAGACCTTGGCTTTGATTATGAGCCGCTGCGCTTCTCCTATTTCCTGACGCGCGAAACCGTGGTGCCGTCGGCGGAGCCGGGTATGGCGCCGTGGCGTGAAGAGCTGTTCGCTTTCATGATGCGCAGCGCCACGACCACCGCCGACTTCTTCCACCTGCCGCTGAACCGCGTGGTGGAACTGGGCGGGCACGTGGAAATCTAGGCACCGCGGCGATAGCGGGCCGGTGTCGTGCCCGTCCATTGCCGGAATGCTCGGCTAAAGGCGGCGGGTTCGGCGAAACCTAACTGGACCGTAATGTCGGCAATGGAAAGGTCGGGCCGTGCCAGCGCCTGACGTGCCAGATCAAGGCGCAACCGGTCCTTGATGGCCTGATACGACGTTCCTTCCTGGCGGAGCATGCGCCGCAGCGTGGCAGGTGAACAGCGCAGCAGTGTCGCCGCCTCATCCGCCCCCGGCCACTCGGTCGGCGGACGGCGGCGCAACAGGTTGGCAACGCGGCGGCCAAAGCCGTCCGGGTTACGGTATTTTACCAGGAAACTTTCCGGCGCCTGGTTCAGAAAGTTTTTCGCCGATCGCCGGTCCTGCGTCACCGGCAGGGATAAGGTTTCAGCGTCGAACCACAGCAGGCATTGATCCTGCGCGAAGCGTAACTGCGAGCTGAACAGTACGAAATATTCCGCACCATGCGCTGGTTCGGGATAGGGAAAGCAGGCCTCCTCAATCACGATACGTCGCCGCGCCAGCCAGCAGGCGATGCCATGCATATAGATGAACAGGGTCTCCACCGCGAAGACGGGTAGGTGGTGGCCGGGTCTTGTCGGCGCGATTTCTAGCGCCGCCCGCCGCCCGTCCCGCCGTACAGCGACCCGTAGATCGTCAAAGATCGTGTTGTAGGCGCGGCAAAGCAGGCCCAGTGCGCCTCCGACATCCCCGCCGCCTTCCAGTGCCAGCAGACAGGACAGTGCGAAGCTGCCCACCTTCATGCGGCGGCTGTCCTGTCCAAAGAACTCATCATCCAGCAACTGCGCCAGGATACGCAGCAGCGTGGCATGGGCCTGTACCGTTACGCGGGCCGATGGCTGATGCAGCAAGGCGGGATCGATGCCGGCCTTGCGCAGGATGGGAGCCGGCTCCATACCCCGCGCCATCGCCCCGTTCAGGGCGGCAGCCACGAAATGGATGGAAACGCTGCCCTTCTCCACCTTACCAACCCATTCGTTCTTGACATAAGTGATCAGGAAATTTGATCGCAACGGTTATGGCTGATCGGAAGCGACAAGTCTACGCTATGCCCAACCAAACAATATCGACGCCAGAGGAATGCCATGACCGACCCCATCGTGATCGTGTCCGCCGCCCGTACAGCCATGGGCGGTATGATGGGCGACCTGTCCGGAACGACGGCGGCCCAATTGGGCGCCGTTGCCGTGAAGGCTGCCGTGGAGCGGGCCGGGATTTCCGGTGACAGCGTGCAGGAACTGCTGATGGGCAATGTGCTGCAGGCGGGCCAGGGCCAAGCGCCGGGTCGTCAGGCGGCATTGGGCGCAGGTCTGCCGCTGTCGGTCACCTGCTCCACTGTCAACAAGATGTGTGGCAGCGGCATGAAGACCACGATGCTGGCCCATGACCTGATCGTGGCCGGCAGTGCCGATATCGTGGTGGCGGCGGGCATGGAGAGCATGTCGAATGCGCCCTACCTCCTGGACCGGGCGCGCGGTGGCTATCGCTATGGCCATGCCACCATGTATGACCATATGGCGCTGGATGGTCTGGAAGATGCGTATGAGCGCGGTCGCGCCATGGGCACCTATGCTGAGGATACAGCAGCACATTTCGGCTTCACCCGCGAGGCGCAGGACGCCTACGCCCTGGAAAGCCTCCGCCGCGCCAAGATGGCGGTAGAGGATGGCACCTTCGATGCAGAGGTGGTTGCAGTAACGGTCAAAGGCCGTGGGGGTGAGGTTGTCGTGTCGCGCGACGAACAGCCCGGTAAGGGGCGCCCGGACAAGATCCCGACCCTGAAGCCCGCCTTCCGCAAGGATGGCACCGTTACGGCGGCCAACAGCAGTTCCATCAGCGACGGCGCTGCCGCCCTGGTCCTGATGCGGGCCAGCGAGGCCGAAAAGCGCGGCCTGTCGCCGCTGGCCCGTATCGTCGGCCATGCCAGCCACGCCCGTGCCCCGGCTTGGTTCACGACGGCGCCGGTTGGCGCCATACAGACCCTGTTCGCCAAGACCGGCTGGACCGCCAAGGATGTTGACCTGTTCGAGATCAACGAAGCTTTTGCGGTCGTCGCCATGGCGGCGATGAAGGAACTGGACCTGCCGCATGACAAGGTGAATGTGCATGGTGGCGCCTGTGCCCTGGGCCACCCGATCGGGGCTTCCGGTGCGCGTATCCTGGTGACCCTGCTGCATGCGTTGAAGAAGCGTGGCCTTAAGCGCGGCGTCGGCTCGCTCTGCATCGGCGGTGGCGAGGCGACGGCGATGGCGGTTGAGCTGGTGTGAGGCTGGGCGTAGGTCAGGTCGAGCCGAAGGCGAGCCCTGACAGAACAGGCTTTCAATCCATTGCTGTCAGGATTCGGGCTGACGCCATCGACCTGACCTACGTTTTTGGCAGGAATGACAAATGATCCTCACCGAAGAACAGACCATGATCCGCGACATGGCGCGGCAGTTCGCCCGCGAGCGGCTGGCGCCCGGTGCTGCGGAACGTGACCGGGAAAGCCGCTTTCCCGCGCAGGAACTGCGGGAGATGGGGGAACTGGGCCTTCTGGGAATGGTGGTGCCTGAGGAATGGGGCGGGGCGGGGGCCGATGCCATCTCCTACGCCTTGGCGATTGAGGAGATCGCGGCGGGGGACGGCACTATTTCCACCATCATGAGCGTGCATAATTCGGTGGGCTGCGCGCCCATCCTGAAATTCGGCAGTGCAGAGCAGAAAGAACGCTATCTGCGGCCTATGGCGGCGGGCCGGATGCTGGGCGCCTTCTGCCTGACGGAACCGCAGGCGGGATCGGATGCGTCAGCCTTGAAGACACGGGCCGTCAAGGATGGTGACAATTATGTGCTGAACGGCGCCAAGCAGTTCATCACCAATGGTCAGAATGCCGGCGTGGCCCTGGTGTTTGCCGTAACCGATCCGGCGGCGGGCAAGAAGGGGATTTCCGCCTTCCTGGTGCCCACCGACAATCCGGGATACAAGGTGGCCCGGCTGGAGCATAAGCTGGGCCAGCGCAGTTCCGATACCGCACAGATCCTGCTGGAGGATGCGCGCTTGCCGGCGTCTTCCATGCTGGGCAATCCGGGTGAAGGCTACCGTATTGCACTGGCCAATCTGGAAGGCGGACGTATCGGCATCGCGGCACAGGCGGTCGGCATGGCGCAGGCAGCGTTCGAGGCGGCGCGTGATTATGCCCGTGACCGAACATCGATGGGCGTGCCGATCATCGAGCATCAGGCCGTGTCGTTCCGCCTGGCCGATATGGCGACCCGGATTGAGGCGGCGCGACAGTTGGTGCTGCATGCGGCGTCCCTGCGCGGGGCGGGGCAGCCCTGCCTGAAGGAAGCGTCGATGGCCAAGCTGTTTGCATCGGAAATGGCCGAACGTGTCTGCTCTGATGCCATACAGACCTTCGGCGGCTATGGTTATGTCGAGGATTTTCCGGTGGAGCGTATCTACCGTGATGTTCGTGTCTGTCAGATTTATGAAGGCACCAGCGATATCCAGCGTCTGGTGATCGCCCGCAACCTGTGACAGTGGCGATGGCGGGCGGTGCCACGGCACCGCCCGCATTTCCTCAACCTTCACCACGCCTTTGCAACAGCAATCCGGCCAATGCGCCCGCGTTGGCAGCCAGAAGTAGCGGGATTGCCCAGAACGGGGCCAGGAACTTCAAGGTCAGCCAGCCCAGGCCGAACAGGGCGAAGCCCAGCAGCATCTCACCAAACAGGGCAATCATGTTGCTTTGATACCGCTTCTGGAAGGCCTTACGCCCGCCCAAAACGGGCCCCTGGCGCATATCCATCAGCAAATAGAGGCTGATCGACAGCAGGCAGACAAGCCAGAGGATCAGGCCGGACCAGGGCGTTTGCGTGATCACATACAAACTGACCGCCGTCGCGATGATCAGGGACGGGACAGCGGCGGCCAGCAGGCGGTCACGCAGCATGCGCCGTGCGCTGACCGGGGCGGTGCCCAACAGGTCGGGCGCATCCTCGCCCGCGAAGGCCAGCCAGACCAGGGCACCGGCCAGCAGGCCGGCAACCGGCACCACGCCCATCCAGCCCACGGCCATCACCTCCCCTGATGCGGTGCTGATACTTTTGCCCATGCTGGGCAGTACGATGGGGGCGGCGACGAGAAGGATGGAGGCAACCTGCGTCAGCAGGCTGGGGTCGCGCAGAATGAGGCGCCATTCCTTCCACAGGATGGAACCGGTCACGCCGCGCAGGTGCATTGAGAGCGGACGCGTGTCGTTGCCGCCCTTGCGCCGGGCCGTCAGGTCGGTGCCGGCCGCGGCGTTGACGCTGCGCACGAAGGCCGGACCCAGCAATGTCGTCACCAGCAGGAATCCGCCGAATGACAACAGGGCCAGCAGAAGAAACGGCCCTGTCTCCCCCGTGATGGCCGCGCCAAACCAGCGGATCGGCGCCATGGCGGGATTATCAGCCATGCTGGCCATCGCCTGAAAACTCTTGGTCTTGGTCGCCTGATCGGCGGCGTTATTCATGTTGGGGATCTGGGCGGCTAGGGCCGCACCGATACCGATGATCCCACCCAGAACCTGTGCCACTGTCCGCGCCCGCCGCGCCCCGATCATCTTGACTAGCCCGAGCACGATCAGGAATGAGACGGTGACCGTCAGCAGGCACAGTGCCGGCAGGGTGACATAGCCGATAAGCCAGCGCGCCGAAATCATAATGGCGCTGGGGTTCATGAAGCAGGCGGCCATGGCCAGCGTTGTACCCATCACCGCCAGGGCGATGGCCAGCAGCCGGATCGGCAGGATGGCGCCGGGCCGTAGCGGCGAGGACAGAAGCAGGTCCATGTCACCGCGCGTGTAGATGGAGTTCACCGTCAACTGCATCGAAACCGACAGCATGATGGCCATGCTGAACAGGCCGATGCCGCCAAAGACCATCTGCACATTCTCTGGCTCCAGCTTCATCTTTCCGAACCCGAAGGCCGAAAGGAAGCCGATCCCGTGCATGAACAGGATGCCGACAATCAGAACAGCCCAGGCCCAGGGTCCCGTCTTCTTGGTCCGGAACGCCAGTCGCAATTCATGCCGCAGCAGCCAGGGCATGCTGCCCGGTGTCAGGGCGATCATGCGGCCACCGCCTTGCCCGAAACGAGATCGAGGAATAGTTCCTCCAGCGAGGCACCGTCGCGGCCATGCTTCTGCCGCAGCTCCGCCAGGGTACCCTCGGCCAGCAACTGCCCATGTTGGATGATGCCGATACGGTCCACCAACCGTTCCGCAACTTCCATGATGTGGGTGGTCAGGATGATGGTGCAGCCGGCCCTGGCCCGTTCCGCCAGCAGGTCCTTCACCTGCCGCGCGATGGCGGCGTCCAGGCCCGTCAGCGGTTCATCCAGGATCAGCAGGCGCGGATCATGGATCAGGGCGCCGGCCAATGCCGCCTTCTGCTTCATGCCGCGCGAGAAACCTTCGCAGCGTTCATTGCGGTGTTCGTGCAGTTCCAGACGGGTCAGCAGTTCATCTGCACGCGATGCGGCGGTGCGGGCGTCAATGCCCCAAAGACCCGCCACAAATTCCAGATATTCCAGTGGTGTCAGCTTGTCATACAGCATCGGCTCATCTGGCAACCAGGCGGTCTGGCGCTTGGCGGCAACCGGATCGCGCTGATTATCCACACCGAACACGCTGATGTTACCCGATGTCGGGGTCAACAGGCCGACAACCATTTTCAGTGTCGTGGTCTTGCCGGCGCCGTTTGGACCCAGAAGCCCGTAAAATTCCCCCGGCTGGATGGTCAGATCAATGCCCTTGACCGCCTCCTTCTCTCCGTAGGATTTACGAAGTCCGCGAATTTCAAGAGCAGGGCTGGTCGTGGTCATGCGTATCAACCGGGGTAACGCCATCGGGAAGACATAGTTAACAATAAATGAGTGTGGATAGAAGTCTTCTCCGTTTCTTCACCGGTTTCTCGGTGGCAGGGGAAGAGCAAAAGGGGGGAGTGTCTTGAAAGGATCGCTTTTCAACGGATGGGGGCTGACGGCAGGCATTGCAATGGTGCTTCTGCTGCTGTCAGCCGTCATGGTGCAGATGGCGCCTGATCCGGTGCATCAGGCGCGTTGGGTGATCCAACTGACGGCCTGGACATCGCTGCTGCTGTTCGGGTTGGCCTTCACGGCGTCCAGCCTCGTGCGCTTGTCGTCCTCACCGGCGACGCGCTGGCTTCGGCGGCAGCGGCGGTATCTGGGTGTATCGTTCGCGGTATCGCATCTGATCCATCTGTTCGGCATCATCGCCCTGATGGATCTGGATTTCGCGTTGTTTCAGCAACTGACCAACCGGATGACGGTGATTGCGGGTGGTGGTGCCTATCTGCTGATCTTGGCGATGACGCTCACATCCTTTGACCGGATGGTGCGGCTGTTGGGGCCCACTGCCTGGGGCTGGCTGCACCTGATCGGCGGCTGGTATATCTGGGCATCCTTTGCGGTCAGTATGGGCAAACGCCTGGGGCAGGGACCGCTCTATTGGTTGGGCCTGGGCGTCGTCCTGTCGATGCTGGCACTGCGTCTGTTATCACGACGGGCGGCAACGGCGACTGTGACATAGGGCAGGACAGCGTTGCTCCGGTAGAACCGAAACAACGCTGTCGAAGGGGCGGCTTTACATCACCCCAGGGCCTCTTCCACCGCCTTGCCGCAGGTACCGGTATCGGCGGTGCCTTTCAGGTCGCGGGTGCGCAGGGACGGTTCGGCCAGGACCCGTTCGATGGCGGCCACAATAGCAGATGCGGCCTCTGTCTCGCCCAGATGTTCCAGCATCATGGCCGCTGACCAGATTTGACCCACCGGGTTAGCGATACCCTGGCCGGCAATGTCGGGGGCAGAACCATGCACCGGTTCGAACAGGGACGGTCCGGTCCGGTCAGGATTGATATTGCCCGACGGCGCAATACCGATGGTGCCGGTGCAGGCGGGCCCCAGATCGGACAGGATGTCGCCGAACAGGTTGGACCCCACCACCACATCGAACCGGTCGGGGTTCAGCACAAATTGCGCCGTCAGGATGTCGATATGGTATTTGTCCCAGCGCACATCGGGATAGTTGGCGGCCATCGCCTCCACACGGGCATCCCAGTAGGGCATGGTGACGGCGATGCCGTTGGATTTGGTAGCCGATGTCAGATGGCGGTTGGGCCGGCTGTTGGCCAGTTCGAAGGCGTAACGTAGGACACGGTCAACACCCACCCGTGTCATCACCGTTTCTTGGATCACCACCTCGCGCTCCGTGCCGGGGAACATGGTGCCGCCGACGGAGGAATATTCACCCTCCGTATTCTCCCGCACGATCCAGAAATCAATGTCGCCCGGCTTGCGGCCCGCCAGCGGGCAGGGAACGCCTGGCATCAGGCGCACGGGGCGCAGATTGACATACTGGTCATATTCGCGCCGGAACTGCAGGAGCGACTGCCACAGCGAGATATGGTCCGGCACCTTGGCGGGCCAGCCGACGGCACCGAAAAAGATGGCGTCGGGTTTGCCGATCTGGTCCTTCCAGTCCTCCGGCATCATGCGGCCATGTTTTAGGTAGTAATCGCAATGCGCGAAATCGTGCCATTGCTGTTCGACATTGAAGCCGAACAGGCGGGCGGCCTTTTCCAGGACGCGGATGCCTTCAGGCATCACTTCATTACCGATACCATCACCGGGTATGACGGCGATCTTGTAGGAACGTGACATGGTTACTGCGCCTCGTTCATTTTCAGGCCGCCAATGTGGAAGGCCTTGGTTTCCAGATATTCCTCAATACCGGTCGGCCCGCCCTCACGCCCCAGGCCGGATTGCTTGATCCCGCCGAAGGGGGCCATCTCCATGGCGATGGAGCCGGTATTCAGCGCCACCATACCGGCCTCCAAACCCTCCGCGACGCGGAAGGCGCGGTGCAGGTTCTCGGTGTAGAAATAGGCTGCCAGGCCAAAGGGCGTGTCATTGGCGATGTCCAGCGCCTCCCGCTCATCCGTGAACCGGAACAGCGGAGCGACGGGACCGAACGTCTCTTCCGATGCCAGCCGCATGTCAGTGCTGGCTCCAGTCAGGATGGTGGGGGTGGCGAAGCGGCCCGTGCTGGGGCTATCCGCCTGGGCAAAGACCTTGGCGCCCTTGGACAGGGCATCATCGACATGAGCGCTGACCTTGGCCACAGCGGCATCGTTGATCAGGGGACCGATGGTCATGCCGGGCGTAAAGCCTGGGCCGACGCGCAGCGCCGTCACGGCGGCGGCCAGCTTGTCCGCGAACCGGGCATAGACGCCATCCTGCACCAGGATGCGGTTCGCGCAGACACAGGTCTGGCCGGCATTGCGGAACTTGCTGGCCATGGTGGCGGCCACGGCAATGTCCAGGTCGGCATCGTCGAACACGATCAGGGGGGCATTGCCGCCCAGTTCCAGCGACAGACGCTTCACACTGTCCGCGCACTGCCCCATCAGCAGCGCGCCGATGCGGGTAGAGCCGGTGAAGGACAGCTTACGCACCAGCGGGGAACCGGTCAGGGCGGTGCCGATCCCGGTGGGCCGGCCCGTCACGACATTGAACACGCCCGCCGGAATACCGGCCCGTTCGGCCAACACGGCTAGGGCAAGGGCGGTGAAGGGCGTCAGGTCCGACGGCTTGATCACCACCGGGCAGCCGGCGGCCAGGGCCGGCGCGCATTTGCGGGTGATCATGGCGGCGGGGAAGTTCCAGGGCGTGATGATTGCCGAAACGCCGACCGGTTCCTTCCAGGTCAGGATGCGTCGGTCGGCATCTGGGGCGGGGATCATCCCGCCATAGATGCGGCGCCCTTCACCCGCGAACCATTTCACGAAGGTGGCGGCATAGCGGATTTCGCCGGCGGCCTCTGCCAGGGGCTTGCCCTGCTCCGCCGTCATGATCCGGGCCAGATCATCAATATGGGCCAGGATCAGCGCATGCCAGCGTTCCAGCAGGTCGGCCCGCGCACCCGCCGTCAGCGCCCGCCAGGCCGGCCAGGCGGCATTGGCGGCGGAAATGGCTTGTTCGGTATCCGAAGCATCGCTGTCGGGCACGCTGCCGATGATGGAACCGTCGGCGGGATTGTCCACGGCCAGCATGGACAGGTTGCCGGCCTGACGCCATTCACCGCCGATGAAGGCAGACTGACGGAAAAGACCGGGATCGGAAAGGGTCAGCGTCATGATTACCCCAGCGCCTGGGTGACAAGGGAGAAGGTGTGGAAATCCGGATCGCGGGCCGGCGGCGTGCCCCGGATCATGCGGGTGACGCGGCCGACACATTGCAGGCCCAACTCGTCCAGCCAGGGCGACAGGCCGCTTGCCTCCGTCACGTCCACGCGACAGAACATGCCGGCATTGGTGCCCAGCCAGTGGGAGATCAGGGCCTTGGCACCGCCCAGGTCGGGCGCCACCGTGGGACCAACGACATAGCCACGCCCGAATTTACGGAACAGGGCAAAGCCCGCAACCTCATGGTCGCGCGTCAGCATGACGCCAAGTGCGCTTTTATCCATGGTGTCGATCAGGCGGCGGCGGTCCATGCCGGTGGCGCGGGCGTCCAGTTCGGGAATGATCTCCATGTCCCGCTGCCCCATGGGGCGCACCCGTTCATCGGGCAGAAGGTCCGGCAGGGGGACAGAAAAGGCTGTGCCCTGGTGCTGGAGAACGTCGCCAACCGGCTTGAAGCCCAAGCTTTCATAAAGCGGCATCCCCTCCGGCGTGGCATGAAGCATGATGGTGCGGTCGCCCAGGATATCCATGACGCCGGCCATCAACCGGCGACCGATGCCAAGCCCCTGTGCCGATGGCGAAACGATGACCATGCCCAGCGTGCCCGCGTTTTCCCCGAACAGCCAGCACATGGCGGTGCCGACCACCGCCCCATCCCGTTCCGCGACCAGACCTTGACCGAATTCCAGAAAGAACTGCCAGTCTTCCATACGGTGTGGCCAGTTCAGTTCGCGCGACAGGGCATGGGCCTGTTCCAGGTCCGCCTCGGTCATCGCCCGCAAATTCACGGCGGGCCGGGTCGGTTTTTCCATCACATCATCCCCTCGGATACCGGTTTGCGGCGGCATGAACTGCCGTGGCCGCAAACCCAGCTGTCATGCGGGCATATTAAGCATGGGCGCATGGCATTCGCTGCTGGGATGCGGGTGATTTCGGAAGATTGTGGCGTGGCTCTTCCGGGTGATCCCGACCAAATGCCGTGCCATCGGGATTATCCATGGCGCATGTGGAATGCCAGCCGGAGTTGCCGTTCGTGAGCGCCTTTGACCCTAACAGCCTGACCCTGCCCGCCGCATCCAACTTCATCAATGGCGTCCGCGTCGCCGGTGTCGGGGCTGAAATCCCCGTGCGCCGCCCGTCAGACGGACAGGTTTACGCCCAATTGGACAGCGCCGGTCAGACACAGGTGGATGCTGCCGTCCAGGGCGCACATGACGCCTATCGGAACAGCGGCTGGGCCAAAGCCGATCCGCGTCAGCGCATGCGGGTTCTACGCCGCTGGGCCGACCTTCTGGATGCGCATGTAGCGGAACTAGCTGCGCTGGAGGCGGTGGGTTCCACCCGTACCATCGCCGAGGCGACGGCCTGGGACATCCCCTATTCGGCGGAATGCATCCGTTTCTATGCGGAGTTCGCGGATAAGGTAGGGGGAGAGGTTGCTGCGACCACGCCGGACAAGCTGGGCCTGACCATCACCGAACCCTATGGCGTGGTGGCGGCGGTGGCGCCCTGGAACCTGCCCATCGTCATGGCGGTGTGGAAGGTGGCACCGGCGGTTGCGGCGGGGAATTCCGTGGTGCTGAAACCGTCGGAGATGACGCCGTTCTCCATTGTCCGGGTCGCGGAGTTGGCGATTGAGGCGGGGCTGCCGCCCGGCATCTTCAACATTATTCAGGGCGATGGAAGGTCGGTAGGAGACACGTTGTGCCGACACCAACTGGTCGCCAAGGTGACCTTCACCGGCTCTACCCGCACGGGGGCTGCCATCATGACGGCCTGCGCAGAGACGGGGCCGAAGCCGGTCACCCTGGAGCTGGGTGGGAAAAGTCCGCAGCTGGTGTTTGCTGACTGCTCGGATATGGAGAAGACGGCAGCCATTGTGGCCCGCGCCATCACACTCAATGCCGGTCAGGTCTGTGTGGCGGGGTCGCGTCTGATCGTGCAGGAAAGTGTTGCCCGCCAGGTGGTGGACCTGATCGCCACCCGGTTCCGCGCCCTGAACCCGGCCCCGACCTGGGACCCTGCCGGCACCCTTTCCCCTATCATCAGTCATCCGCAGCTTGACCGTATCCACGGCATTGTCGGGCGCACGGTAGCGGCGGGTGCAACCCTGGTGACGGGCGGGGGGCGCGCTGCGGGGCCACAGGACGGATCGTTTTTTCAGCCGACCATTCTGGCCGGCGTTGACGCGAATGCCGAGGCGGTGCGGGAGGAGATTTTCGGCCCCGTCCTGACGGTCCAGACCTTCCGGGAAGAGGAGGAGGCCCTAGCACTGGCCAATGACACCCAGTTCGGCCTGGCCGCCGGCGTTCATACGGGCGATGTGGGCCGCGCCTTGCGGGCCGTACGGGGCCTGGAGGCCGGGACCGTGTGGGTCAACCGCTATGGCCGCTCCAACGATTTCATGCTGCCCACAGGCGGGTTCAAGCGGTCTGGCATCGGCAAGGATCTGGGGCGTGAGGCCTATATGGCGAATTTGAAGGTGAAGACCGCGTTGGTGGAGTTTTAAGGATTAGCATACCTTAAATGGATGCAGGACGGGCGGGTTGTGGACAACCCGCTCCTCGTCGGTAACAAATTCACAATCATTCCAGAGGATTATGGTGGAAGTCGTCATGTCTACTGTGATCCGTGGCCGGCCCATTCTTGGTTGCAGGCTTGGCCGGATGCTATGACAGCGTCATTAACGCGTCCCACGTCCAGATATGAATTTCGGCGAACTTCTCACGTCACGCCGTTAAACCGCTCCATCCGGTAATGCGACAGATCGATGCCGGTGGCCCCCGTGGCGATCAATTCGGCCATGGTCTGGCCTACGCCCGGCCCGATCTGGAAGCCGGAACCGGAGAAGCCGAAGGCGTAGAACAGGCCACTGGTGGTGCCGCTTGGCCCCATGACCGGCAAACTGTCATCCATATAGCCTTCGATACCCGTCCAGACCCGGATGATGTTCAGCCGGGCCAGGGCAGGGGCCAGGCGGCGAAGCTGCTGCAATTGTGTCAGTGTGTTCTGCGGCTTCACGAAGGAGCGATAGGTCTCCGCCACCGCCGGTGCGCGCGTGGACCCGCCCAACACGATATTGCCGCGCGCCACCTGCCGGAAATAGACGGTTTCTACCTCCAGCGGTGTCATCACGCCGACGGCGGGTGCGATGGCGTAGGGGACGGGTTCGGTGACCGACATGGTGGGGCTGCGCGCCGTCAGCTTTACGGGTTCCCCGAACTGCGCTGACAGTTCTCCGGCCCAGGCACCGGCGGTGATCAGCAGCACGGGGGCCTTGAACACGCGCCCATCCATGGCCGTGGCGATGAAATCGGTGCCCGCCTTGGTAACATGGAGGATGCGGGTATTCTCGAATATCTGTGCGCCCAGCTTCTGGGCCGCGCGCGCAAAGGCGGGGGCCGCCAGGCGTGGGTTGGCATGACCATCCAGGGCGGAATAGGAACCGGCCAGCACATCGGTGCCGAAGAAGGGGAACCGGTCGCGCAAGGCATTGCCGGTCAGGATTTCAAGATCCAGCCCGTTCTGCCGTGCGTCCGCGGCATATTCCTCCATCTTGCCGATATTTTCCGGCCGCTCGCGATAGCAGACCCGGATGTGGCCGGACTGGAGATATTCGACATCCGCTCCCAGCAGTTCATTGGCCTTGCGCCAGATTTCCAGCGACCGGTTGGCCAGATGCAACTGATGGATGGGCCGGCCCTGGCGGCGGACATTACCGAAATTGGTGCCGCTGGCCTGCCGCCCCACGAGATCGCTTTCGATCAGGGTGACGGATTTGCCATGGGTATGGCGCAGGAAGAAAGCGGCGGATGAGCCCATCAGGCCGCCGCCGATGATCAGCACGTCGCTGTGCGTCACAGGGGTGTTCATCATTCCGCCTCCCCGATGGCGATGGGCAGGGGCTTCACCGGGGCCTGACCGCGCAGGCGGCCGGCATCGGCCACCGGGAACTCACCATGCGCCGCGATCACCTCCGCTGCCGCATGCCCGCAATAGCGGCCCTGGCAGCGGCCCATGCCCACCCGGCTGAAGGCCTTGGTACGGTTCGTTTCCGCCGCCCCCGTCACATCCATGGTCCGGCGTACATCGCCCACCGTCACGCATTCGCAGCGGCATAGGATCGTATCATCGGCAAGGGCTGCTGCCTGCTGGTGCGGCCAAGGGAACGCCTTGGCCAAGCCGCGCGCGAAGCGGCCATAGCGCCCGATCTCCCGCCGCAGCATGATCATTGCGCCCTTGTCGACAGGAAAACCTAAGTCGGAGAGCGCAGCCAGGGCCGCCAACCGGCCCGACGCTTCCGCTGACCGAGCGCCCAGCACCTTGGCCCCGTCACCGGCCAGATAAAGCTTCATGGGCGCATCGGCCCGGCCGTCCTCGTCCCGCACCGGCAGGTATTGGCGCGTCAGTTTGTCAAAGGCAAAGCTACAGCGAGCCAGATCGGCCAACTGTGTTTCGGGCCGCAAGTGATAGCCCATGGCAACAGCATCCGACGCGAAATGCCGCTCGTCGCCATTGCCCAGTCGGACCGTTACCCCGGTCACTCCCGTCTTGGCATCGCCATTGATCGCCACCGGCGTGACACCGGTCAGCAGCGGCACCCCCGCCGCTTTGATGGCGCGGGTCAGGGCGATGCCGTTCCACAGGACCGACGGAAGGGCGAGAAGGTCGGGCAGGGCGGTGATGCGGGCGGTGAAGCTGGACGTATCCAGCACTGCCGCCACCCTGGCCCCCGCCTTGATATATTGCGAGGCCACCAGATAGAGCAGCGGGCCGGTGCCCAGGAACACCACCTGCGACCCGATGGACACGGCCTGCGCCTTCAGCGCCACCTGCGACCCGCCCAGGCTGTAGGTGCCGGGCAGATCCCAGCCCGCCATGGGCATCAAGCGGTCGGTGGCCCCGGTACACAGGATCAGGGCGTCATAGGGCAGGGCCTCCTGCGCCCTGCCACTGGCGGTCCAGACATGGCCGTCGGCAATGTTCCAGACCAGGGTTTCGGCCCGGTAATCGATGCGGTCGCCCAGGGCATCGAACCCGTCATGCACGGCCTTGGCGCGGTCTGCCTCAGTTCCATAGAGGTCGCCATAGGGTCGGCGGAAATTATCCGGCTGCCGGCGATAGATTTGGCCGCCTGCCCGCCGCCCCTCATCAATCACGATGGGGGTAAGGCCGGCAGCGGCGACGGTTTCGGCGGCCCTTACCCCGGCAGGACCGGCACCGACGATAATCACCCGTGGTTCGGCCATGATGCCCCCGGCTGGCTGGTGGTGACGGACATGCCATCCTCGGCAATGGTGGAACAGGCGCGCAGCCGGTGGCCGCTGTCGGTCCAGACCCAGCAATCCTGACAGGCCCCCATCAGGCAGAACCCCGCCCGGTTGCCGTCGGTGAATTCCGACTGTCGCAGGATGCCGCCCCCTGCCAGCATGGCCACCATCAGCGTATCGCCTTCCATGGCCTGCACGCGGATGCCGTCGATGGTGATGTGGATGGCGGGCCGGTCCCGTTCGGCCAGCCGTACGAAGCGCCCTTGGCTCACGATGCTCCCTCCGCTGCGCCCTCTGGCCGATGGCACAGGATGATGTTGCCCCCCGGCGTCCGGTGCCGGGGCGGGGTGAATTCCTCACAGGTGCCGCCGACGCGCCAGGAACAGCGCGGCAGGAACCGGCACAGATCAGCCCCGTCCTTGGGCTGTCCGATGGCCGGCGGCGCGGGGCGTGCGCCCTGTTCCTCCAGCCAGCCCGGCCGCAATTCCGGCACGGAGCCGATCAACAGGTCGGTATAGGGATGGCGGGCCACGCCCTCATAGCCCTGCCGTCCGCCCGTTTCTACCTGCGTGCCGGCATACAGCACCATAATATCGTCCGCGATGGCGCGGACGGTGGCGATGTCATGGCTGATGAAAAGATAGGCCAAGCCCAGTTCCCGCTTCAATTCGGCCAGCAGGTCCAGAATGGCGGCCCCCACCACCGTATCCAGCGCCGACGTCACCTCGTCGCACATGATCAGGTCGGGTTTGGCGGCCAGCGCACGGGCCAGATTGATACGCTGTTTCTGTCCGCCCGACAGGCCGCCGCAGGGCCGGTCGGCCAGCGATGCCGGCAGCTTGATCAGGTCCAGCAGTTCCGCGACCCGCCTGGCCGCCGCCGGTCCTTTCAGCCCGTGATAAAAAGCCAGCGGCCGCCCGATAATGTCGCCCACCGAATGGGCGGGGTTCAGCGCCGTGTCGGCATTCTGGAAGACAAGCTGGATGCGCCGGAACTGTTCCTTGTTGCGCATGGACAGGGCCGGCGGCAGGCGGGCGCCGTCGAAATTGATCGACCCGGAGGAGGGGGGCAGCAGGCCGGCAATCACGCGGGCCAGGGTGGACTTGCCCGACCCGCTTTCCCCGATGACGCCCAGCGTGGCACCGCGCGCGATGGTCAGGTTGATGTCGCGCAGGATGGGCGTGGCGCCGTAGCCGGCGTTCAGTCCCTTGATCTCCAGCAGCGGGGCGGTGGCCCCCTTCGGTGCCTCCACCGCCGCCCGCTCCGGCCGCGCCGCCGCCATCAGGGTACGGGTATACTCGTCCTCCGGCTGTTGCAGCACCTGCACCGCTGACCCGTTTTCCCGGATACGGCCCTTGTTCAGCACCACGATGGCATCGGCCATCTGCGCCACCACGGCCAGATCGTGGGAGACATAGACGGCGGTCGCCCCCTGGTCGCGCACCGCCTGCTTGAAGGCGCGCAGCACCTCGATCTGGGTGGTGACGTCCAGGGCGGTGGTCGGCTCGTCCAGGATGACTAGTTCCGGACCCGTAATCAGGGCCATGGCCGCCATCAGGCGCTGCAACTGCCCGCCCGACAATTGGTGCGGATACCGCTCGCCGATGCTGTCCGGGTCGGGCAGGGCCAGCGACCGGAACAGAGCAACGGCCTTCGTCTCCGCCTCTTTGCGGTCCATTCTTCCATGGATCAGGGCGGGTTCCACCACTTGGTCCATGATGCGCCGCGACGGGTTGAATGATGCCGCCGCCGACTGCGCGATATAGGACACCCGGTCCCCCCGCAGGGCCGCCAGCCCATCCTCATCCAGCGACAGGACGTCGGTATCGCTCACCCGCACCGAGCCGCCCGCGATACGGCAGCCCAGACGGGCGTAACCCATCAGGGCCATGGCGATAGTGGTCTTGCCCGACCCGCTTTCCCCAATCAGGGCCAGCACACTGCCGCGCGGAATACTGAAATCCACATCCGCCACGATGGTATGGGCACCGGCGGCGACGCACAGGCCGCGCACTTCGACATGGGTCTGCATGCTTATTCCTTCCCGGCCATGCGTCGGCCCCGCCCGGGCAGCGCGTCGATCAGCAGGTTGACGCCGACCGTCAGGGTGGCAATCGCGATGGCCGGCATTAGGATGGCGGGTGCGGCCTCACCCAGACCGGAAATATTCTCGCGCACCAGGGACCCCAGATCGGCATCCGGCGGCTGCACGCCTAAACCCAGGAAGGAAAGGCCCGACAGCAGCAGCACGATGAACACGAAGCGCAGACCGAAATCGGCCAGCATCGGGTGGATCATGTTTGGCAGGATTTCCCGGATGGCGATATAGGCCGCCCCTTCACCCCGGCACCGGGCCACCTGCACATAGTCCATTTGCGCCAGATTGACGGCCAGCGAGCGTGCAATACGGAAGGAGCCCGGCATATAGGTGACAGAGGCGACCAGCAGCAGCAGCGGCAGCGAGGAGCCGACCACCGCCACCAAAACCAGGGAGAAGATTTTCGACGGGATGGAGATCAGCGTATCCATGAACCGGCTAATTCCCTCATCCAGCCAGCGCGGGCTTACAGACGTCAGCAGGGCCAGGGTGATGCCCGCCGTGCTGGCCAGCAATGCCGCGGCCAGCGCCAGACCGACAGAGTAGCGGGCCCCCGACAGCAGCCGGCTTAATACATCGCGGCCCAGATAGTCGCTGCCCAACAGGTGAGCGCCGGTGAAGCCGGCAAACACGTCATGGGCCACGAAGGCGCCGGGATCATACGGGGCCAGGAATGGGCCGATGATGGCGATCAACAGCCAGAACAGCACCAGCGCTAGACCAATGCGGCCACTGCCGGAAAGGGCTTTCACCCAGGATCGGATCGCGTTCGTCATCGGTTGCGCAGCCTCGGGTTGGCCAGGATGGCGACGGTATCGGCAATCAGCACCAGCAGCAGATAGGCGGTGCAGAAGATCATGGCGCAGGCCTGCAGCAGCGGCATGTCGCGGCTGGTGACGGCATTGACCATCAAGCTGGCCAGACCTGGATAATTGAAGATCGTTTCCACAATGATCGCCCCGCCCAGCAGGTAGGACAGCGACAGCGCCATGGCGTTTACGATGGGGCCGATGGCGTTGGGCAGCACATGGGTCAGCACTACCCGCGCCGGCTTGATCCCCTTGAGCAGGGCCATCTCCACATAAGGCTGGCTCAATTGCTGGATGATCGCGGCCCGTGTCATGCGGGCCATCTGGGCGATGACGATCACCGACAGGGTCAGGATCGGCATGGCTAGCGACCGCAGCACGAGCCACGGGCTGGCATCGGGCGGGATCAGCGCAATTGAGGGAAGCCAGCGCAACTGGACAGAGAGAACCAGCACGGCCAGCGTGGCGACCAGGAATTCCGGCAGCGCCACCATGGACAGGGTCGCCACATTCAGGCCCCGGTCCAGGCGGGCATCGCGGTGCATGGCCGACAGGATGCCGATGGTCAGGGCCACCGGCACCGACACCATGGCCGACAGGGCCGCCAGCAGCAGCGAATTGGGCAGGCGGGCCGCGATGACATCGGAAACCGCCATGTTCGCAACCAGCGAATAGCCGGGGTCCCCGGTCAGCATGCCGACCAGCCAGCGCACATAACGTTCAGGGGCGGGTCGATCCAGGCCGAACTTTTCACGCAGCGCCGCGACCGCATCGGCAGTGGCCGCCTGGCCCAGCATTTCCTGCGCTGCGTCACCGGGCAGAAGCTGGGCGATAAAGAACACGACAAGCGAGACGAGCAGCAGCGTCAGCATACCTGACGCAATCCGCTTGCCAATCAGGGGCAGGGCGGTGGCCAGCAGGCCACGGGTCGCGGGTCCGGCCATGATAATCAGCCCTCCCACCAGACATGTTCGGGGAATTTATAGCCCATGAAGCCGCCCAGCGGGATGGGGCGTAGGCCTTTGACTCGCTTATCGAACCCATCGATCAGGGTGATGAAGACGGGGATCGCCGTGCCGCATTCGGTCGCCACAATCTCCTGCATCTCGCCATAAATTTCCTTGCGCAGGGCGAAATCCCCCTGGGCGCGGGCTTCCAGCAGCAGCCGGTCGAACCGTTCATTCTTCCAGCCGCTTTCGTTCCAGGCGGCGGTCGATTTGTAGAACAGGCTGAATATCAGATCGGCGGTGGGGCGCGGGTTGGTATTGCCGAAGCCCAGCGGATGCTTCATCCAATGGGTGGACCAGTAACCATCCGCCGGCATGCGGTTCACCGCCAGCTTCAGTCCGACCTTAGATCCGTACTCTTGCAGCACCGATGCCATATCGACCGACCCCTCCGCCGCGGGCGAGCAGTAAAGTGGCAGTGGAGTTGAAGGCAGATCGGCCCGGGCGAAATGATAGCGCGCACGGTCCAGGTCCAATGTCCGCTGTGGTATATCGGCCCGGTAAAGCGGGTCGAAGGGCGGGATCGGATGGTCATTTCCGATGGTGGCGTAATCACGGAACAGGGCGCGTTTGATCAGGTCACGATCGAACAGATATTTCATACCCAGCACGAAATCCGGGCTGCTGGTCGGTATCGCATCGCGGCGCATGATTAGGTTGGTGTACAGGCCCGACGGCGTCACCAGCAGTTCATGCGTGCCGCTTTCCCGGATGCGGCGGGTGGACCGGGGATTGATGGCCAGGATCATCTGCACATCACCCGACAGCAGCGCATTGACCCGCGCCACTTCGTCTGGGATGCCGATCAGTTCCAGACTATCCAGATAGGGGCGGCCATCGCGGAAATAATCCTCGTTACGCACGCCCAGGGTGCGCACACCCGGCTGGAACGTCTGGCACCGGAATGGTCCGGTGCCGTTAGCCGTGCTGAAATTCGTGGTACCGGCCTTGATGATATAGAAATGCGACTGCGCCAGGATCGACGGCAGGTCGACATTCGGGCTGGTCAGCACGATCTCTACATCACGCGGTGAGACGGCCCGAACAGAGGCCATCTGCGACGCGATGGGCTTTACCTTCGATCCCGACGCCGGGTCCTGCAGGCGCAGCAGGGAGAAGACCACGTCATCGGCGGTGAGTTTGCTGCCATCATGAAACTTCACATCGTCGCGCACGACAACACGCCAGATCATCTGGTCACTGCTATTCAGGCTTTCAGCCAGGCTCAGGCGTGGTTGGGCATTGTCGTCATAATCCGTCAGGCCATTGTAGAACATGGCGTGACGGCAGTAATCGGTGGACAACGCGCCCTTGGCAGGGTCCAGCGTGTCGGCGGTGGAACTGGACATGCAGGCGGCGGTGACATGACCGCCGCGTCGGGGTTGCGCGCTGGCCAACCGGGGCAGCAGCCCCATCATGCCGGCGGCAAGGCCCGTGCCTAGCATCTGACGTCGGGAAAGGCGCATGGGGCCCCTCAATGCAGGATGTCCTGGATACGATAGTAAAGGCCGACCAGCGGCAGGAACCAGGGCTTGCCCAGATGGCCCGGAACGGGGGGCCAGGACAGGTTGGCCCAGGGGTTGGCCGAGGGGTCGCCGCCCATCACCCGTGCCATGCGCTCGCCCATATGCACCGCCATCTGGGTGCCATGGCCGCTATAGCCCATCGCGTAAAAGATGCCGTCATGTTCACCGGCGCGGGGCAGGCGGTCGGCGGTGAGGTCCACCATGCCGCCCCAGCAATAATCAACCTTCACGTCTTTCAAGGCTGGGAACAGGGTGCGCATCGCGTTGTCCAGGATTCGCCCGCTTTTGGCGTCTGACAGCGGGTCCGACACCGCAAACCGCGCCCGCCCGCCAAAGATCAGGCGGTTGTCCGGCGACAGACGGAAATAGTTCCCGATATTCTTGCTGGTCACATAGTTGCGCTGTCCCGGAAACAGGCTTTGCGTCATCGCCTCTGGCAACCGCTCGGTCGCGATCACGAAAGAACCGACCGATACGATACGCCGCCGGAACCAGCCGAACGGACCCACCGGGCTGGCCCCGCCGGTAGCGACCAGCACCTGTTTGGCGTGTACAAGACCCTTCGGTGTCCGAAGTTCCCAGCCGCCACCGGCTGCGTTGGCCAAGCCGGTGACCGGTGCCCCTTCATGGATCAGGGCACCCTTGCGCGCCGCCGCCTCTGCCAGACCCACGCCGAACCGGCCGACATGCAACTGTGCGCTGGTGGTTTGCAGCAGGCCGCCATGGAAATCGTCAGATCTGATTTCAGAGGCCAGATCGGCCCGCGACAGCAGGTGGACATTGGGATCGACCGTTGCCAGCGTGTCAGCCGCGCGGGCCAGCTTGTCGTAATGTTCCGGCTTTGCCGCCAGCTTCAACCGGCCACAGCGGCGGAAGGAACAATCGATCCCTTCCTCCCGCGCGATCCGCGCCACATCGTCCACGGCATCGACATGCGCCTGATAATATTTGCGCGCCGTCTCCACCCCGAACCGTCCTGCCAGGGCCGCAAAATCATGGGCCGTGCCGCTGTTGCACTGCCCGCCATTGCGGCCTGACGCCTCGCCTGCCACCCGGCCTGCCTCCAGTACAATGGTGCTGGCGCCTTGCTTGGCCAGCGCCAGCGCCGCCGATAGGCCGGTAAACCCACCCCCGATGATCGCCACATCCACCCGACCCTCAACAGGCCCCGCCGCCCCGCCGGTAAAGCGGGGGGCGGTGTCCAGCCAGTAGGAAAGGGTTTGCGATGCGGTCATGGAGGATCACCGGGTTGGAGAAAATGCGCCAATATCGTTGCCGCAGCTTTCACTGCTCCCCCGGTCATCCCCGCGAAAGCAAGGACCCAGTGCGGAGCGGCATCTGTCACGATAAGACTTATATCGGCGCTGACAGCGCCTAATGCTGGGCCCCCGCTTTCGCGGGGGTGACACAAAAAGAACGGTACGGATAACTCACAACCCCAGCAGCGCCGGCAGGATGCCGATATGCGGGATTTCGTAATCGCGATAGTTGGGGTTGGTCGGCTCATGACCGCGCGCCACGAAGACGCGGGCGCCAAAGCCCAGATCGGTGGCGCTATTCTGGTCATAGCGGAAGCTGGAGCTGACATGCATCATCTCCTCCGGACCACAGCCCAACTGGTCGAACATATATTCGAACGCCTGGAAGCGGGGCTTATAGGCCTGGGCCTGCTGTGCCGTATAGACGCGGTGGAACGGGGCGCCCAGCAGGGCCACATTATGGTGGATCTGCTCGTTCATGGCGTTGGACAGGATGACCAGCGGGATTTCCTTGGCCACCTTGGACAGGCCCTCTGCCACGTCGGGATGCGGGCCCCAGGTCGGCACGGCGTCATAGATGCGGCGCGCTTCCTCGGGCCGGAACTCGACCTTCCACTTCTTACAGGTACGCTCCACGGCATTGTGGATTACCTGATCATAGGGCTTCCAAGCGCCCAGCACCTCGTCCAGGCGATAGGCGGAGAAGTCCTTGCAGAACTTTTCCATATGCTCCGGCGCGATACGGTCGGGGAACATCTCGCGCGCCATCTCCGACATGCGGAAACGGGTCAGCGTGCCATAGCAGTCGAAGGAGATGTATTTGGGCCGGAAGGGGGCCATGGCGTCGTCTTTCCATTGCTGCGGTGAAGATCGGGAGGCGCCGTTCAGCGCCCTGCACGAGAGATATTAGGCCATGGTGAAACCGGAACTTCTGTCTGAAAGCGGGAAGGGGACAGCAGGGAATGCGGATTTGCCGGCCACCTGTGCGGCATGTTCTGCTGCGCCCTGCAGTGCTCAATATCCACGCGACCGGTCTACCTGTCCCTGCATCGGCTGGCCCGCCTGATGGCGGCGGATATTGGCGATCAGAACCTCCACGGACGAATCATCCCTTGTCTGGCTGGCCACATGCGGGGTCAAAAGGATACGGGGATGCGACCAGAATGGATGGTCCGCCGCCGCCGGTTCGGTATTCAGCACATCAATGACCGCCCCCGAAAGCTGCCCGCAGTCCAAAGCCGACAGCAGATCGTGCTCCATCAGATGCCCGCCGCGTCCGACATTGATGATGCCGGCACCGCGCGGTAGAAGATCGAAGCTTTTGCGGCACAAAATGCCGCGTGTCTGGTCGGTCAACGGCAGCAGGCAAATCAGGATGTCGCAACCTGACAAAAAGGCGGGCAGGGCGTCGGCGCCAGCGAAGATTTCCACGCCCTCGACATCCCCGCCAGACCGGCTCCACCCGCGCAGGGGGAAACCGAACAGGCGCAGGGCACCCAGCACCGCCGTGCCCAGAGTACCCAGCCCCATGACGCCGACCCGCCGCTGCCCGGCCGGCAGAAGGTGACGCGGCGCCCAGCGATGGTCCGCCTGCGCCTGCCGGTAATCCAGCATCTCGCGATGCAAGGCCAATGTAGCGAAGGTGGCGTACTGCACCATGCCGTCGGTCAGGCCTGGCTCCATCATCCGCACGACCTGGATATGGTCCGGCACCTGCGACAGGTCCAGCTGGTCCACCCCGGCCCCAACAGAGAACAGGACCTCCAGATTGGGCAGCCCCTCCAGCAGGTCACGCGTCACCGTCCAGGCCGCCAGATAGCGGATATCGGCGGCGTCACTGACTTCTGGCCAGGTACGGAACTGCATGTCGGGTAGCAGCCGGGCAAAGGCCTCACTCCAGATACGGCCACGTTCCGCCGATGATTTAAACAGGAAAGCCATGATGATCGCTCCTGTCAGGACAAATAAAAACCCCCGCCCAGGGGGAACCATCGGGCGGGGGTGTGGAGTTTACAAGGAAGGAGCCAGAGATCAGAAGCTGTAGCTGACCCGACCGGTTACGGTGCGCGGTGTACCCGGCGCCACCCACAGACGGGCGTAGGAGGAGGCGTAGTAGCGTTTGTCGAACAGATTGTTCACATCGACCGACAGCTTCACCTGCTCCAACGGCTCATAAGAGGCCTGCAACTTCACCAGCGTGTAGCTGGGCAGGTAGAAATTGACACCCGTCTCGCCCAGACGCTTGGACACATGGTTGATGCCGCCGCCGACGCTGGCCGTACCAGTGCCGACCTCAAAATCCTTGAACAGCATCAGGTTGGCCGTGTGCTTGGGCACATTGATCAGGGGCGAGCCTTCCAGAACCGACAGATTGAAGTTCGGGTCGCGGTAATCCTCCGCCACCTCGGCATCGGTATAAGCATAGGTCGCGAAGACGCGCATGTCGGCGGGCAGCTTGGCGTTCAGGTCGAACTCCAGACCCTTGGAACGGGCGGAACCGACAGCGATGGAGAAGTTGGCATTGGTCGGATCAGCCGTCAGCACATTGGTCTTCTTCATCGTGAACAGCGACACGGTGCTGTTCAGATTACCATCCTCGCTCTCATACTTCGCACCGACTTCATAGGACTTGGACTTTTCGGGCTCGAACAGCACCCCAGCGGCACTGGCGCCGCTGTTGGGACGGAAGCCCTTGCCATAGCCGGCATAGAACGAGACTTCTTCGGTCACGTTATAAACCAAGCCGGCCTGCGGGCTGAATTCCTTATAGGAACGGACCTTGGGGTTGGTGGCCGACACAGGCAGGGCGCGGTCGTGCAGGTTGCGCTTGAAATCGTCATACCGGCCGCCGAAACGAATCTTGAACTGTTCGGTAATGTCGATCTGGTCCTGCAGGTAGATGCCCCAGGCATCCTGCTTTTCATAGGTATTGGTGACGGTGGCGGTTGGGGTGGGGCGGTTGCCATAGGTCGGGTTGAACACATCAATCGCGTTCAGCCCCGTTGTGATGGCCCCACCCGCTGTATAGGCACCGGGACGATAACGGAGCTGCAACGTATCGATATTGAACTTGTCCCAGTCGGCACCGGTGATCAGGTGATGGGTAAGGCCGCCGGTGTTGAAGGTACCGGACAGTTCGGCACGCACCACCGCATGCTCGGTATCGTAATCGCGTTGGCGGCGCTGGCGGGACAGGAAACGGTTGGTGGAGTTCAGAGGTTGCCGCCCACCGGCCAGTTCGGCCTCGGTGGAGATACCCTCGAACGAGGTTTCCTTGTAGCTGCCGCCCAGCAGTACGGCCCAATTGTCGTTCAGATCATGCTGCAATTGTACCTGATGGCCCAGCACATCGATCTCGATGGGACCGTCGCCCGGTTCACCCAGGAAGCGGGAGATGGGCAGGGCGCCAAGGTCGCCGTTCACCGCTACGATACCGCGGTCAAACGGTACCTTCTGGTTCACATACTCCATCTCATAGGACACGGTCGTGTCCTCGGTCAGGACGGCCAGGATGGAGGGAGAGGCGACCAGCTTCTTGCTGTCCAGTGTGTCGCGGAAGCTACCGGCATCTTCGTATGCCGCGTTCAGGCGCACGGCGATGCTCTTGGTAACGGGGCCGGTGATATCGCCTTCGACACGGTAGGTATCATAGCTACCGGCAGAGGCGGCAACGCTGCCCTTGGTCTTGAATTCCGGCTTCTTGGTGATGATGTTCACTGTGCCGCCAGGCTCACCACGACCGAACAGAGCGGAATTGGGACCTTTCAGGACCTCGATGCGCTCCACGTTGGAGGCGTCGCGCGGGCCACCGTAACCACGGCCGCCATTGAAGCCGTTTACCAGGAAGCCCGACGGGAAATTCTCGTCACCGGCAAAGCCGCGGACCGCAAAGCTGTCCCAGAGGC
Source organism: Niveispirillum cyanobacteriorum (assembly GCF_002868735.1). GTDB lineage: Bacteria > Pseudomonadota > Alphaproteobacteria > Azospirillales > Azospirillaceae > Niveispirillum > Niveispirillum cyanobacteriorum. The sequence goes on along the minus strand of NZ_CP025612.1, from coordinate 811,089 downwards.
CGCCGAAATTATTCTGCTTGGCGATGCCGGACGCCAGTTCAAGGGCACCTTCCAGCTTCGTGATGCCCAGATCCTGCAACAAGGCACCATCCAGCACCTGGATGGCCTGCGGCGTCTCTTTCAAGGCGACGTCGCCGCGATAGGCCTGACGCTGGCCCACGACAATAATCTCATCCAGGGCGCCATCGACGGGCTGGGCGATCGCCACAGGCGCAAGGGCCACGCAGGCGGCGGTGGCGGCAAGCGCCAGGCGGAACCGATTAGTCACATACATCGTTGATCCCCTTTGTGAAGCTGCTCCGCTGTTCACTCATTGCGGCGCTGACCCTGAAGGGCCGTTATCTCGTGCCGCCTGTTATGTTATAACGTTCCTCTGGGGCAAGACCTTTTTTAAAGACCCGAGGTCCTTGTCCCCTCACCCGATTAGCTTAGGCCGTACGGCAGATAATTTTGCTCGAAGCAGCCGGTTGCGGCGGTGTGTTCTATTGTTGTAAGGCCCAAATGCGCGGATTATGCCGGGACGAAACCTGGGCTATTTCGGCGCCGTTACAGGTATTTCAGCCACCAGATGTCACGGCGGCGCTGCTTCAGGCCCGCGAACCAGCGGGTGGGCAGATAGAGCGGCACCAGCAGGATGGCGACCCAGATCCAGACCGTTGAAACATTGTCCACGCCAAAGAACTGCCCCTTGTTCAGCCCATACAGGGCAACAGCGATCAGGTAGAGCGCCTTCAGCACATAAAGATGCAGCAGGTAGAAGAACATAGGAGCCCCGCCGAACATGGCGAGAAAGGGCATGACTTTGCTGTCCTGATATTTTTCAAACAAAGCCAGCAGTAGCACACCCGTGCCGACCGTCGGCAGCAGGAACAGCAGCGACGGCGGATATTTGGTCAGCGACAGGAAGGCCATGACGCTGTGCAGCGTGTCCACGCCCGGTACCCAGGGCTTATCTCCGTAGACGTTGAGGGCGCGGATGACGACAAACCCGACCAGCATGATGCTGCCGGTCAGGATCAGGTGGCGGCGGCGGACCATCGCGTCGCTGCCCTTGGAGAACCAGGGGCCGCTGGCATAACCCAGCAGGATGACGCCGATCCAGGGTAGGATGGGGTAGGTGGTCTTGGCAATTAGGCCGCCGCCAAGCTGGATCACCGACCGCTGATGCAGAACGGCCCAAATCTCATAGAACGCATCGCCCGGCGCCAGCTGGATCGGGTCCAGCAGATTATGCCCCAGCACGATGATCAGCCCTAGCGCCACCTGTGCCATTCGCGGCAGATGCAGCAGCCCGGCAAGTACGATCATCGAGATGCCGATGGCCCAGATCACCTGCAGCCAGAAGGTCTGCGGCGGAAACTGGGCCGACCACGCAAAGCCCACAAAGGTCAGTTCCAGGAAGATCAGGAACAGCCCACGCTTCAGCAGGAACATCGACGTCTCGGCCTTGCTGTGCGACTGGCCGTAAAGCCAGGCCGACAGACCGGTCAGCGCTACAAAGGTCGGTGCGCAGAAGGTGGACAGAAGCCGCGTGAAGAAAAGGGCAGGGTCTGTGGTCGTCGTATCGACCGGGTCCGTCACCTGCATATGCAGGAACCAGGTCTCCCGCACATGGTCCACCAGCATGAAAACCATGACCAGACCGCGGAGCGCGTCAATCGCAACCAGACGCGAATGTGCCTTGGCGGCGGCCAGCGTCCTGCCGACACCCGCTGCTTTGGTCTGTCCGTCCATACCCGTGATGATGGTCATGCCGTGAACCCCCGTTCGCTGCGATGCGCCTTTTGCGGCGTCTTGGTTCAGATTATCCCCGCATGCGGTGCGTATATGCGGAAATAAGGGGGGCGGCAGTCAATGCTGCCGAAATGGGCGCTGCGTACAGCAGCGGGATATTTTGACGATTATCGAAATATGATATTGACGCCACCAACATATTTTGATAATGTTCGAATTATAGAACAGACACAAGCCATCGACGCTCTCGCAGCCCTTGCCCAATCCACGCGGCTGGAGATTTTCCGCCTGCTGGTGCGGATTGGGCCGGACGGGCTGAATGCGGGGGAGATCGCGGAACGCTTAGGTGTCGGCGCCTCCACCCTGTCGCATCACCTTGCCACGCTGGACCGCGCGAGATTGCTGCGGTCCTGGCGTGTGCAGCGGCAGATTTTTTACGCCACCGATTATGGGGGCACTCGGCGTCTCCTTTCTTTCCTGATGGAGGATTGCTGTCAGGGTCGGCCCGAACTTTGCGGTGATGGGTTGGGCACGCTGGCTTGTGTCACTAAACAGAAGGAACCAACCGATGAAGCGCCTGCACCTGCATGTGGCTGTTGACGATCTTAGACAGTCCGTCCGCCTTTATTCCACGCTGTTCGCGGCACAGCCTTCCGTGCTGAAGGATGATTACGCCAAGTGGATGCTGGATGATCCCCGCGTGAACTTTGCCATTTCCCTGCGCGACAGCACGCCTGGTATCGAACATCTCGGCATTCAGGTGGACAGTGCCGACGAACTGGCCGAGGTCTATGGCCGACCGCGTCAGGCTGACGCGCCGGTTCTGGAGGAAGGGCATACGACCTGTTGCTACGCCAAGTCGGAGAAATCCTGGGTCACCGATCCGGCTGGCCTGTCGTGGGAGGTGTTCCACACCTACGGCGGCAGCGCCACTTACGGCGGCGGTGCCACGGCCATTGATCCGCGTCTGGCTTCCACGGCAGCTCCCAAGCTCGTGGAAAAGGCAAAGTCGGCCTGCTGCGGTCCTGCCGCCTGATTTTCCGCTTCTCATTTCAGATAGGAGCCCCGCCATGGTGGACACTGGCGTTAACACCGTGCTGTTCCTTTGCACCCATAACAGTGCCCGTTCCGTCATGGCGGAATCGATCCTGAACCGGATGGGGCAGGGGCGTTTCAAGGCCTACAGCGCTGGCAGCCACCCCTCAGGCCGCATCAATCCCCATGTCCGTGATCTGCTGACACGCCTCGGCTATGATCTTTCTGATACACGATCAAAGGATTGGTCGGAATTTGCCCAGCCGGGCGCCCCGGCCCTGGATTTCATCATCACTGTCTGTGATCAGGCAGCGGGAGAGGTCTGTCCCATCTGGCCGGGACAGCCGTTGACGGCACACTGGGGCTTTCCCGATCCGTCATCCGCCACCGGTACCGATGCGGAAAAGGCGGCCTTCACGGCCGATGTCTACCGCATGATCGAACGCCGTCTGTCTATATTCACCAGCCTGCCGATGGCCACGCTGGACCGCATGGCGCTGAAACGGCGGATGGATGAAATCGCTGAGGAAAGCCACCCATGACCCGGCCTTCCTTGTTTCAGGCGCTGATTGCGGAGGGGATCGGCACCGCGTTGCTGCTGGCCGTGATCGTTGGCTCCGGCATCATGGCTTGGCAACTGGCCGGTGGTAACGGTGCCGTTGCCCTGTTGGCCAATGCTATTGCCACCGGTGGTGCCCTGGTGGCGCTTATCCATATGTTCGGGCCGCTGTCCGGCGCGCATTTCAACCCGGCTGTCACGCTGGCCCTAGCGGCCACCGGCTATTTTCCTCGTTCACGGGTAGCGGCCTATCTGGCTGTGCAGGCGGTCGCCGCCGTATCAGGCGTGCTGCTGGCCCATGGTATGTTCAACCAGACGCTTGTGCAGGTCTCCGCGACAGTCCGCACCGGTCCGGGACAATGGTTGTCGGAAGCCGTGGCAACGTTGGTTCTGGTAACCATCATACTGCGTGCACTACGCAGCGGTACGGCGGCTGCTCTTTCTTACGCCGTGCCGTTGGCTGTAATGGCCGGCTACTGGTACACGGCCAGCACCGGCTTCACCAATCCCGCCGTCACCCTGGCACGCAGCCTGACCGACAGTTTCGCTGGTATCCGCCCCCTGGATGTCCCGGGCTTCATATTGGCCCAGGCTGCTGGCCTCATTGCCGGTCTGGCCCTGGATCGCGCATTGAGGTCAACGAAGGAAATGTAATTTCCATAAGTATAATTATCGATATTTTGGTTGTAGGCGGGGTGGATTCTATTTTGAAGTGCGACTCTCTTTTATAGTCAGATGGTTAGCAATGGGGGTGATTGGCGTTTCCTCATCCCCCGCTGCGCCGACGTATGACTTCGCTGAACGGAAACTCGATGTCGCAGCGCAGACCGTCGGGTTCAAACCTTAATGCCGTTGCACCTTGCAGTTCGTAGGCAAGCGAGCGCTGGATTAGGGTTGTGCCGAAGCCAGAGGTGGTCGGCACCGTCGTGGGCGGGCCGCCGGTTTCCTTCCAACTGAGATGGATGCGTGGCTGTTCGCCATCGGTCAGGGTCCATAGCACTTCCAGATGTCCGCCGGCCTGTGAAAAGGCTCCGTACTTGGCGGCGTTAGTGGCCAGTTCGTGGAAGACCAGCGCCAGGGCCAGTGCCGCCTTGGGCCGCAGTTCGATGGCGGGTCCATCGATACGCACATCATGTGGTTCCTGGGCATAGGGCGTCACCTCATGCCGGATGACGTCGGCCAACTGCACCCATTCCCAGAAATGATCGGCCAGCAGGTTATGCGTCTCTGACAGCGCCCGTAGCCGGCCCTCAAACGATTGCCAGAAACTGTCCGTATCGGCATGACGCCGGCGGGTCTGCTTGCCAATCGACAGCACGGTGGCCAGGGTGTTCTTGACCCTATGCGACAGCTCCGCCATCAGCAGTTCTTGTCGTTCTTCAGCCTGACGACGTTCGGTCACGTCGATAATTTGCACAACGGCTCCTGCCGGCCCCTCATCACCATCCAACGGGGTGATCGAATAGAGAACCGGGACCAGTTGACCATCGGGTCGTTCCAGGGTTGCGGCACTTTCCGCAACGGCTGGGATGGAAATGTCGCCCTTTCCCAGTGTTACGCCCAGCTTTTCAAACAGGGATGCGCCTTCCAGCTCTGCCCCCAGAAGGCCGATGGCGGGCGGGTTAAGGTATGTCGCCATACCCGCGCCATTTGTCAGGATCAGTGCTGCGGGCACATTGCGGGTGATAGTGGCGGTAATCAATGCCTGGTCTGCGAGGCGCCGGTTCACCGTTGCCAACTGGTCTGCCAGCATGGCACGCGTGCGGGCGGCGTTACGTTCCGCCTCCAGCCGCAGTGCGCGCCCTTCCCTCTCTCGGAAATCGGCCAAGAGGCGCCGGTTCTGTTCTTCCAGAAAACGGCGGCGCAGGATGGCCCGCAATCGCGCGCGTAGCGGCGGCAGCGGCGCCTTTGGATCGAACAGATCGTCGATGCCTGCGCCCAGCAACCGGTGGACCCGGTCCAGATCCTGCTGCCCACCCAATGCCAGGATCAAGGCGGTGCCGGTACCCAGGCTGGACCGGCATTGCCGACACAGCTCCAACCCGTCCATATCCGCAAGTTGATCATTGACCAGTATTACATCCTGCGGCTCCAGCGCCAGATGCGCCAGGGCTAGTGTGGCCGTATTGACCGCCGTTATCCGGCACCCCTCTTCCAGCAGCAGCGCGCGAAGGGCGTACTCCAGAACGGATTCAAATCCCACCAGCAGGGCACGCGGCTGCCGGAACTGGGTTTGCGGCAGCACATCCATGTCATCGTCACGCCGCGCATGACGCAGCAACTGCCGCACGCGCAGCAGCAGCACGGCCGGGTCGGTGGATTTAGGTAGGAAATCGTCCGCGCCACTGTCCAGTCCCTCACGCTGACGGGCCGGGGTTTCGTCGGCAGTCAGCATCAGGATGGGCATGGAAAGGGTTGCCACATGCAACCGGATCAAACGGCATAGATCGCCACCCTGCATGCCCGGCAAATGGTGATCAACGATCAGCAGGTGCGGCAGCGTGCGGTTTAGAACGGGAAGTGCCGCTTCCGCGCTGTCTACCAGTTCGACAGTGTACCCCTCGTCCTCCAGCAGGATCTGCAGGCGCAGGGCCTGCGTGGGGCTGTCTTCCACCAGCAGGATGCGCCGAGCACCATGGGGAGCTTCAGTCTCAAGCCTGGCCGACACCCGCCACCTTCATCAATTCGCCTGTTTCCGCCAGGAAGACCGATTGCGCCAGACGGGCAAGGTCCCGTTCTGCCACCGGCTTGCGAAGGACCGGACGGTCCCTCCATTCTGCCGGAAGTCCCGCCACGTCATAACCGCTGGTCAGGATGAAAGGAACGTTGCGGGCCGCCAGGGCCGATGCCACGGGAAATACCAGCTGCCCTGACAGGTTGACGTCCAGGATCGCGCCGTCCAGACGCCCTTCATCGATCAGGGCCAATGCCTGCTGGATGTTTCCGGCGGGTCCGATCACACCAAAACCAAGGTCGGCCATGATGTCAGCCACATGTATGGCGATCAGGAACTCGTCCTCAACAACCAGGATTTGCTTCTGTTGCCCCATGGACCGGAAATCCTGCAATCGTGAACTCAACGTCTCTTAGATAGTCTAACGCTGTCCGGCCCAAAATGGCCCCAAGCGTTTCGCCTTATTTCGAATGGTATAAGAGAGGACATAGGCATGCCAGACTTCTGCTTAAAGTCCAGGAATACCGCCAATTTCCGCCATTATGCGGCCTGCCGCCTGCCGGACCAGCCCACCCAGCACGGGCATACGCGTATCGGTTATGCGTGCCATGGGACCGGAAAGTGAGACGGCACCAACCGGATCGCCATGTTCATTGAAGATGGGTGCCGCGACACATCGCAGGCCAACAGCGTGTTCTTCATCGTCGATTGCGTAGCCACGTGCCTTTGCCGCAGCCAGATCAGCGCTCAAACCCGGCCGTTCGGTCAGGGTTCGGGCCGTCATCCGGGTCAGTCCGTGCCTTTCGACATGGCGGAGCAACGCTGCCTCATCCAACGCGGATAAAAGCGCCTTGCCGACGCCAGAGCAATGCATGGGCACCCGCGCGCCCAACCGCGCAAAGGTGCGCATCATCTCCCGGCATTCGACCTGCGACAAGTAGACGGCGGCCCCCTGATCCTCGATGGCAAGGTTCACCGTCTCTCCGCTGGCCTCCATCAAGGCCCGCATATGGGGCCGGGCCAGACGGACCAGATCGCGGGTGCGCACGAAGCCGTTGCCCATGATGAAGGCTTGCACCCCCACTGACCAAAGCTTGGTTTCCGCATCGAAGCGCACATAACGCTCCGACTCCAGAGAGGTCAGCAGGCGGTGGGTGGTGGAGGCCGCCAAGCCCACGGCATTACCGATCTCCGTCAGGCTAGCCCCGCCATCGGCCTGTGCCAGATGGTTCAGGATGGCAATGGCGCGGGTCAGGACCTGGACATTGCCGTTGCGTTCGGGGCTGTCGGTGGTGGTTTTGGGCATGATGATTCCGGTGGTTGCTGACTGTCAGCCTATCAATCTTTCCGCATCGTGGAAAGACTTCCATTCTGTGTTGCGTGGCAGCAATGGCCCTGATAGGGGTGGATAAAGAACGCCAGTTGTCAGGGAAGGTCCGCGTCCATGTCCGCCACCGTCGATATCAATGGCCTGAAGGTCAATGCCGAACTCCACCGCTTCATCGAAACCGAGGCTCTGCCCGGTACGGGTGTGGAGCCGGGTGCCTTCTGGTCCGGCTTCGCGTCCCTATTCAAGGATCTGGCCCCCGTGAACAAGCGGTTGCTGGACCGTCGCGAGGCGTTGCAGGCCAAGATCGATGGCTGGCATATCGCCCGGCGCGGGCAGGATATCGACGCGGAAGCCTATGAGGCGTTCCTGCGGGATATCGGCTATCTGGTGCCGGAAGGACCTGACTTTGCCATCACCACAGCCAATACCGACCCGGAGGTCAGCCAAGTGGCGGGGCCGCAGCTGGTGGTGCCGGTGATGAACACCCGCTTCGCCCTGAACGCCGCCAATGCCCGCTGGGGCAGCCTGTATGACGCGCTGTATGGCACTGATGCGCTCGGCTATGTCGGCACGGGGGCCAAGGGCTATGACCCCGTGCGCGGGGCTGCCGTCATCGCCAAGGGGCGGGAGGTTCTGGACCGTGCCGCCCCGCTGGCATCCGGCAGCCATAAGGACGCCACCGGCTACCGCGTTGCTGATGGTGCGCTGTCGGTGACACTGGCCGATGGGTCGGTGACGGGTCTGGCCCATGTGGCACAGTTCAAGGGCTATAATGGCGATTCGGCTGCGCCAACCAATATCCTGCTGACCCATCACGGTCTGCATCTGGACATCGTCATCGACCGTTCGCACGCCATCGGCAAGGGCGATGCGGCGGGTGTGGCCGATATCGTCTTGGAATCGGCCCTGACCGCCATCATGGATTGCGAGGACAGCATCGCCGCCGTCGATGCCGCCGACAAGGTCACCGTCTATCGCAACTGGCTGGGCCTGATGAAGGGCGACCTGACGGCGACGTTTGAGAAGGGTGGGCGCAGCATGGAACGCGCCTTGAACCCCGATCGCACCTACATTTCTGCGGATGGTGCTGGCACGGTGACGCTGCATGGCCGGTCGCTGCTGTTCATCCGCAATGTCGGGCATCTGATGACCATTGATGCCGTCACCTTCGAGGATGGCAGCTGGGTGCCGGAAGGCATTCTGGACGGCATCATTACCAGCCTGATCGCCCTGCACGACCTGCGCCGCACGGGTGGCCTGTCCAACAGCCGGGCAGGCTCGGTCTATATCGTGAAGCCGAAGATGCATGGGCCGGAGGAAGTGGCCTTTGCCAACCATCTGTTTGACCGGATCGAGGATGTGCTGGGCCTTGCCCGCAACACGCTGAAGATCGGCATCATGGATGAGGAGCGGCGGACCACCGTCAACCTGAAGGAATGTATTCGCGCTGCAAAGGACCGGGTCTGCTTTATCAATACCGGCTTCCTGGACCGCACCGGCGATGAGATGCACACGTCGATGCAGGCCGGTCCCATGATCCGCAAGGCCGACATGAAGGCCGCCGCTTGGATCAGCGCCTATGAGAACTGGAACGTCGATAACGGTTTGGCCGCCGGCTTCCGGTCCCATGCGCAAATCGGCAAGGGCATGTGGGCCATGCCCGACCGGATGGCGGAAATGCTGAAGGTCAAGATCGGCCATCCGATGGCGGGTGCCAATACTGCCTGGGTCCCCTCACCTACCGCCGCCACTCTGCACGCCCTGCATTATCATCAGGTCGACGTGGTGGCCCGGCAGGCCGAACTGTCGTCGCGCCCCCGCGCTTCCCTGCGCGATATCCTTACCATCCCGCTGGCACGCGGCATCAACTGGTCGGAGGCGGAGATCAATGAGGAGCTGGAGAATAATGCCCAGGGTATTCTGGGGTATGTCGTGCGTTGGATTGATCAGGGGATCGGCTGTTCAAAGGTGCCCGACATCCACAATGTCGGCCTGATGGAAGACCGCGCCACCCTGCGCATTTCCAGCCAGCATATCGCCAACTGGCTGTTGCATGGCGTGTGTACCGAGGCGCAGGTGCTGGCCGTGATGAAGCGCATGGCCGCCGTGGTCGATGGGCAGAATGCGGGCGACCCCGCCTATCGCCCTATGGCACCGGACTTCGACAGTTCCATCGCGTTTCAGGCCGCCTGTGATCTGGTGTTCAAGGGCGTGGAACAGCCCAGCGGCTATACCGAACCGCTGCTGCACAAGCACCGTCGGGCGCTGAAGGCGCGGGGCTGATCGGGCCGTAGGTCAGGTGGAGGCAGAAGCCTCCACCTGACCTAGATAGATCACTTAATCAGCCGCAGCAGTTCCTTGAACTCCGGCCGGTCATAGCGTTCCAGCCATTCGAACAGCACCATCTCAACCGTGATCAGCTCCACCCCATGGAAGCGCAGACGATCAAGCGCTGCCTGTTTGCTCACGGCAGTGCGGGAGCCGGCGGCGTCGATGATGACGGCAACGCGCAGTCCGAGGGCTTTCAGCCCCAGCGCAGTCTGCAGCACGCAGACATGTGTTTCTGTCCCTGCCAGCAGCACCGTGCCCCCGGCGGCGGCCCAGGCCAGGAAATCAGCCTGACGGGCGGCGGAGAAATGCGACTTGCCGAAGCTGCGCTGGATCAGGGCAGCGAGCGCCGATGTGGTGGGGCCAATGCCTTCGGGGTTCTGTTCGGTGGCTGCGACCAGCACGCCCAGACGGTTGGCCGCCGTCACCAGCTTGACGCAATTGGCCACCACCGCATCGGCACCGTCGATGGCGGCCAGCAGTCGGTCCTGTACATCAATGATCACCAACCGGCTGTCCGTGGACAGGAGCAGGTTGGGGGGTGCCGTGTCGGTTATCACAGGGGTCTCCGGATACAGCCATGCGATGCAGCATGTGCGTTGGATCACTTTCCGGCAAGCAGCGATCACCGATCCTGCGCAGGCTTTTGCACTGCAATAAAGGAGGCGGCGATGGGCCGCTTGGTCCTGGTTCTGATCCCGATCTTCATGCTGACGGCCTGTGGCAGTCCGCAGGCCGTGAGCCCGCCGCTGGCCGTGGCCGACGAACATCCGCATTTCGCCAATTGCGCCGCCTATATCCAGGCCTCCATGCCGGCCAATGGTGCGGCAGAGGCCCGCGCCGATGCGCTTGAACGCTGTCTGGAACGCAATGGCAACTCCAGACAGGTAGCTACAAGGCTTTGATAGGCCTGGACGGACGGCCCACCCGTACTACATTGTTGGTCCGAACGTTCCTTTTACAGGTGCATCATGGGTGACAAGGTGACGACCATGGGCCGACGGGCCATGCTGGCGCTGGCCGGTGGTCTGGCGATGATGGGGGTGATGGGCATGACCGGTACCGCGCAGGCGGCCAACGCCTATGATTTCGGTTTCACTGCCATCGAGGGCGGGCCGCTGAAATTTGATGCCTATCGCGGCAAGACGGTGCTGGTGGTTAATACCGCCTCCATGTGCGGCTACACGCCTCAGTATAAGGGCCTGCAGGCCCTGTGGGAGAAGTACAAGGACAAGGGTCTGGTCGTGCTGGGCGTGCCGTCGAATGATTTCGGCGGTCAGGAGCCGGGAAGCACGAAGGAGATCAAGGAATTCTGCGAAGTCAATTTTGCCATCGACTTCCCCATGACCACAAAGGAGCCGGTTAAGGGCCCCAATGCCCACCCGATGTACAAGTGGCTTGCCGAACAGAAGGGTGAGCCGAAGTGGAATTTCCACAAGTACCTGATCGGCACCGATGGTAACCTGATTGAGGCCTATGGCTCCAAGGTGACGCCGGACAGCGCCGAGTTGACCGCCGCCATTGAGAAGGCGCTGCCCAAGGGCTGACGGGATCAATCCCCGCCCCTTGTAATTGTCTTACAGGCTGGGTTAGGGTCGGGCATGCCGTCCATGTGGACGGGCCCGCCCCATCCTGTTGATTTGCCTGGGAAGAGATGAGCTACGGCCTCTACGACCACCGCCGCCGCTACCGCCGTCGCATCTGGGGCCGTGTGGGCAAGGCTGCCCTGGTTCTGGCTGTACTGGGCGGTGTTGCCGGCTTCTCCTATCTGGTTGGTGTGGAGCAGCTGAAGTCCCGCGAAGGCTCCATCCAGGAAGAGCTGGCCAATATGACGGCGGCCAAGGACAAGGCCGAACGTCGCGCCCAGCAATTGCAGCAGATCGCCCAGACCCAAGAAATTCGAGCCAACGAGCTGGAAATCCGGCTGCAGCGCGAGGTGCCGAGCGGCGAACTGGCCAAGATCACCGAACTGGTGGCCCGTAAGCTGGCAGAGGGGGTGAACCCCGAACGCATGGCCTTCGTCATCGAACAGACCAGCAATCCGCGTTCCTGTGCACGGCCCGACACAAAGCGATTCGTGCTGCCCACCCCGATCTACCGGGGATCGAACACGCAGGTGGCCTTTGCCGATGGGGCCATCATCGTGACGGGTGAGGGTGTGCCGGCCCGTAATGATGGTGGCAGCCCGGAAGCCTGGTACGATCCGACCAAGCCCGTGAAGATTCGTTTCACTGATGCCAATGGCAAGGTGGACGAGGTCAATGGCGTCCTGCCGCTGACCCACAACCTGATCTCCAGCGACAAGGAAGTGCGCCTGACGGTCGGTGCAGGTGCCCGGTCGTTTGTGGAGGTGACGGGCGAGGTCTGCCGCTTCCCATAAGTGGTAGTGCAACACCACCGTCCATGTCCGAAAACCGCGAGCCCCCATGGGCGGCCCGTGGCAGGATCAGGGCATGGAAACGCTCGACCCCACCGCCTGCTACCGCGCTGTTGAAACCAGGGATGCCCGCTTTGACGGGCGTTTCTTCACGGCGGTGCTAACCACCGGCATCTACTGCCGCCCCATCTGCCCGGCCCGCACGCCCAAGGCGGAGAATTGCTGCTTCTACCCGACGGCAGCCGCCGCACAGGAGGCGGGGTTCCGGCCCTGCCTGCGCTGCCGACCTGAAGCCGCACCTGACCTTGCCGTCTGGCGCGGCACCTCCAACACTGTCTCGCGCGGGCTGGCCCTGATCGCGGAGGGCGCGCTGGATGGTGAGGAAGCCAGCGTAGATGCCCTGGCCGGGCGGCTGGGTGTTGGGGAGCGGCAGTTGCGCCGCCTGTTCAAGCAGCATCTGGGCGCAAGCCCTATCGCCGTGGCGCAGACGCGGCGCGTGCTGTTCGCCAAACAGCTTCTGCATGAGACGGCGTTGCCCATGGCGGAGGTGGCGCTGGCATCCGGCTTCGGCAGCATCAGGCGATTCAACGAGACGTTCCAGTCACTCTATGGCCGGCCCCCGCGTGATCTGCGCCGGCAGGCTCTGGCGTCAGACCGGGTGGAGGGCAGCGTGGCGCAGGATGGGGTGATCCTTCGCTTGGCTTACCGCCCACCCCTGGACTGGCCCGATCTGCTGAATGCCATCGTGGCGCAAGGTGATGCAGCAGAGCAAGTGTTGGACGGGGTCTGGCGGCGGCAACTGTCCGATGGCGACGTCACCGTCACTGCCCTTCCCGGCTGGGACGCGTTGAAGGCTGTGATCCGTACCGGCGATATCAAGTCACTGTCGGGCATCGCGGCCCGGCTGCGGCGGCGGTTCGACCTGTCGGCGGATATGGCGACCATCAACGCCCATCTGTCGCAAGACCCTATCCTGGCCACCCTGGTGGCGGACCGGCCCGGACGGCGGGTACCGGCCCCATGGGACGGGCCGGTTCAGATCTATGAAGGCGAACGACGATGGCATCCCTGGGGTGCCTATGCCTGCCGTCACCTTGATCTTCCCGTAATTCCGCTTTCCTTGGAAAAGGCATCATGACCAAGACGAAGTTTGAGATTTTCGACGCCCTGCACCGGGGCGATGGCCCCCTGATCCTGTGCAATGTCTGGGACGGCGGCAGTGCCCGTATGATGCGCAATCTGGGGGCCCAGGCCATTGCCACCACCAGTGCCGGTCTTGCCTGGGCCCTGGGCATGGCCGACGGCAACAAGCTGCCGGCGGATTTGCTGCTGCATGCCGCCGCCACCATTGTGCGCGCCGTGCCCGACCTGCCCGTCAGCATTGATATGGAAGCCGGCTATAGCGACGATCCCGCCGCCGTCGCCGATCTGGCCCGCCGCATCGTGGCGACGGGTGTTGTCGGCGTGAATATCGAGGATGGGGCGGGCACGCCCGACCTGCTGGCCGCCAAGATCCAGGCCATCCGGGCCGCTGTCGGGCCGGGTCTGTTCATCAATGCCCGTACCGATGTGTATCTGAAGGGGTTGGCCCCGGCAGGGGAACGCGCGGCAGAGGTGGCTCGGCGTGCGCAGCTGTATACAGCTGCCGGAGCTTCAGGTTTATTTCCAGCTGGTGTAACCGATCCAAATGAAATCAAATACATATCAAGCAGTATTAAAGTGCCACTGAATGTGATGGCCCGACCCGGCCTGTTACCGGCGGCGGACCTGTCGAAGCTGGGTGTGAAGCGGCTGTCGGCGGGTTCGGCCCTGCCGGAATATCTCTGGGGCCGGGTGGCGGCCATCGGCGGCGCCTTCCTGCAGGATGGCGTATCCGACCCGATCTGTGCCGATCCAATGCCCTATCGGGATATCAACGCCCTGATGGCGGGGGTGTCGGCCTGAACTCCGCCGCCAACGCCAGCATACGGTCCCGTGCCTCGGCCACTGCCGGGCGCGGGGTGCCGGTGCGGGTCACAAGATGATAGAGATAGGGGTTGGGCACCCAAAGCGGGCTGAGCGGCACCAGCCGGCCATCGGCCACCCAGGCATCGCCCAGGGGCGATCGGAGCATGCCGATCCCCAACCCCACCTCCAGTGCGGCCAGCACAGTGTCGTAATCCTCAAACCGTATGTCCTGGGGCCGTGGCTTGCTGTACTGCACGTCATGCGCCGCCAGCCAGGCCCGCCAGGAGGTAACGGTACTGTCATGCACCAGGGTTTCGGCCATGATAGTAGCAACGGACGGGTTGGGACCCAGGCGCGCGGCCAGCGACGGTGCGGCGACGGGATAGACCATTTCTTGAAACAGAGGTGTGCTGTTCACCCCCGTCCACTGGCCATTGCCGCACCGTACTGCAATATCGACCTCTCCCTTTTCCAGATCGGCCAGCTGATGTTCGACCAGAAGGTCGAAACGCAGGTTGGCATCCTGCAGTTTGCCCAGCATCTGAAACAGCCAGAGCTTGGCGAAGGCCGGCAGGATGGAGAGGCGCACAATCTCTGTGCCACGGCGGTGACGCCATTGGTCGCCGGAGCGGGCAATCATGTTGAACGCTTCCCCCACCCGCGCGATGAAGCGTTCGCCATCGGGCGTGGTGCGCACCCCGCGTCCGTGTCGTTCAAACAGGGCGACACCCAACCAGCTCTCCGCTGCTTGTACCCGGCGGCTGATGGCTGCATGAGTGACGCCCAGTTCCTGGGCCGCAGCGGAAAAGGAACCGGTACGTCCGGCGGCCAGAACGGCGGTCAGGCTTTCCAGGGGCGGCAGGGATATGCTGTGCGTCATACGTACAGGTGTGCCGCCATCAGTACGCTATGTCAATAGCCCGCGATCAGGCAGGATCACCATCATGTCGCCCCTGAACGGAAATGCTCCTATGACGGCCCTTGCCAGCCCCCTGCCCCGGTCACGCTTCCTGCCCGCCCTTGCCGTCCTAGTGACGGTGGTCAGTTGGGGATCGGCCTTTCCCTCCATCCGCCTGGCGCTGGGCGGCATGGACCCGTTGCCGCTGGCGGCGGCGCGGTTTGCCATGGCGGGTACACTGGCCCTGATCTTTTTGCTGGTGACGCGACCCCGGCTGCCGCGCGGCATGGATGTGGTACGGTTCGCGGCCTGCGGCGGGATCGGGATCGCGCTTTATAACCTGCTGCTGAATACCGGACAGAAGACAGTGGCGGCGGGGGCGGCCAGCTTCATCGTGAATGTGGCTCCGGTCCTGACCGTAATCTTCGCGACCCTGTTCCTGAAGGAAAGGTTCCGCCGCTGGGCCTGGGTCGGCATGGGGATCAGCATGGCCGGCGTCGGCCTGATCGCGTCGGGACAGCCGGGCGGGCTGCGCTTTGGCAGCGGCGCCATGCTGCTGATCGGGGCTGCACTGGCCACCGCCACCTATTTCGTACTGCAACGGCCACTGGTAGCGCGCTACGGCGCCCTGCCCTCATCGGCGCTGACCTTGGCAGCCGGCGCGCTTTGGCTGTCGCCCTGGCTAGGTCAGGGGGTGCAGCAGGCATTGGCGGCTAGTTGGCAGGTGCAGTCGGCCCTGCTGTTCCTGGCGCTGTTTCCCGCCGCCATCGGCTATGCCGCCTGGACGTACGCCCTGGGCCATTTCGGCGCAGCTCGGGGCTCAAACTTTCTCTACATGGTGCCCGTGGTCGCCTCCACGGTGGCCGTGCCGATGACGGGCGAGTTGCCCGTCTGGACCACGCTGGCCGGTGGGGTCCTGGCCCTGGGTGGTGTCGCGCTGGTCAACACCAAGGGGCGGGGGTGACCCCCCGCTCATGAGGCAGGTTTAAACCTGCCCCGCCACCAGCACCTTACCAGGATCATAGGTTGCGCGGTCGCCGTTCGGCTCACTCTCGATCGACAGAAGCGGGGCGTTGACCCGGCCCAGGACACGGGAACCGCCGTCTGACAGGCGGATCACCTCCGCCTCTTCCGCGACGATGGCGGCCTGACAGCCGGCCGCGCGGGCAAGACGGGCATGGGCCGCCAGATGCATGTCGGTCCCATGCACCGGCAGGGCGATGCGCGGACGGACCAGGGCATAGAGTTCGCGCAGTTCGTTGGCGCCGGGATGGCCGGAGACGTGCAGCGGCTCGCCACCCATCACTTCGTGCCCCATCAGCACCTCCACCCCGCGTGCGCGCAGCTTGGAGACGACCTTCTCCACCGACTCTTCATTGCCGGGGATGACGCGGGCCGACAGTACGACCGTATCACCGGCGCCGAAGGGCGGGAAACGGCGTTCGCCGCGCGCCAGCTTGGCCAGGGCCGCCTTTTCTTCACCCTGTCCGCCGGTGCAGATCAATGCGACCTTGTCGCGATCCAGACCCTTCAGATGGGCGGGTTCGGTCAACGGTTCCGGCACATGGCTCAGCAGGCCCAGGTCACGGGCCACTTCCTCGCAATTGCGCATGGAACGGCCTGCCAGCGCCACCTGACGACCTGCATCAGCGGCGGCGGAGATGGCGGATGCGACGCGCGCCACATTGGTGGCGAAGCAGCAGATGGCGATCTGGCCCTTGCGCGTGGCGAACAGCCGGTCAAAGGCGCGGCGCACCTGCGCCTCCGATGTTGACGGCAGATCCTTGTGCGCATTGGTGCTGTCACAAAGCATGGCCAGCACGCCATCATCCCCCAGCTTGCGCAGGGCGTCGAAATCGGTGGCCTGACCGATGCCGGGCTCCGGATCGAACTTCCAGTCGCCGGTATGCAGGACGGTACCTGCCGCCGTGTCGATGGCCAGTGCGACCGGTTCCGGGATCGAATGGGTCATGCGGATGGAGCGGAAGCCGAAAGGCCCGATGTTGAACGCACCACCCACAGGGTAGCTGTTCAACTCCACCTTTTCCAGCACACCAGCCTCATCCAACCGGCGGGCTATCAGCTTGGTCGCGAACGGCGTGGCATAGATGGGGCAGTCAATACCCTGCGGCCACAGCCGGTCGATGCCGCCGATGTGGTCCTCATGCGCGTGGGTGACCACCAGGGCCAGCAACCGGTCGCGGATAGGGGCCAGGAAGGCGGGGTGCGGGACGATACAGTCCACGCCCGTCGTATCAGGATCAGGGAAGGCAATACCCGCATCAACCAGGACCCAGGCGCCATCATGGCCGTACAGGGTCCAATTCATGCCGATGCGGCCCAGGCCGCCCAACGGCACAACCAGGACTTCGCCTTTGCCTGGCACGGGCCAGCGGCGATCATAGTCGGTATAGCGGTGGAAGGGGATAACCGTGGCGTCCGCCCGGTCCATGTCCGCGCCAGCCCCGATGCGGGGGAACGCGGTGGCGCTTTCATGCAAAGCGTCGAAATCAGTCTCTTTCATGCCTAGCCTTTATGTCGCATTGCAGCACCCAAGTCAAAGGTGTCACACGCGGGTCAGGCATGGGTTTTTGGATCAGGAATTGACCGCCAGATCAGTGTCCTTAATCCAACAGGCTATGGACCTGCCCTTGTACAGCAACCACCATCCGGATTTTAAATCGGAGTCCGAATAAAATCCGGATTGTGGTGTTTCACCGGGATGGGTCTCGGGTTTGAAAGGGCTCCGGACATCAATGTCAGTGGAGCGGAAGACCCACATAGTTTTCCGCCAGCGACTGCTGTGCCGCATGAGATCCGCGCAGATAGTTCAGCTCCGCAATCTGCATGCGGCGGCCAAAGGCGTCGGTCTCCGGGAAACGATGCATCAGGCTGGTGAACCACCAGGAGAAGCGTTCGGCCTTCCATACGCGGGCGAGCGCGCGGGCGGAATAGGCATCGATACCTGCCTGATTGCCCCGGTAATGATCGGCCAACCCGTCGGCCAGATAGGCAACGTCGGTAGCGGCCAGATTAAGACCCTTGGCCCCCGTCGGCGGCACGATATGGGCAGCATCACCGGCCAGGAACAGGTTGCCATGGCGCATCGGTTCAGCCACGAAGCTGCGCAGCGGCGCGATTGATTTTTCAATCGACGGCCCGCGCGTCACACGGGGTGCAACCTCGTTCCCCAGGCGCAGGCACAGTTCGTCCCAGAACCGCTCGTCCGACCAATCCTCTACCTTCTCGGTATTGGCGACCTGCACATAATAGCGCGAGCGGGTGTTGGAGCGCATGGAGGCCAGCGCAAAGCCGCGTTCATGGCTGGCATAGATCAGTTCATGGTCGCATGGCGGCACATCGGCCAGCACGCCCAGCCACCCGAACGGATATACACGCTCGAAGGTGCGCAACACGTCGGCGGGAATGCTGGCGCGTGCGACGCCATGGAACCCATCACAACCCGCGATGAAGTCGCATTCCAGGACACGGTCAACGCCATCATGCCGGAACGTGACGCGGGGGCGCGCGCTGGTGATGTCGTGCAGGGCAACGTCCTGCGCCTCGAACAGCAGCGGGATATCACGGTGGATGGCGGCATCGATCAGGTCACGCGTAACCTCCGTCTGGCCATAGACCATGACGGATTTGCCGGTCAGCGCCTTCATGTCGATACGGGTATTGTCGCCGTCGGTAGACAGCGCGAAGCCGTCATGCGGCAGGCCCTCGCGATCCATGCGTTCATGCACGCCCACCTGCCGGAGCAGATCGACCGTCACTTGTTCCAGGATGCCGGCGCGGATGCGGCTTTCGACATAGGCACGGTCACGGCGTTCCAGGATCACGCATTCCACGCCCGCCTTGTACAAAAGATGAGCCAGAAGCAATCCGGCGGGGCCGGCACCGATGATGGCAACCTGTGTGCGCATCGCCATCCTCCTCCCAATACTATGTTTGCTGTTGGCGGGATGATAGCGTCGGCAAACCATTGAGGCAGGACACGCATCATATAAAAAATTGGATTTTTCATCGATCCTTTGACATGCTGCGCTGCATGACCCGCAAAGCCAGCAATCCCGTACCCCGCTTCTTTCTGTACGGGGAGGCGGAGGCCAAGGCGGATGAACATTTCATCCATGCCGAAACCCTGGAACGACGCAGCCAGCCCAGTGGATGGCAGATCCGACCACACGCCCATGCCGATTTGAACCATGTGCTGGTCATTGCCACTGGCGGCGGGGATTTGTTGGCGGGGGGAGACAAAGAGGCTTTCACGGCGCCCTGCCTGCTGCTGATTCCGGCGGGGGAGGTGCATGGCTTCAACTGGAACGCCGACAGTCAGGGACATGTTGTCACGTTCGTGGAGCCGATGCTGCGCAGGCTGGCGCGGCGGGAACCGGGGTTAGGCGATCTGTTCGGGCAGGCATCGGCGGTACCGCTTGGCGGCGACGGATCCGATTGCCTACGGCTTGCTGCCCTTTTGGAGGCAGAGATGGCGGGCGGCGGCGTTGGCCGTTCGCTGCTGGTTGAAGCGGCACTGATGGCGCTGCTGGTCCATGCCTGGCGGGCGGCGCGCCTGTCGGCGGGCGGTGGTGGTGCGGCGCGCGGACCACGCGCGGCCCTGGTGGCACGCTATCGTGATCTGATCGAGGAACAGTATCGCGCCGGATGGGGGGTGGCGCAGTTTGCCGACGCACTGGGCGTTACGCCGGGCCGCCTTCGCGCGGCCTGCATCGCGGTCACGGGCCATCCCCCCATCGATCTGCTGCATGATCGGCTGTTGGCGGAGGCGAAACGCAGCCTTCTTTACAGCGACCTGGGTGTAGCGGAGGTGGCGTTTGAGCTGGGGTTCAGTGACCCAGCCTATTTCAACCGGTTTTTCACGGGCCGAGTTGGTTGCTCGCCTGGGCGGTTCAGACAGGGGGCGGCAGGGTAGCCGCCCCCTGCCCCATCCTCATGCCATACGCAGGCCCAGCCAGCGGCGGGCGTTGGGCAATTGGCGCAGGATGGCCAGATCGATCAGGGCAACCACGATCACCGACAGGCCCAGCAAGGGCAGGAACAGGGCGAAAAACAGCAGGATGATGCCCATGACCGCCGGGCTGCCCCGCATGCGCAGGGGGGGCGGCGCGCCCAAGGCGCCGTTTGGCCGGCGTTTCCACCACATCACGGCCCCGCTAACCGACAGCAGGACCAGGCCGAGGGCGGCGATGACGCCCAGGGCCTGATTGAACCAGCCGAACAACTGCCCCTCATGCGCCGCGATGCCGATCCCGACGACGCGGTCGATGATGTGGCGGTCGGCGAAATCCTCCCGCCGGATCGGGGTGCCGGTGGCGCCGTCTAGATCGATGGAGACGCGGTCGGGCCGGTTAGCCGTCATTGACCGCACCGCCCAACTGCCGCCCGCCTTGGCCGGCAGGTTGATCTGAACGGGTGCTGCCAGTTTCAGAGGCGCCACCTGAGCCACGACATCGGCAAGGGTCACGGTTCCCACCATCATATCATCCATGGACAGGCTGCCATGGTCCATCGGATGGTCCTCGGCATGTTCCTGGGCATCATGACCGGCGCGTTCTGCCTTCCGGCTGGTGGTCCAGTCCTGCTTGACGGCGGCGGTTCCGGTCGCCTCCCGTACCGCCTTGAACGCCCCGCCCCAGACGCTGGCCCAGGGCAGGCCGGTCAGCAGCAGGAACAGGGCCAGGAAGGAGATCCACAGACCGGTCACGGCATGCAGATCGCGCCAGAAGGTGCGCCCGCCCCCCGACAGCCGTGGATAGAGGATGCCGGCCAGCCCCTGGCCCCCGCGCGGCCACCAGAGATAGAGCCCGCTAACCACCATGACGATCCCCCAGCAAGCGGCCAGTTCCACGAACCAGGAGCCCTGGTCACCCATCAACAGCTCGCCGTGGAAGGTCTTGATCTGGTTCATCAAGCGGTCTTCCTCTGGAATCGAATGCAGGATTTCCAGGGTCTGGGGATGGACATACACACGCCATATCGCCCCTTGCCCGTCGCGAACCAGAACGCGCACCGCGTCGTCGGTCTCTTCGGGCACGATGTAGGACTTCAATGTTCCTCCCGGTACGGCGGCCAGGGCCGCCAGAGCCTGGGCATTGGCATCGGCCGCCGGGCCGGTCAGCACCAGATTGTCATAAGGCCTGTCGATCAGGGCCTCCACCTGCGGCTTGAACAGATAGAGCGAACCGGAAAGGGCCAGGGCGACAATGAAAGGCACACAGAACAGGCCTGCATAGAAATGCCAGCGCCAGATGGTGCGGTAATCCAGCCAGCCCTTGGCCGGCGGTGCCTTGATCGACAGGTCGGTCATGGCGTCAACCCTTCCATTTCAGTTCAAGCGTGAAGGTGCGTTGCGGATAGGGGTGGAACACCCAGGCCTTGTCATTGCCGATATTATCGACACCGACGCTGAGCTGGGTTTCCGCCGTCACGTCCCAAGACAATTTCGCATCGAAGATCATCAGCTCCGACGTATAGCCATAGGTATCGCCGCGCTGTGTCCCCTCCAGATTAGTGTTGGGACGCGACGCGTAGCGCCAGCCGGTGGAGAATTGCCAATCGTCGGCGAACCTGTACCGGGCATTACCGTTCAGGCGCCATTTCGGAATGCGCGGGAACTGCACCCCCTCAGAGGCCGGGACGGCGCGATTGCGCACCGTCTGAGCGTCAATCCAGGCGGCATTGAAATCGACATTCAGGCCGTCGATACCAGCCAAGTCCGATGCCTCGATGATGCCCTCCATACCCCACTGGCGCACGATGTCGATATTCTTGAAGGACGAGGTCACGACGCCGAACTGGTTGAAGCCCTGTTGGCTGAAGATCGCGTCCTGCACCCGCTGATAGAAGATGCTGCCGGTGAAGCGGATATCATCGAAGGCACGGCGCAGCATCAGGTTGGCGTCACGCGACTTCTCCGGCTTCAGGTTGGGATCGAAGCTGTTAATGTCGAAATTGCCATTTCCATCCAGACGACCCTGGAACAGCTCGCCCACCGTGGGGAAGCGGGTGGCGGTGGCAAGGCTTAGTTGCCCTACCCAATCGGCAGGCAGGTCGGCCTGAATGCCGGCGGATGGGTTGATGGTGGTTTCCTTGCGGTCTGCGTAAGACTGATATTTCGGTGAACCGGATACGCGGGTGCCGATGCGGCCATCGAACGCCCGCCAATTATCCAGACGTACACCGCCGGTCAGCTTCACCCCCGGTGTCACCTGCCAGGCGTTATCGATGAAGGCCCCCAATTGTCGGGAACGGCCACTGGTCTGCGTCGTGAAGGTCGGCGTGGCACCGGTGCGCCAGTTGCCGACGCCATAAATGGTCTGATCGGTTTCATAGAGGCTGCTGTTGAAACCCACCGCCAGTTCATGGTCACCCAGGCTGCGTTCCAGTTGCCCGTCACCGGTCCACCAGCCGGTGTCACCCTGACGCGTGTCCGTTCCGGTCGCGCTATTGATACCGTTGAGATAGCCGGTGGAAGCGCGTGCCCGTTGCTTGTCGATCACGAAACGCGACAGGTTCAGGCTGGCCTGCCAGTCACCAATCGGACCCTCCAGCTTTGCCCCGCCCAGGATTTCCCGCCGTTCGGTCAGTGACAGGTTGATGGCGGGCATTGTGTATTGCTTACCATCCACGGACACCCGGCCCGTGAAGACCGGGTTACCGGCGGCGTCGCGCAGATAGGTGGTGGGGGTGGTGCCGTCATAGTCACTGGTCCACAGCACGGCCAGCAGCGACGCATTCCAGCCATCGGCAAAATCATATCCGATACGGCCGCGCAACTGATCCTGGGTGGTGTCCTCCACCGAATAGGCACCGGACAAAGGCGTCCTGGTGATCAGGTTCGTGTCGGTCACGGCGCCGGTTACAACGGTTGATGCCGCCGTGCCGGTGGCCGGCGTCAATTGATAGAATTGCTGTGGATGGCCCTGATTCTCAAGCCGGCGGTAAGACAGGCGCGCACTCCACGGGCCATCGCTCTGCTTCCACCCGAAACCGGCCTCGCCCGTATAGCCATCAAAATCGCGGTCGGTGCCGTACTGCTTATAGGGCTGGATGAAATACTGGGCGGTGGCGAACGCCTCCAACCCTTCCTTTGGCGGCTTGGTGGTGATGGAAATGATGCCGCCCATTGAGTTGCCCGGATAGCGGGACGAATAGGGGCCATAGACAATGTCGAACTGCTGCACCTCGCCTGGCCCCACCACGCCCCATTTGGGCGGGAAGGAGAAGCTGTTACCCAGCAGGTTGGAAACGGTGAAGCCATCCACCAGCACCAGCGAGCGGGCCGACTGGGTGGAGTGGGTGCCACGGAAGCCAGGCACGGCGTTGGCGTCACCGATGAAGCGTTTTCGTACGAAGAAATTCGGTGCGTATTTCATCAGGTCTTCGACATTGACGGCATTGATGGCCGCGAACTGTTCCTGGCCCAGTGAAACAGACAGGCCGCGCGGCACAATGGTGATGGGTGCGTCGCGTTGGCCGATGACGATCACTTCCTGCACCGGGGCGGCGTCGGCCACCTGGGTGTCCTGGGCGAAGGCAGACGTGGATAGGGCGACAAAGGCGACCGAAGCCAGGCTGCGGGCGCGAAAAGGCGTGCGGGGCACTGTGATATCCTCCGGCGACCGGCCCCGCGATCATGCTTTTCTCAAGCGGGGGGCGCCAAAACGGGAATTGTCCTGGGATAATGGGTGTCAATAAGCCCAGGACAGGGGCGGTGCCCGCGCCCCCAAAGTCGGCCCACACATCAGACGGCGCCGACGCGTACCCATGAAGGGCCGCAAAACAACAACATCCCCCACCACCGGCAGCAGCAGCGCCAGCAGCAACAGGACGGGACCCAGCAGGGTCATGACCAAGTAGGGGCAAAGGCCCTGATGCCCCGTATCGGCGGGGGCATTGTCATCCCCGCCATCGCCATCAATCTGGATGCTGGCCGAACCGGCACCGGTACAGATGACCAGCCAGCCCTTGCCGTTGTCGGGGTTGATGTTGGGCATATAGCCGCCTGGGATCATCCCGCGCAGCAGCAGGGCAAGCAACAGGAGCCACGGCGCGAAACGCCGTGCAACATTGATTGCAGAAAGGAGAATGCCTTTACCCATGAAGGGTTAATGACGCCAAGCCATCGCGCGGTCAATGGCTCCGTGATGCGACCGAATGGCATTCGTGACATGAACCGGGGCGGGCATAACACCCCGCCCCCATGTGCATTCATCAGATGCCAGCCGCCGATCCCAGAATCAGTAGAACCGACGCGGTCAGCAGCATCAGCCAAGTCAGCAGAATGCCCAGCAGGCGGCCCGGGCTTTTACCGTCTGGATTGGAGGTCAGACCCTGGGCGTGCAGGACGCGGCCCAGGAACAGGGCAGCACCCAGCCCATGCACGATGGCTGGCTGGCGACCCGTCAGTTCCACCAGCAGCAGCAGGATCAGGGCGGTGGGCACATATTCCACAAAATTGCCCTGCACCCGGATGGCGGTATGCAGGCCCTTATGACCACCATCGCCCAGGGAGATGCCGTGACGGCGTCGATACATCGACACGCGATAACTTAAAACCAGCAGCAGCACGCCCAGCAAACCCGCATACAGCGCGGTGATACCCATCTGCATGTTTCCCCCGAACCCGATTGTTGTTTCGTCCGTGTCACAATACGGGGGGATCATTCCCCCCGCAACGCGAAGCCCACGGCCCGTTCGATGACACCCGCATCCGACAGCAACCGGCGATGGCCCAGCCCCTGCACCAAATGCATTCCGGCACCGGGCCAGACTGACGCCAATTGCAGGGCATCCGCCACCGGCGTGATCCGGTCATCCGCAGAATGGATTAACAGGGCCGGTGTGCCTTCATCCCCATGAAGATGCAGGGCGGCCAGCGGCTGTCCCAATGCCCGGTCAATCTCCCGCCCCAGCGCATGTTCGCTGTCCAGGTCCAGGCGCAGAACATAAGCGATCTGGCGCAGCGGCAGGGTCAGGTCGGCCAGGGGGGACAGCAGAATGGCGCGCCCCGCCTGGAACCCGTCCTGGATCGCCAGCGTCAGGGCCGCGGCACCCAAGCCGTGGCCGATCACCGCCGCCACCTTGCCACCGGCTGCCGCTGCCACAGCCCTTATGGCGCGGGCCATCTCCAGCAGGTTGGTCTCGTCGCCCGAACTGCGGCCATGGGCCGGCGCATCAAAGGCCACGACGCGGGCGCCGGCATTCAGCAGCGGCTGCACAAAGCTCAGCATGTCATGCACCTGCCCTTCCCAGCCATGGGCCAGCAGCACCAGTGGTGCCGCCTCCCCTCGCTCCGCCCCCCACAGGCGGGAGGCAATATGGGGCGTGAAGCCTGGAACAGCCAGCACCATGGCGCCCGCCGGTTCCGGCAGTGCCGGCGGTGCCACCGCACGCTCCGGCTCCAGATACATGCGCCGTCCCTCGGCCAGCAGGTGGCGTTCGCGTGACCAGGGGTGGAACAGGTCCATCAACCCATCCAGCCAGGACTGGCTACTTTGGTTATTATTACGAACGTTCGTGCTATTTTTGGACAAAAAATAAGCCATGGAACTTTCCCCCCAACGGGGGCGTCCGTCCATCCGGGCGGGCGCCGTGATGAAACCGGTCCGGTCCCGCCGCACGCGGAACCGGACAAACGCTTTACTGACGCAAACGCCCCCGGTCGACCAGACCATGGACGGCGTTGCGGGCCCAGACCTCCGACTTCGGGTTCTTCAGAAGCCGATAGGACTGGGTGAAACCGTAGCAGAGCGAAATCCCCTCGAATGCGAATTGCTCCACATCCAGGTCGGCCCGCAGGTGCCCCTCTTCCACCGCGCGACGGGCGGCACCGATGACCACGCGGCGCATATCCTCCTGCTGTTTGACGATCAGGTCCTGGATGGGACCGGGGCGGTCATCAAACTCGATGGAGGCGGCCTGAATGGGACAGCCACCGGGCAGAACCGGGTCCATTGTCCAGGCAATCCAATTCTCAAACAGGCCAAGCACACGCGGCAGGCCACGCGGCTGTGCCAGGGCGGGACGCACCACGGTATCGGCGAAAAGTTCCGCCGCCCGTTCCAGCACCGCCGCCTGCAGCTGTTCTTTGCTGCCGAAATGGGCAAACAGTCCAGATTTCGACATGCCCAGCCGGTCGGCCAGTGTCCCGATGGTCAGGCCGGTCAATCCGTCCGTGCTGGTCATGGCCAGCGCTTGGTCCAGGATTGCGGCGCGTGTGCGTTCGCCCTTGCTCATAGGGTCTAAATAATACGAACGGTCGTACTATTGTCAAGCCCATGGCAAATGGGAAGCAATCAGCGTAAAGCTTGGCTGGCCTGCGCCTGTCGCGGGTGCCGCCGCTGCCAAGGGGTCCGCCGCCATGTCCGCCGCTTTCGAACGCCGAACTTTCGCACCGGGCGAGCTGATCTTCAAGGAGGGTGATCCCGGCGACAGCCTTTATGTGGTGGAAAGTGGCCGTGTGCGTATCTGGCGGGGCGATGTAGAGCATCCGACCGTCATCGGGCGGGTCGAAACCAGCGGCATTTTCGGGGAAATGGCGATTTTCGACCGCAAGCCGCGCATGGCCCATGCCAGTGCAGAGGTGGAGTCGGTCCTGATGCGCATGCCGGCCAGTGTACTGCGCGAGGGGCTATATGGTGCCGACCCGCTGCTGCGGCAGCTGGTGCAGCTTCTGATCGACAATATCCGCACCATGGCCAGGCGCCTGGACGAGTTGGAGGCAAAGCTGGGCGCCGAATGACATTCGCCATATCCCGTTGATTTTACAGGTGCATCCAGTCATTCCGCTCCCCATACTGCGGCGACTGATCCATTGTTTTGCGCCCAAGGTCAAACCGCGTGCCCCACGACACCAATCTGCTTGCCACCCTGTCCATCGCGTTCGTCCTGGCCTTCGGCTTCGGTTTCCTGGCCGACCGGCTGCGTCTGCCGCCCCTGGTGGGCTATCTGGTGGCGGGTGTTCTGGTCGGTCCGTTTACGCCGGGATTCGTGGCGGATGGAAAGCTGGCGCTGGAACTGGCGGAGGTCGGCGTCATCCTGCTGATGTTTGGGGTTGGGTTGCATTTTTCCACTGCTGACCTGATGGCGGTGAAGGGGATTGCCATCCCAGGCGCCGTGGGACAGATCATTATCGCCACCCTGATGGGGCTGGGCCTCGCGTTGTACTGGGACTGGGGCCTGGGGGCTGGCATCGTGCTGGGGCTGTCGCTGTCGGTGGCCAGTACGGTGGTGCTGCTGAAGGCCCTGGAAGAACGCAATCTGTTGCAGACACCTAATGGGCGGATTGCCGTCGGCTGGTTGATTGTCGAGGATCTGGCCATGGTGGTGGCGCTGGTGCTACTGCCGGCCTTCGCGGGCCTGTTGGGCGGGACGGTACCGGCTGATGGCGGCGGACATGGTGTCGCCGCCCCGCCCGACGCGCCGGTCTGGCTGACCCTGGCCATTACCCTGGGCAAGGTCGGGCTGTTTGCAGCGGTCGCCCTGATTCTGGGGCCACGTATCGTCCCCTGGCTGCTGGCCCAGGTGGCGCGCACAGGCTCGCGGGAATTGTTTACACTAGCCGTTCTCGCCATCGCCATGGGCATCGCCTATGGCTCGGCCCAGGTGTTCGGCGTGTCGTTCGCGCTGGGCGCCTTCTTTGCGGGCGTGGTGCTCGCCGAAAGCCGGTTCAGCCACAAGGCGGCAGCGGACAGCCTGCCCCTGCAGGATGCGTTCTCGGTCATCTTCTTCGTATCGGTCGGCATGCTGTTCGACCCGTCGATCCTGATGCGGGAGCCGCTGTCGGTGGCGGCGGTCCTGCTGACCATTATCATCGGCAAGTCGCTGGTGGCCTTCGCCATCGTACTGGCGCTGGGATACCCGATGGGCGCCGGTCTGCTGATATCCGCCAGTCTGGCCCAGATCGGGGAGTTTTCCTTCATCCTGGTCGGGTTGGGCATCAGCATGAACCTACTGCCGCCGGAAGGGCGCGATCTGGTGCTGGCGGGTGCTTTGTTGTCGATCACGCTGAACCCGCTGATATTTGCGGCGGTCGAAACGGCAACCGTCCGGGTGAAGGCTCGCCGTCCCGACTGGTCCAACTATGGCCAGACGAAGTTCAAGCGCCTGACGCAGCAGATCAACCGCGTCCGCGACCAGATGGCGGAGCGGGAGAAGGCGCATGGCCTGCAGGTGCAGAAGCTGGTGGAGACTTTCCCTGTACTGTCTCGGCTGGACAAGGACGAGTTGGAACGTTTGCTGCTGATGTTCAAGCCGGCGGCGGCGGTGCCGGGTGAGCGCGTCATCCGCAGCGGCGATCCCGCCGACGGCATGTATTTCCTGGCCAGCGGTGCCGTGGAGGTGCAGTTGCCTGATCACAAGATCAAGCTGGAGACCGGGGCCTTCTTCGGTGAGATGGCCCTGCTGTCGGGCCGTCGGCGCAGTGCCGACATCACGGCGCTGGATTACTGCCAGTTCCTGATTCTGGAACGGCGCGATTTCAACCAGTTCACCCGCCAGCATGGCGAACTGCGCGCCGCTATCCTGGAAAAGGCCAATCAGCGTCGGAAGATGAATCAGGCCGCGAAGGAAAAGCAGCAGGAGACTGAGCAGTAGGCGCAGGCACCGGTCACGCCCCCCGCAACTCCTTCTTGAACCGTTCCGCCAGGGCCGGGTGAGCCAGCGCATCGGCCAGCAAGGCCGGATCTGGCCGCTTGTCCAACAGTAGGGCGTTCAGACGCGCGACCGTCCAGGCCGCCTCCCCACGCTCAACCAGGGTCACGGCGTCACCCGCTGTCACAATGCCCGGTCGCATCACCTGCATGTACCAGCCGGGCGTGCCGGCCTTCATGGCCAGCGGCCCCAGCGCCTTTACGCCTGTAAGGACACCGGGCCAGGAACAGCGGGGCACTGGCTGGTTCACCATCACCTGGGCGGTGCCGATGACCAGAACGTCGCCGATGCGCGCCTCGGCATCGGTATAGCCCTCGAACAGCAGGTTCTCCCCAAAGCCGGGGCGTTGTATCGGCCGGCCAAGGCTGGCTTCTAACGCTTCATAGGACTCGGATGCAAAGCCATGTAGGGCCGTATCTCCTTCCTTCCGGCTGCGATAGGCGCTTTCATCGCCATCCAGGCCGCTGGGACCCAGCGCAACCGGACCGGTGACAGGCTGCTTGCCGATGCCGGTCCCCTCCTCCCGTCCTTTGGCGTTGGTGCGGGTGATGACACGCCCGATATTCACCTGAAGGATCTGCATGTCTGTCCCGGATATGGAAAGGGCCGATCGCGATGGACCGGCCCTTCTCAACTCTAAAATGCCAATGCCTTACTTGAAGGCGTCGGTATTTTCGATGATGTGGCTGACGACGCCATATTCCTTGGCTTCTTCTGCCGACATCCAGAAATTGCGGTCGGTATCCACTGCCACACGCTCATAGGGCTGGCCAGTTTCGCGGGCGATCTCTTCATTGATGCGCTTGCGCATCTTGATGATTTCCTTCGCCTCGATGGCGATGTCGGTGGCAGGACCACCCACACCGCCCGCCGGCTGATGGATCATGAAGCGGGTATTGGGCAGGCAGAACCGGTCTTCCTTGGCGGCACCCAGGAAGATATGGGCGCCAGCAGAGGCGACCCACCCGGTACCCAGCACCAGCACACGCGGCTTCACGAAGCGGATCATGTCGTGGATCGTGTCACCGGATTCGACATGGCCGCCCGGCGAGTTGATGATCAGCTTGATCGGCTCGTCATTCTCTGCGGCCAGACCCAGCAGCTGGGCCGTCACAGCCTGTGCCACCTTCTGGTTGATCTCGCCGAACAGCAGGATGGTGCGGGCCTTGAACAGATTCTGCGCGATGGAGGGCGGGGCCTTTGCCTTTTCCTCCTGGGCATCGGACTCCGGCTTTTCGTCCTCAAGACGGATCGGATTGACGAGCAAGGCGGCACTCCTGAATTTGGTATTCTGCATTCACTGACCTAGCGGGAAATGGGCTGCGGTTCAACCCATCATTAGATGGAGTTCCATACTTATGCCGATGGTCATCAACAATGGCCATTGGCACGTCGGCGACTGCCGACGCGCCGCCCATGCGGCATAGCCAAGCTGCCGGAGGCGGCGCCCGGCGATTGAGGGCGCCGCTATTATGAAAGGTCGATCCAGACGCTTTTCAAGTCCGTGTATTTTTCCAGCGCATGCAGGCTCTTGTCGCGGCCAAAGCCGGACTGTTTGAAACCGCCGAACGGCGTGGTTATATCGCCAGCATCGAAGCAGTTGATCCAGACCGACCCGGCCTTGATGGTCCGCGCCGCCTTCATGGCGGTGGAGATGTCGCGGGTCCAGATGGCCGACGCCAGACCATAGATCGTATCGTTGGCGATCTTGAAGGCCTCTTCGGTGGTCTTGAAGGTCAAAGTGGACAGGACGGGTCCAAAAATCTCTTCCCGCGCGATTGTCATGGAACTGTCCACCCCGTCGAACAGCGTGGGTTCGATGTAATAGCCGCCGGTGTCGGCGCGCGCGGCCGACCCGCCAAGGCGCAGGGACGCCCCTTCAGCCTTGCCCTTGCCGATATAGGACAGGACGCGTTCATGCTGCCTGGCATCCACCATGGCGCCCATATTGGTGGTCGGGTCCAGCGGGTCGCCCGGTGTCCAGCGCCGGGAATGGTGGATGACCTTTTCCAGGAATTCATCCTTGATGCTTTCATGGACCAGCAGGCGGGAACCGGCGTTACACACCTCCCCCTGGTTGAAGAAGATGCCGCCAGCGGCATTGGCGGCGGCCTTATCCAGGTCGGCGGCGTCGGGCATGATGATGTGTGGGGTCTTGCCCCCGCACTCCAGCGACACACGTTTCAGGTTGCTCTCGCCGGAATAGCGCATGAAGTACTTGCCAACCTCGGTGGAGCCGGTGAAGGCCAGCATGTCCACGTCCATGTGGCGACCAATGGCTTGCCCCGCCGTTTCCCCGAAACCAGGCACGACGTTCAGCACGCCCGGTGGCACGCCTGCCTCCACCGCCAGTTCGCCCAAGCGAATGGCCGTCAACGGTGATTGTTCAGCAGGCTTCAGCACGACGGAATTGCCCGTTGCCAGGGCCGGCGCCACCTTCCACACTGCCATCATCAGCGGGAAGTTCCAGGGCACCACCACGCCGATGACGCCCAGGGGTTCACGCAAGATCAAGGACATGGCGTCCGGGCCGCTGGGCCCGACCTGATCATATAGCTTGTCGATGGCTTCGGCGTAATATTGGACGCAGCGGATCGACAGAGGGATGTCGATGGAGCGGCTGTCGCGGATGGGCTTGCCCATATCCAGCGTTTCCAGCAGCGCCAGTTCGTCGGCATGCTCCTCCATCAGGCGCGCCAGTTTCAGCAGCACGGCCTTGCGGGCGCGCGGATGCTGATCCCGCCAGACACCGGATTCGAAGGTGCGGCGTGCAGCAGAAACGGCGCGGTTCACATCTTCCGCGTCGCATTCGGCAACCTGGGTCAGCACCTTGCCATCGCGCGGGCTGATATTGTCAAAGCTTTTGCCGCTGGCAGCGGGCACATAGGCCCCGTCAATGAAGGCCTGGGTGCGGAATTGCAGCCGGGCGGCGCGGTCCTGCCAGTTGGTGGCGGCGATGGCGTCCATTCTCGGTCTCACTCCCGTTGGGGCAGGTTTGACTGCGTGTTGGGTGAGAGAGTGCCCCGTGGCACCGGCGGCGGCAACCCCCAAGGATGAGGCAATTGTCACCGCCACATCTTGGTAATTGCGTCAGCAATATTGACGTGTTCCGATCATGATCCCGATACCATCCAGCTGAATGCCCACCCTATGCGCCCCCTTCACATCGCCCTCGCCTTTCTGGTCGCCGTGATCTGGGGGGCCAATTTTGTGGTGATCAAGCTGGCGCTGACCGGCTTTCCGCCCATCCTGCTGACGGCGCTGCGCTTCACCTTGGCCTGTCTGCCAGTGCTGTTCATCCCACGTCCGGCGGGGATCGGGTTCAAGCAACTGGCGCTGGTTTCAACCTTCCTTTTCACCGGCCATTATATTTTCCTGTTCATGGGCATGGACCGAGGGATGGCGCCGGGTCTGGCCTCCATCGTGCTGCAATGTCAGGCCTTTCTGACCATGCTGTTCGCGGCTGGCATGTTAGGAGAGCGGCCAAAGGCGCAGCAATTGGCCGGGGCCGGAATAGCGGCGGTGGGCCTAGCGGTCACAGGCAGCACCGTCGGACTGGATGTCACGTGGATCGGCTTCGTCCTGACGCTGCTAGCCGCAGCCAGCTGGGCCATGGGCAATGTGCTGATGCGGCGCCTGCCGCCCACGCCGACCTTGCCGCTCATGGTCTGGCTTTCGACGGTACCACCCTTGCCCGTCTTTGCTCTGTCGCTGCTGGTGGAGGGGCCGGATCGGGTGTGGGCCGCACTGACGGGCTTCAGCTGGACCGCTGGCCTGTCGCTGCTCTACATCGTTTGCCTGTCGACCCTGGTGGCCTTCGGAATCTGGGGCATGCTGCTGCGGGAATACAAGGCCGGTGTGGTGGCCCCCTTCTCCCTGCTGGTGCCTGTGACCGGCACAGTGGCGGCTCATCTGGCCTTTGGGGAGACGTTTGGGCCACTACGCCTTCTGGGCATGGCGCTGCTTTTCGTCGGCATCGTGATCACCATCCTGCCGTTGGGTAAACGGCAGGTGGCGACTGTGTGATCAGGGTTCGACCAGGACCTTGGCCCGCATTTTAGGATGAATTCGGCATTGGATGATGAATTCACCCGGTGCCGTGAAGGTCACCGGCGTCTCTGTGCCGGGGTCCTGCAGGCCGATATCGAACACGCCATTCATGCTGGGTGAGTAGACATTGTGGCCGAACGGGTCCTCGTTCCGGAACGTGACCTGATCGCCCACCTTGATCGTGACGGCCCGTGGCGTGAAGGAAATGTCGCGTTGGGCAATGACGAACGGATCCTCTGCCGCGCTGGAGCCAGCCAGCAAGCCCAACCCCATCACGGGTGCCAGAGTGAACGCCCATTTACGCCACGCACGCGACATCGCCATCACTCCCCTCACATCCTCATCATCTCGGTTATGGTCATCGGACCTTATCGCTTGTCCAGAATGGCGATATCGATCACGTCGCTACCATCGCCGATGCGACCCATCTTCTTCATGCCACCACGGGTAACATTAATCTCATAGAGCATGCCCCCAGCCACGGCGCGGCCATGATATTCATCCTGGGCGTCGGTGAAGATATCAACCCCTTCAACGATGGTGCCCGCCGGCACGCCCAACGGGCCGATGGTGCGCAGCACGCCGTCATTCGGGGGGTCCTGTGACAGCCAAGCGCCCGTACTGCTGTCGATATCAAACAGCTGCGTCTGCGTCGCCCCGGCGAAGGAGTTGATATAGGCGCCGGCATAGACGGCAGGCTTCTTGCCAGCATTCACCTTGTCGTTGGGGTGATAGGCCAGCGGCTTGTCCACGGCGGCTACACCCGTCTCCACATTGACGCGCAGGTTCTGCCCGTCCGACCCGATGACACGCAGGCGGTCCGCCTGTGGGTTGAAGTCCGCAACCACGTGGTCAATGGCCGTCAACGCGACCGACAGTTTCGGCCCCGCCGTGGCGGTACCGGTTTCCAGGTCGATGGTGTAAAGGCTGTTGTCGCTGGCGATGCCGTAAAGCTTGCCGTTGGCCGGACGGACATCGATACCCAGCAGCTTGCCCTTCACACCTGTCACGGGCAGCACCTTTACAGTACCCGGCGATTTGTCAGAGAACAGCAGGAGTTCATTACGCTGGTTCAACCCGGCCAAATCCAACGCAAGTGACGGCATGGCAGTGCCCGCAAGCACCAGCCCAAACGCAATCGCTGCAACCTTCGTTTTCATCAATCCCTCCCAACCGCCGGTGGCGTTCTGCCACTATCGCGATTGAACAAGGTAGGTGAATTCGGCCGCCTGTCATTAGTCCATTAGAACAGGCCGTCAGACCTTGATGTTGAAAATGGCGCAGATTTTCTGACGCAGCTGCAGAGGGGAGAATGGCTTTATGATATAGGCATCGACACGGTTGGCGCGGGCGGCCTGTACGAAATCCACCGTTTGATTGCCGGTCAGCATCAGAAAGGGCATGTTCTCCCAGGTTTTGCGCACATGCTGGAGCAGTTCCAGGCCGGTCACATTGGGCATGTTCCAGTCCGAAATGATCAGATCAAAGCGAATTTCGCTTTCTTCCAGCGCCTCGATCGCCGCTTTCCCGTCCGCCACGATATGGATGTTCTGCACACCCAGTTGCAGCAACACCTGACGTGCCAGCCGCTGGGCGAAGGCGTTATCCTCCACCAGCAGGACGTTCAGTTTCTCAAAGCCGGGGATATGATCACGGTTATGCATGGGCACGGTCTTTTCAGGAACTGACAAGCTGTGTGATCCGGCTGGCCAGATCGCGTGGGGAAAAGGGTTTCACCATATAGGCATCAACGGCATTGGCCTTAGCCAGCCTGACGAAGTCAACCGTGGCATGGGCGGTCAGCATCAGGAAGGGTGTATGCCGCCAGATGGCACGGACATGCCGCAGCAGGTCAAGGCCCGTGCTTTCCGGCATGTTCCAGTCAGAAATGACAAGGTCGAATGGTGTCGTCTGCGGGGTTACAGCGCTGATGGCGCCGGCCCCGTCGCGATGATGGTCCACATTGCCTATGCCCAGCTGGCGCAACACACCAACAATCAACCGCGCTTCGAACGCATTATCCTCGGCCAGCAATACGCGCAGCCGGCTGCCATCGCGCAGGCCCATCATGACCCTGCCTCCGCCATCGCAGCTTCGAATGTTTCGCGCTGTGCCCGTAACCAGATAAGCCCATCATCCAGATCCCGCCGCAGGGCGGGCAGTAGCGACAACAGTGCGTCGGCATCGCCCTGATGCCCCGCCGCCTCCACCGCGGCGGCCGTGCGATAGACCTGGGCCATGCCAAGGCTGCCCGCAGCCGATTTCAGGGAATGGGCAACCTCCCCCACCTGATGGGGCACCGGTGCGCCATCGGCAGGGAACAGGTCGGGTTCCACCTCCGGCAGGATGGACAGGAATGTGTCGATCAGGTCGAGCGCCATGTCGGGCCCCATGCTGTCGGCCATCTCCGCCAGCATTTCCAGTGCGAAAGGTTCTGTCCCGGTCAGCAGTGAGTTGGCCGTTCCACCGGCCTCCGCCATCTCCATGTCCATCGGAGACATGCTGGCGGCTTCAGTGCTGGGGCCGTCTTGCATCAGGCCATCGGGGAACAGGCGTTCGATCACTTTAAACAGGTTGGCCGGATCGATGGGCTTGGATACGTAAGCGTTCATGCCAGCATCCAGGCAGCGCTGAATGCCATTGGTGCCGACGCTGGCCGTGGCCGCGACGATGGTCACCTGTGATGCCGGACCCGGCAGGGCGCGGATGGCGCGGGCCGCACTCATCCCGTCCATGCGGGGCATATGCACGTCCATCAGGACGAGATCCAGCGGCGGATCGGCGTCACGTACCACCGCCACCGCCTGTTCCCCATCCACGGCGAACACGACCATATGCCCATGTTCGGCCAGCGCACCGGCTAGCACCTTACGGTTCACGGCATTGTCATCGGCCACCAGCACCCGCAACGGGCGAACGGCATGGCCGTCAAAATCACCTGCCGGATCGCCGGTAACGGCACTGCCTTCCAGTAGCGGAACTTCGAACCAGAAGGTGCTGCCCTGCCCCATGACGCTGTCGACGCCGATGGCGCCACCCATGGCCTCCACCAGCTTCTTGCAGATGGCAAGCCCCAGGCCGGTGCCGCCGAAACGGCGGGTGATGGAGCTGTCGGCCTGCACGAAGCTGCCGAACAGCTTGGCACGCGCGGCCTCAGAGATGCCGATGCCGGTATCCACCACCTCTACCCGCAGACGGGCGGGTTCGGCCAGGGCGCGGGCACGCAGCGTGACACCACCCGACTCTGTGAACTTGATGGCATTGCCAACAAGGTTCAGCATCACCTGCCGTAGGCGGTTGGGATCGCCCTTCAGGTAGGAGGGCAGGTGCCCGTCCACCTCCTCCCGCAGCCAGAGGTCCTTTTCCTCCGCCCGGTTGCGCATTAGCATGGTGGTGCCGGAGATCAGGGACACCAGCTCGAAGTCCAAGATTTCGATATCGGCCTTCCCAGCCTCCAGCTTCGAGAAATCCAGAATATCGTTCAGGATGCGCAATAGCGACTGGCCCGATTGCAGGACGGTCGTGGCCAGTTTGGCCTGTTCCTCATTCAGCCCTGACCTCAGCAGCAGGCGGGTCAGACCCAGAACGCCGTTCATGGGGGTGCGAATTTCATGGCTCATCATGGCCAGGAATTCGGACTTGGCGCGGGTGGCGGCCTCTGCCTTCTCCTGCGCCTCGCGCACGACTTCCATGGCGCCTTTGAACACGCCAAGTGCGCCGGCGACACTGCCGATCTCGTCCCGGCGGCTGGTGTGGGGTACCACGACATCCATGTCGCCGCCCGCCAGTTGGATCGTCGCGCGGGTTAGGCGGTTCAGCGGGGTCACGATGTTGCGGATCAAGGCGATGGTGATACCCACCACCAGCGTGAACAGGGCCGCGATCAGGAATGTCGTGCGGTCAGCTGCATTCTTGATCGTCTCTTCCGCCGACAGACGGAAGCGATAGCCGTCCTCCGCCGCCATCTGGGTGACAATCTCAAGGTTACTGATAATCCCCGCGCCCAACTCCTCCATGCCCTGCATGGCGGCCTGATGGTCGGGGGAGGTCGCCGTCATATCCGTCAGTTTGCGGACAGCCTCTATCCAGGCCTGATTCTGTTCCCGGATACGCGCGACATATTTACGGATTTCAGGGTTCAGGCCGCGCTCTTCGGCCACCGCAAGGCTGGACAGGAAATCCTCGTCATTGATCTCCAGGTCTTCGCGAAAGGTTTCGGGCAAACCATCGGCTGATTTCAGGGCGCGGTCGACCATAAGGTCCAGCGTCACGAAATTGGTCTGCGCCAACCTAGCATAGTTAATGGCCTGCAGGGGCTGATCGTACATGCGGATGACAAGATCACCTGTGGACCGCACCACCAGCACCGCAACGATACCAATAGTGACGGCGGCCAGCACCGCCACCGCAAACGCCGCCGCCAGCTTGAAGCGGATGGTCCTGAACATGCCCAACGGCCCCGTGCCGAATTCAACCGTTCCTCTATATGCGCGTTGGTGCGGAACACGGCAAGCCGGCAGCGTCTGCCCGCAAGAATACATTTGTTTCAGGGCACCCACGCCCCGGCCCGCCTTGACAGCGGCGGCTCCCCCTGTTGCCATGCCGCTGTTTCAACAGTGCCAAGGGACCGCCCCCGGAATGACCACCAACCCCGACCTGTTCCGCGAGATCGAGATTTTCCGGCAGCAGCACCCCGCCGTCACCGCTGTGGATGTGCTGTTGCCCGATCTGTGCGGGGTGTTCCGGGGCAAACGCGTGCCCATCGACGAATTGTCGAAGGTCTGGAAGGAGGGCATTGCCTTTCCTGGCTGCACCTTCGCCGTCGATATCACGGGCGATACCGTGGAAGAAACGGGCATGTCGGTGGATAAGGGCGTACCGGACCGCATCTGCCGGCCCGTAACCGGCAGCCTGACGCCGGTGCCGTGGGCTGCGAAGCCGCTGGGCCAGATCATGCTGTCGATGCGCGATGGCGATGGCTCTCCCTTCCCCTACGCCCCGCGTGCCCTGGTCGAAAATCTGGTGGCGGAAATGTCACGCCGCGGTCTGACGCCCATGGTCGCCATTGAGTTGGAATTCTATCTGTTCGATCGCGACCGTGCGGCCGACGCCCCGCCCTCCCCGCCCGTATCAAAGCGCAGCGGCCTGCCACAGAACCGGACCCAGGTCTATGGCCTGACGGAGCTGGAGGATTTCGAAGAAGTGTTGGACGAGATCACGGCGGCGGCGCATGCCCAGGGCATTCCCGCCGGTACCGCCATCGCCGAATATGGGCCGGGCCAGTACGAGATTACTCTGTCCCACCGCCCGGACGCCCTGCGCGCCGCCGACGATGCCGTCCTGTTCAAGCGGGCCGTGCGCGGCGTCGCGCATAAGCACGGGTACGAGGCCAGCTTCATGGCCAAGCCCTATACCGATCAGGCCAGCAGCGGCATGCATATCCATATGAGCGTGCTGGACAAGGATGGCCGCAACATCTTTGCCGATGAAGCCCCGGAAGGGTCAGAGGCGCTGCGTCACGCCATCGGCGGTATGGCAGAGACCATGCCCGCCTGCATGGCGCTGGCGGCACCTGGCGCCAATAGCTGGCGCCGGTTCCAGACAGGTTCCTACGCCCCGACCGTCATTGCCTGGGGCGTCAATAACCGTACAGCCCCGCTGCGCATCCCTGCGGGCGGGCCGGACAGCCGACGGGTCGAGTACCGCATCGCCGGCGCCGATGCGAACCCCTATCTGGTACTGGCCGGTATGCTGACCGGTCTTTTGCACGGGCTGGACGGCAAGATTGATCCCGGTCCCGCGCTGGTTGGTAATGCCTATGAGGCGGATGCCCCCCGCCTGCCCGATGAATGGGGCAAGGCGCTGGACCTGTTCCAAGGATCGGCGGTGCTGCGCCACTGGCTGGGCGAGGCGTTCGTGGATACCTATGCCATCACCAAACGGGCCGAACGTGCGAAATTCAACCAGCGCGTCACGCCGCTGGAATGGGAATGGTACCTGCGAGGGTAAATGCGAGGTCCAGGACGGCGGCGTTAAGCCGCCGCCGTCAGGTCGCTGAGTTTCGTCAGCAGGTAATCGACATCGTCACTGGCCAGTTCCTCGAACTGGGTCAGGATGCGTTCCAGCATGCGGCGGCGATGGCGTTCCAGATCATGGTCCAGACCATCGAAATCCGTTTCACTGGCCACATCCAACGCGATGCGCAGGGCGGGATAGAGCTTTGGCGGCAACCCTGTGCGGTCGAACAGCGATTTCAGGCCCAGGCGACCGGCATCATGGATCAGCAGGCGGGCATTGGTGATCGGCACTTGCCCCAGCTGTGACAGGGCCATCTCAAAAAATGGCACATCGCCCATGCAAAGCGCCCGTAGCAGCAGGGACGGGGTCAGGCGGTGGCTGCGGCGCAACTGCACCACCAGCTTTTCCAGATCCGCATCACCGGCACCGCCGACAAGGCCATAGGTCGCCTTCTCACGGGTCTGGATCACAATATCGGCGGCGATATCGTTAGGCAATTCATGCTTGGCGACCAGCCGTTCGCGAAGCTGTTCCGACACCAGTGCAACCAGACGCTCCGCCACCGTAACCGGCAGCTTTGCACGGTTGACCATCGGACCGGCTACAACCTCGCTGTCCGGGAACCGGTCCAGCGCCTTGACCATCGCGCTATCGGCAATGGCGGCGGTTTCGTTCGCCATCAGGGTGGCGACCGCCTTTTCACTGCCACGCTCCACCAAAGCATCGGCGACGGATTCGGTAACATTGGGTCGCTTGGCGACGGCAGTTTGCTTTTCCGAGGAACCGGAACGGATGATCTCCACCAGATCATCGTCGGTCAGGACCGTCGACACCTCGATGAAAGGCAGCGACACCTCCTCCACATCGCGGGCCATGGACATGGCGATATCGCGCGGGATGGTGGCATTGGATTTCAGGCTTTCGGCCAGGGCGGACCGCACACGCGTGGCAACATCGCGCGCCATGATGCGCACGATATCCTCCGCCAGCACCCGTTCAGACGCGGAAAGGTTCGGCGCGGCGAAATGCTGCGCGACCTTGCCGGCCATTTCGGCGCGGGTCGTGGGAGAAGGATCGGTCAGCAGCCGCTGAACATCCTGCGTGGTCAACTTGTCGGACATGGGTTGAACAAACCCTCCCTGGGACGACCATGCGACTTAGCCATCAACCAACGGCCGACAGGGTCGCATCGCACCTGTTTCTTTAACATTTAGTGCAGGGCGCTGCCAATTGCGAACGCCAAAATCAAGAACAGATCGAAACAATCCCCTCGTGCCACGCAAGGCGGCGTAACTCCACCATCCGGAAGGATAGGTCTTGCCTTGGCTCCTTGCCCCAATCGCCTTGCCCGGCACGCCCCTGTATGCCGGCCTTCAACGAATCGTTGGGATCAGGGCTTGGCAGGCCCGCTAGCGGCAAACGCCTTCTCGGCAGCCGGGTGTAGCGGCGCGGTCCGGCCCCGGTCCCCCATACCATCGGCTGGTACCGTGCTGAAAACCGGATGCTGATCCACCAGATCCGGTCGTTCCTCCAGAAGGACGCGCATGATCTCGGCGATTACCGCGTCAGGCACGTCGGCGCGGGTAACCAGCGTGGCGGCCACACCGATGGTTGCCACATCTTCTTGCACGCCGGGATAAAGGTTGGCCGGAATGCTGGTGCGGGTCAGGTCCTTACGGCTGGCCAGCAGCTTGTCGATGCCAGGACCGGCAATGGGCAGCGCCAATGCACCGCAGGTGGAGGTTGCCTGTTGAACTGCGGCATTGGGATGGCCAACGGCAAAGAAAGCGGCATCCAACTGCCCCGCACAAAGGGCGGCCAGTGCCGCGTCCGGGGCCTGACCGGCATCGTCGCTGATGCGCAGACCGGCGGCATCCACCACCTGCTGCGACAGATTGCGCAGGGCGGAGCCGCGCGGTCCCAGGTTAACGCGCTTGCCTGTCAGTTTTGACAGGTCGTCGATTTCCGCGTCGGGCCGGACAAGCAGGGTCACCGTTTCGGCATGCAGGCTGGCAACGGCGCGCAATTCCTTGAACGGCCCGGCACTGGAAAACCGCCCATCACCCCGCACGGCGGCGGCCTGCCAGTCCGACTGGACCACGGCCAGATCAACCTCCCTCGCGCGCAATGCCGTCAGGTTCTGAACCGGGCCTTCAGTGGCCTCCACCAAGCAATGCAGGCTATGGCGGGCCTTCTCCTGATTGACCTGCCGACAGATCGCGCCGGCGACGGGATAATAGAGGCCCGTGACAACCCCGCTGGCGATAACCAGCGACTTTGTGGTCGGTGCCTGGGCCTGGGCCGAACCGGTGAATGCCAGGATGATGGCCAGCAGTGAGGCAAAACGTAACAACGGCTTAATCCCGGATCAACGGTAAGCGGCGGGCTCTGCGGCCCAGGCCAGCGGATAGACATCGACATTGGCCATGCCCTGCTGCAGCGTCCATTCGACGATACGCCGC
Organism: Niveispirillum cyanobacteriorum; assembly: GCF_002868735.1. Lineage (GTDB taxonomy): Bacteria > Pseudomonadota > Alphaproteobacteria > Azospirillales > Azospirillaceae > Niveispirillum > Niveispirillum cyanobacteriorum. The sequence continues at coordinate 770,000 of NZ_CP025612.1, read as the reverse complement.
AGGACGGCACCCGTCGCCTGATCGAAGGCCTTGATAATGTCATCCAGTGCGGGGCTGGCGGCGCGGACGGTGGCTTCGAATGTGTCACCCGCAACGATGTTGCGACGCGGCATGCGCACCAGCTTGGCATTCATGCGCACCGTCGCCTCCGGCGCGGTATCATGCGGATCATGGCCCTTATAGTTGGCGTGGAAGTCGCGCAGGTCCGTCTTCAGAATGAAATCGGCGCGCAGGCCCGACCGCTCAACGCCCACCGCCACGATGCGGCGGCTGTTCTCAAAGCTTTCCACCAGCAGGGTCTGCATCATGTCCGGCCCGGTATCTGCCCAACTGGCCCCGGAATAATAGGTCATGCGGTTGGAGGTCTCGCCCAGCACGATGCGCGGCGTATCGACGGCGGCATTGGCCAGCGGCGTTTCTACCAAAAGCTGCCATGGCGCCCGCGCCAGTCCGGCGGTGAATTCTCGTGCCGGGGTCAGCACATAGACCTTCTGCACCTTGCCACCCGTCAGCAGGGAGGCCGGCGAACAGGCGGCCAGCGGCATGAGGGAGGCCAAGGCCAGCAGGCGGCGGCGGTTCAGGGGCTTGTCGGTCATTCCGCTTTCACTCCGCTGTTGCCGCCGAACAGAAGGTCGGTCGGATCGCGCTCCAGCCGGCGGGAAACGCGACTGAGATTGTTGGTCAGGTCCTGGAGATGGATCAGCAACTGCGACAGATCATAAAGGCCGGTGGCCGTGAAATCACGGATCGGTTCCCGGTTTTCCTCGATCATGCCGGCCAGTGAAGCTGACAGCTTATTGATTTCCTTGCTGGTCTTGGCCAGTTCCGCTGTGATGACGGTGGTGTCGCGCCCGACCTTGCCGACAGTATCGTTGGCGGTGATCATCAGCACTTCCGCCTGCTTGCTAAGCGTGTCGGCCTGCCGGCGCAGATCAACAATCAGCAGATTGGCATTACGCATCGTGTCATTGGCATTGCCCGAGGCCTGCGCCAGATTGGCCAACAAGGTCCCGATGGATTTCTGGTTATCGTCGTTAAGCAGCAGCGTCAGCCGGTTTGAGATCTTCATCAGATTCTCTAGAACTTCGGGCGCCTTGGACAGCACAGCGGCGATAGAGCTGGGGCGCGACGGAATCACAGGGATGCCGCTGACCTTCTCCCGCAGCAGGGGGGCGTCCTTGCTGCCCCCTTGGATTTCCACATAGACGCCACCTGTCACGCCCACCGGTTCCAGCGATGCGATGGCATCGGTCTTGATGGGCGTATCCTCCGGCACCTCAATGGTCAGGCGCACTTCCTCGACATTGTCGGGATTGATGCGGATATCGCTGACCGTACCGACATTGACGCCGCGATAACGTACAGGCCCGCCTTCCACCAGCCCCGTCACAGTGCCGGTGACCATGATGTAATAGGGCTGGATCGCCTTGTCGAACTGCACCTTGGCCAGCCAGATGACGAAGACGAACACCGCCGCCGCCAGCGCCAGGACGAAGGCACCGACAGCCGTATAATTGGCCCGTGTTTCCATGCCCTAACTCCCTTTCGCCGCACTGGCCGCCCGACCACGGGGCCCATGAAAATAGTCGCGTATCCAGGGATGTTCCTGGCGCAACAGTTCGTCAATCGTACCGATCACCAGCTTCTTGTCCACCAGGACAGCGATGCGATCACAAATGGCATAGAGGCTGTCCAGATCATGGGTCACCATGAAAACGGTCAGGCCCAGGCTCTTTTGTAGGGACCCGATCAATTCGTCAAAGGCCGCCGCCCCGATTGGGTCCAAGCCCGCCGTCGGTTCGTCCAGGAACAGGATTTCCGGGTCCATGGCCAGCGCGCGGGCCAAGCCCGCACGCTTGCGCATGCCGCCCGAAAGTTGCGACGGGTATTTTGGTCCGGCATCGGGCGGCAGCCCCACCATGGCAACCTTCACCCGCGCGATCTCATCAATTAGGTCGGGCGGCAGCCTGGTATGTTCCTTCAGGGGAACCTTGATATTCTCCAGGACGGTCAGCGAGCTGAAAAGCGCGCCATCCTGGAACAGCATGCCCCAACGGGCCTGCAACGATAATCTTTCGGACTCCGACAGATTTTCCGTGTCCTTGCCCAACACTTCGATCTTGCCGGCGGACGGGACCATCAGGCCTACAATCTCCCGCAGCAGTACGGATTTGCCTGTGCCGGAACCGCCGACAAGGCCGATCACCTCCCCCTTGCTGACATCCAGGTCGACACCGTCATGCACGACCTGCTGGCCGAAGCGCGTCTTGAGACCCCGGACACTGATGACGGGCGCCGCCATGTCAGATCCCGATATAGGAGAAGAGGATGGAGAAGATGGCGTCCAGAACGATCACCAGGAAGATCGATACGACAACGGAACGGGTGGTCAGAAGACCGACGCTTTCCGCTGACCCGCTGACCCGAAGCCCTTCGTAGCAGCCGACCAAGGCGATGACCACCGCGAAGACCGGGGCCTTGATCAGGCCCACGAACAAGGTTGTCGTGCTGACGGCGATCTGCAACTGCCGGGCAAATTGCCCGAAATTGATGTCGAGATAGGCATAGGCCATCACGGCACCACCAGCAAGCGCCACCATATTGGCGAAGAATCCGATCAGCGGCAGGGCGATCAGCAGCGCCAGCATGCGCGGGAGCACCAGCATCTCCACCGGGTCCAGGCCCAGGGTGCGCATGGCATCCACTTCCTGGTTCACCTTCATGGTCCCGATCTGGGCCGTGAAGGCGGAACCGGAACGGCCCGCCACGATGATGGAGGTCATCAGGATGCCGATTTCCCGCAGGACACCAATGCCCAGCAGGTTCACGACATAGATTTCGGCACCGAAACGACGCAGCTGATCCGCTCCCTGATAGGCCAGAACGATACCGATCAGGAAGGAAAGCAGGCCAACGATGGGCAGCGCGTTCAGCCCCACCTGCTCCAGATGGAAAAACAGGGGCTTCAGCCGGATACGGTTTGGCGTGCGCAGCAGCCGAGCAGCCGTGACGGTGACCAGACCCAGGAAGTTCAGCATCGACAGGATATCCTGCCAGATGCCGATCGTTGCGCGTCCGATACGGTCGGCCAGCGGAAAGGCGGGCCGCTTTTCAGCGGGTGCTGGGCTATTTGGTTCCGCCCCCGCCGCCGCCCGCTGGACATCCTTCAATAGGGCGCAAAGATCGGACCGCGCGCCGACAACGGCCACAACATGTCCCTGCCCCCGCAACCGCTTGATCAACCGGTCAAGCAGCAAGGCGCCGGCAGTATCCAAGGCCGTCAGGCCAGAAAGATCGAGACAGACAGGCGCGCCCTTGCGTCCCGGCATGCGGTCGCGCAGCATCGGGCCCAGCCGTTCGGCGGACGCAATGTCCCAGCGGCCGGATGCTGCCAGCACGAACTGATTCTCTTCCCAAATGGCGCTTAAGGTTCCGGTCTGCACGTTCCTGGCCCATGGTGCGCCGCATCGAACGGCAGCGCACCATGCCAATTGACATTACCAGACAGGGTGGGTCAACAGCCCGTGAACGGTGTGTCACCAATGGCTATATCAGGCGATGGCAAACCACGATGTATCGATATAGGCCTGACGACCTTCCTCCTGTCCCCAATTGATATAGTGAATCAGCGGGTTACGCCCGGATTCGACGACGTCGGGATTACTGACCAGGTAGGCCGAGACATCAAAGAATGGCGAGGGATCACGCCCTTCCCGCCAGCCGTAGGTATCGAAATGCGTCCAGGCATCCATGCCGGTAGCCGCGACATCGGGATTAACCTCAAGGTAATAGTTAGCGTCAAAATACAGATGGGTGGAACGCCCCTCGGCGGCGCCGTAGGCCTCATAATGCGCAACGGCGGCCATGCCGTTGCCGGCCACGTCGCCATAGACGTCGGCATAGTAGGCAGCGTCGAATCCGTTCGTTGCCTGATAGGTGCGGTTTTCGAACTGCCCATAGAGGTTGAAATGCTCTTCTCCGCTTTCATACTGCCCGGCCTGAACGGCGGCCAGCACGTCGGGGTTGCTCTGCAAGTAGAAATCCTCGTCAAAACCGTTCTGGAACGGGGTCGCCTCGAACAGGGGCTTCACGCCATCCGCGAAGACCGCGAACTGCACATTGCGCAGCGTGTCGGTGCCATCAGCACCGCTGACGGTCACGACGCCGTTTTCGATGTCGATATCATAATCACCCGAAACGCCCGTGAAGATGGCCGCATTCAGGCCACCGGCGCCATCCAGCGCATCATCTCCGGTGCCGCCGACCAGCAGGTCAAAACCAACGCCACCCATCAGATTGTCGGCACCAGCCGTGCCACTGACATGGTTGAACTGGCTGTAGGTCGTCATTTCCTGTCTCCGTCGCTTCTGTTGAGCCGCATGCCCTATGGGGGGCGGCACATGGCATTAACGCCGGACGGAGGACATAGGCGCCGGGGGCAATGGCATTACCCGCGCGGCTGTACCAACAGGGAGGTGCAGGTACTAACCCGTACCGCCAGGGTGCCAGCGGCGGAGCAGCAGGCGTTGTACCCAGCTTAGCAGGGCAAAGATCAGGATACCCAGAATGGAAAGCAGGACCAGGGCCGCAAACAGGCGCGGCATGTTCAGCCGGTTACCTGCCTCGATCACCCGCCAGGCCAGCCCCGTCGCCGTACCCGACCCGGCCACAAACTCCGCCACCACCGCCCCGATCAGGGCCAGACCGCCTGAAATCTTGGCCCCAGCCAGGATATAGGGCAGTGCCGATGGAAGCTGCAGCCGCCACAGCATCTGCCAGCGGCTGGCCCCGTACAGCCGGAACAGGTCACGTAGGTTGGGATCGATAGCAGCCAGCCCTGCCGTGCTGTTCGAGAGGACGGGAAAGAAAGCCACGATCCAGGCGAGGATCAGCAGCGACAAGTTCACCCGCTCATACCCGACCCAGATGACGACCAGGGGTGCGATGGCAACGATGGGCGTGACCTGAAGGATTACGGCATAGGGGTATAATGCGGCCTCCAGGGTGCGGGACTGTTTGAACAGTACCGCCAGCGCCACTCCGCTGGTCAGGGCCAGCAGGAATGCCTGAATCGTGATGATCAGCGTAATCCAGCTGGATTGCAGCAGTAACGGTGCATCGTTCCATAGCGCATGGGCCACAGCGGTCGGCGGCGGCAGAACGAAGGGCGGAATGTCCCAGGCGCTGACTGCGGCTTCCCAGCCCAGGAGAAACAACACTCCCACCAGCGGCGGCAAAAGGCGCCGTGCCCAGCCCCCATTCATGCAGCCAACCCAATTGCCGCATGCAGCCGGTCGGAGACATCACGGCAGATAGCGCCGTAGTCGGTGCCCGTACGTACCGACAGACCGCGTGGAAAGGGAAGCGGTACCGGCACCTCTGCCACGACACGCCCAGGCCGGGGACCGACGATGACGATACGGCCCGACAGATAGACGCTTTCAAACACGGAATGCGTTACGAACAGTGCTGTAAAGCGCTGCGCTTCCCAGAGCGACAGCAGATCATCGTTCAGTTTCAGCCGCGTGATCTCATCCAGTGCGGCGAACGGCTCATCCAGCAGCAGCAGGCGTGGGTTGGTAACCAAGGCGCGGGCCAGCGATGCCCGCATTTTCATGCCGCCCGACAGCTCGGCGGGAAAGGCCTTCTGAAAATCGCCCAGGCCGACGCGGACCAGACCGTCGGCGGCCCGATCATTCCCCTCACCCTTCGGTACGCCGGCCAGATCCAGCGGCAGGCGGACATTGTCAATGATGCGTGCCCAGGGCATCAGGGTCGATTCCTGAAATACAAACCCGATATCCCCCCGCGCCACCGGTCTCAGCCAGTTCAGCTGCCCGCCCGTGGGTTCCATCAGCCCGGCGACCAGACGCAGGATAGTACTTTTGCCGCATCCGCTGGGTCCCAGCAGCGAAACAAACTCCCCCTCTGCCACCGAGAGATCAACGCTGTCCAGGGCGCAGGTGCCATTGGGGTAAGTCAGCGACATGCCGGAAAGTTGGAACAGATCACCCGTCACGCGATGTTTCCGATCTTTTGCCTGGGGCGATCCATCAGCCTGTTCCTCTTTCACTGCCGGGCTGATATTAGCCCGACATGTCATTTTGTCGAGGCGTCGGGCGTAGCCATGATCCCATCTCCCCATTTCCAGATTCTGGTACGCGAGGTGGCGGTGACGCTGCCGGTAGCGGGGCGTGCGGGTGATCTGGACTGCCGCATCAACCTGCGCTTGGGCACCAGCGTTACAGGGCCGTTCACAGGCGACCCTGACGATATCTCCATGACCGTAGATTACTCGCAGATCGTGCGGCATATCCTGGGCCCATTCCGCGACAATGGCCCGTTTGTCGATTCCGAAGGGGTTGCCCGTACGCTGGGCCGCTTCATTTTCGCTTTCGATGGCCGCATCGTGACGCAAAAGATCAGTGTGGCCAGTCCCGCCGATCCCGGCTTTGCCTGCCAAATCGATCTGGAGCGCCCCTGATGACCCCTCCGCATGCCGTTCTGATCACCGGGGGCGCGCACTATCTGGGGGCAGCCATGGCATTGGCCTGCGCAGGTGCCGGTATGGATGTGGCGATCCATTACTGCACCGAAGGGCCAGACGTCGCCGAGACACTGGAGGCCATACGGGCAAGAGGCGTGGGCGCCACCGCCGTCGCCGCCGATCTGAGCGATCCGGCACAGGTGTCGGGCATAGTGGCCGATGCAGCAAAGGCATTGGGGCGGCCCCTGACCGCCCTGGTCAACAGCGCCTCCATCTTTGAATGGGATGACATCACGACCTTGACGGCGGAACGGATACTGGCCCATTACCTGCCCAACGCCGTGGCCCCGGCTCTGCTTGCACAGTCCCTGCTGGCGCAACTGCCCAATGGTGTGACGGGCGCCATCGTTAATATCCTGGATCAGGATATGGCCAACCAGCACGGCGACCGGATGAGCTACACGCTCTCCCGATATGCGCTTGCAGGGCTGGGGGATATGCTGGCACGGGCCGGCGCGCCGCGCCTGCGCGTGAATGCCATCGCTCCCGGTTTCATTCCGGCTGTTTGCGAAGAAGTGCGGCTGGGTGTGGACCCTCTCGGCAAGGCCTGCATTCATCTGCTGGAAAGCCCGGTGATAACGGGACAGACGATCCATCTTGATGCTGGCCTGCGATTTGCCGGTTTGGGCCGGGATATCAGTTTCTAGTGAAAGCTGCCGATCCCGGCTTGCCTGCCCCCCCTGCCCTCTGCCTATACTGCGGCATCCGAAACAACGTGGAGGGCTGCGGGCGTAGCACCATTTCCCAGCCCCGAAGGCCGGACAAGCGTTCGGCTGCGACGGGTGCATCTGGGCCGCCAACCCGTGGCGTCATCATGAGTACATTGGAAGAATTCATCCGTTCGCGGCGGATCACCGAAGTTGAGTGTCTGGTGCCGGATATGGCCGGCATCGCTCGTGGCAAGATCGTGCCCGCCGAAAAGTTCCTGCGCATTCTGCGGGACCGGGGCCTGCGACTGCCCGAGTCCATTTTCATTCAGACCGTTACGGGCGAATACCCGGAAGACGAGGATGTGACGAGCGTGGAGAACTGGGACGTCTATATGACGCCCGATCCCGCCACCGTCCGCGTCGTGCCCTGGTACAATGAACCTACCGCCCAGGTCATCTGTGACTGTTTTTATGCCGACGGAACGACCGTCGACATCTCCCCGCGCTCCGTGCTGAAGCGTGTGCTAGCCCTGTATGAGGCGCGCGGCTGGAAGCCCATTGTGGCACCCGAACTGGAATTCTTCCTGGTCGCGGTCAACAAGGACCCGGACTACCCGCTGGTCCCCCCCGTCGGTCGTTCAGGCCGGCAGGAAAGCGGGCGTCAGGCCTATGGCATCGACGCCGTCAACGAATTCGATCCGATCTTTGAGGATGTCTATGATTTCTGCGAGAAGCAGGAAATCGACGTGGATACGATGAGCCACGAGGCCGGCGCCGCCCAGATCGAAATTAACTTCAACCATGGCGAGGCGCTGGAACTGGCCGATCAGGTTTTCCTGTTCAAGCGCACGGTGCGCGAGGCGGCGATCCGGCATCAGGTCTATGCGACCTTCATGGCCAAACCCATGCAGAATGAGCCGGGCAGCGCCATGCATGTCCACCAGTCACTGGTGGATGCCAAGACGGGCGTGAACCTGTTCGCCAATGCGGACGGGTCCGACACGCCGCTGTTCATGAGCTTCATCGCCGGTTTGCAGAAGTACCTGCCCTATGCGATGCCGCTTCTGGCGCCGAATGTGAACTCCTACCGCCGTCTGGTGCAGGGGTCGGACGCGCCGATCAATGTGCATTGGGGCCGCGACAACCGCACCACCGGCTTCCGCGTGCCGGTAAGCCCGCCGGAAGCGCGGCGTGTGGAGAACCGTGTGGCCGGCGCCGACGCCAATCCGTATCTGGCGCTCGCCGCCTCGCTGGCCTGCGGCTATATCGGCATGACGCATGAGTTGGAGCCGTCCGATCCGGTCAAGGGTTCGGCCCATCGGCTGGCCTTCTCCCTGCCCCGCCACCAGGGCGATGCCCTGAACAAGTTCAACAGCTGCAAGCCGTTGAAGGAAGTTTTGGGCGAACGCTTTATCTCCGCCGTCAGCTATGTGAAACAGGCCGAGTATGACGCCTATCAGCGTGTGATCAGCAGCTGGGAGCGTGAGAACCTGTTGTTGAACGTGTAAGTGTAAAAGCAAAAAACGCCGCATGCGGGGTGCTCCCATATGCGGCGTTTTGTTTGGTCTCCAGCTGCCAGACGTTAAACCGGGCAACTGCTTACTTCTTCTTTTTCTTGTCATCCTTCTTTTTGCGGGATGGCTTGGACAGGTTGCCCAGCAGCTGTTCAAAGAAGTTAAGGTCGTGGCCCACGGTCGGGGTGACGCGGGCGACGGGTTCGACATAGGCTGCCTCTGCGGCGCCATCCAATTCCTTGATTTCCTGCACCGTCCCGCCTTCGTCGAAGCGGACACGGATGATGCGCTGGGCCGTGACCTCCGGGTCCAGGAAGGCGGTCTGTTCGGTGCGGCGACCGATATAGTACCAGGTGGAGCCGTCCACGACACCGGTGGAGGTCGGCGTGCCCAGCACATACTGGACCTGTTCGCGCGTCGTCTGACCGGTTTGGATCTGGGCCAGACGGGTATCTTCCACCAGATTGCCGCGCTGGGCGATGATGGGGCTGCAGCCGGTGAGAGCAAGGCCAAGAAGGCCGAAGGTCAACAGGGCGGTAGCTTGGGTCTTGCGCATCAACGTGACGTCTCTCGAACCTTGGATGTGACCAACGGCGTGGTGCCGGACAATGCACGGGGCAAATGCCCCGCTACCAGCGGCGATTTGTCATTCTCACCTGATGAGAACCCTTCCAGGCACGCACCATGGCTTGACGACGGGGCCGCCGCCCCCTATCTGGCCGGTGACATTGGCACTGGCCTTGGCGCAATGTCAATGTCCGCAGCCTGCCAGCCATGGGAGAAGGCACGCCTTGTTCAGCCGCCTGTTCCAACGCCCCCGGCGTGAACGCACCATTGCCGCCCTCTATGGCGCCATTGTGGCCCAGTCGCGCCTGCCCATATTCTTTAGCGAGCGGGGCGTGCCCGATACGCTGGAGGGACGGTTCGAATCCGTATGCTTGCATGCCTGGCTGGTCATGCGCCGGCTGGCCATGGGCGGCAAGGCGACGGCGGAGTTCAATCAGGCGCTCTTCGATTTCATGTTCGCCGATCTGGATTTCAACCTGCGTGAACTGGGCGCGGGTGACATGAAGGTGGGTGACAAGGTCAAGGATCTAGCCAGCCATTATTATGGTCGCGTCGGCGCCTATGACGCGGGAATCGCGGCCAAGGACGACCCGTCAGTGCTGGAATCGGCGCTGGACCGCAACCTTTATGGCTCTACCCTGCCTGCCCCCGCCCATGTAAAGGTCATGGCCGACTATACTCGCCGGCAATTGGCCCATCTGGAAAGCTTCCCCATTGAGAGGCTGCTGGCGGGTGAGGTGGAGTTCGCCTCGACCTGACCGGCGGCTTGTCTCCATCTTATATGTATCTTATTCGAAGGATTCTCTCCATGACCACCCCCCTGCCCGAACTGTCCCGCATCATCATCGCCGACAAGGTGACGACCGCAGGCGGGTTTGAGGTCGTGACGGCCAGCGAGGTTGAATGCGCTGCGCTGGCCCAACGATTCGATCTGGTCTCCCTCTCTGGCCTTAAGGCTAAAATGCGCCTGCGCCGCGTGCGGTCGGAGTTCGTGAAGGTGACGGGCGAGGTGGAGGCCGATGTGGTGCAACGCTGCGTCGTTACGCTGGAACCCGTGCCTGCACACGTTAAGGAGGAGTTCTCCGCCCTCTTCGCCCCCGACCACCTGATCCCTAAGGAGGAAGAGGACGGCGAGAGTGATCATTTCCAGTATCTAGGCAGTGACGAGGACTTCCCCGAAGCGATGCCGGGTGGCCGGATCGATATTGGCGAGTTGGTAGCACAGAACCTGTCGCTGGCGCTGGAGCCCTATCCACGCAAGGAAGGGGTCGAATTCACCCCGATTCTGGAGGATGTGGGCCCCGATACTCTGTCGCTGACCGAGGACACCCCCCCGGAACCGCCCCGCCAGAACCCTTTTGCGGCCCTGTCCCGCTTAAAGAAGCCCTCTTGATCCGGTTTCGTACTTGCCCTCGCACACCATATCCAGTATTCAAGCGCCTCTGTCCGGGCGGCCCTAGCGGTCGCCTTAAAACATTGTGAGTTACGATCATGGCCGTTCCTAAGAAGAAGACCTCCAAGTCGAAGCGCAACATGCGCCGTTCGCACGATGGCTTGACCGCCGCCGCCTACAACGAATGCGGCAATTGCGGCGAGCTGAAGCGCCCGCACCACGTCTGCGGCTCCTGCGGCCACTATGACAGCCGCGAAGTGACCGTGACCGCCCCGGCTGCTGCCTGATAGCCGGACCGGTCCAGGTTTTCGCGGGTTATAGGGACGTCGAACGGAAGTGACAACGCGCCTGCGCATCGCCTTGGACGCCATGGGTGGCGACCATGCTCCTGACATGGTCGTCGCCGGCGCCGACCTTGCCCGTGAGCGTTGCCCAAACGTCGATTTCCTCTTCGTCGGTGACGAAACGCGCATCAACGCCCTGCTAGAGCGCCATCCGGCCTTGAAGCTCATTTCCACGGTCAAGCATACGCCTGACTTTGTGGCGATGGACGCAAAGCCGTCGGTGGCGCTTCGTGCTGGGCGCAATTCCAGCATGCGGTTGGCCATTGATGCCGTCGCAGCAGGTGATGCCGCGTGTGTGGTCTCCGCCGGGAACACCGGCGCGCTGATGGCCATTGCCAAGTTCGTGCTGAAGACCCTGCCGGGCATCGACCGGCCGGCCATTGCCTCCATCCTGCCGACACAGCGGGGGGAGTTGGTCATGCTCGATCTGGGTGCAAACTTGGAATGCGATGCTGACAATCTGTTGCAGTTCGCCGTGATGGGTACGGTGTTCAGCCGGACCGTTCTTGGCCTGCTGAACCCGACCATCGGCCTGCTGAATGTCGGGTCGGAGGAACAGAAAGGGCATGAGCAGATTCGTGAGGCTGCAGCAGCCCTGCGCGCCACGCCGCTCGCCCCTTACTTCCACGGCTTCATTGAAGGCAACGATCTGGCGCTGGGCACGGTCGATGTCGTGGTGACTGACGGCTTCACGGGCAATGTCGCCCTGAAGACGGCGGAAGGCACGGCAAAGCTTTATGCCGAATTCTTGAAGCGGACCTTCAAATCATCTCTCCTGGCGAAGCTGGGTTATGTCCTGGCGTCGGGCGCTTTCAACAAGCTGCGTCAGCGCATGGACCCGCGCCGCTATAATGGTGCGATGTTCCTTGGGCTGCGCGGCATCTGCGTGAAAAGCCATGGCGGCACGGACGCCGTTGGCTTCTCCAACGCCATCGCCGTGGCTGCCAATATGGCCAATCACGGTTTCAACGAGAAGATCCGCGACCAGTTGGCGGTGCTGCAGGCAGCATTGAATGCTGCGGCGGCTACCGACCCGGTCAAGGACGTGGGCGCAACGGGTAGCGAAACGGCGGTGCAGTAATGGCCATCCGGTCTGTGATCCTGGGCTGCGGGTCCTACCTGCCCGCAAAGGTGATGACGAATGCCGAGATGGCGCAGGTCGTCGACACCTCTGACGAATGGATTACGGAACGGACGGGCATCAAGTCGCGCCATATCGCGGCTGAAGGCGAACTGACCTCCGATCTTGCCTATAACGCCGCACTTGCCGCCATGGCCCATGCTGGCGTGACGGCGGATGAGTTGGACCTGATCGTTCTGGCCACTGCCACGCCGGACAACACCTTTCCCGCCACCGCCGTGAAGGTACAGGCCCGCTTGGGCATGACGCGGGGGGCGGCGTTCGATGTGCAGGCTGTATGCTCCGGCTTCATCTATGCACTGTCGGTGGCCGACAATTTCATCAAGGCCGGTCAAGCCAGGACGGTTCTGGTCATCGGTGCCGAAACCTTCTCCCGCATCCTGGACTGGAACGACCGCACCACCTGCGTTCTGTTCGGTGACGGGGCGGGTGCTGTGGTGCTGCGCGCCGCCGATGGTGCCGGCACGTCGGGCGATCAGGGCATCCTCTCCACGCATCTGCATTCCGATGGCAACCACCATGACCTGCTTTATGTCGATGGTGGCCCGTCCAGCACGCAGACTGTGGGCCATGTCCGCATGCGCGGACAGGAAGTCTTCAAGCATGCGGTCGTGAACCTGGCCGATGTGGTCAAGGAAGCGCTGTCCGCCAATGGCCTGACGGCGGATGCCATCGACTGGCTGGTCCCGCATCAGGCCAACCGCCGCATCATCGAGGGTACGGGCCGCAAGTTGAAACTGCCGGCAGAGCGTGTGGTGATTACAGTGGATCATCATGGCAATACGTCTGCCGCCAGTATTCCGCTGGCCTTGGCGGAGGCAGTGGCCGATGGTCGCATCCAACGCGGCGACCTTATGCTGCTGGAAGCCATGGGTGGTGGTTTCACCTGGGGTGGGGCGTTGGTGCGCTTCTGATCCTCCCTGCCCCGCATTTCTGCGGTGTGGGATCAGCATTTCCCGCCAACCATCTGAATTGACGGATTTCTCCGGTCCAAGTACCGTCATTCCCTGATAACCGGGGAGGACGAACATGACCGAAACTGTCACCCGCGCGCAGTTGAGCGAGGCCGTCTATCAGGAAGTCGGGCTGTCCAGGAACGAATCTGCCGATCTGGTGGAAAGCGTTCTGAACGAGATTTCCGACGCATTGGCCAATGGCGACATGGTCAAGATCTCTTCCTTCGGCAGCTTTGCTGTCCGGTCCAAGGGGCAGCGCATTGGCCGCAACCCGAAGACGGGTGAGGAAGTGCCGATTCTGCCGCGCCGGGTCCTGGTCTTCCGCGCGTCACACGTCCTGAAAAGCCGCATCAATGAGCGGTTTGAAGACGGCGCGAAAGGCTGATCCTGTCGATGATCGAGGAAACCAGCGAAGGTGCGCGATCCAAGTCCTTGGCGTCGAAATCCGCCTCGGCTTTCCGCACCATCAGCGAGGTTTCCGTCGATCTTGAGGTGCCGCAGCATGTTCTGCGGTTCTGGGAAACCAAGTTTCCCCAGATCAAACCGCTGAAGCGAGGCGGCGGTCGGCGTTATTATCGTCCTGACGATGTGGAATTACTACGGCGTATCCAATCGCTGCTGTACCAGGACGGCTACACTATCAAGGGCGTACAAAGGCTGTTGCGCGAGTCGCGGGGCCTTGCCGGACTTCCCCCGCCCGGGACCCGTATGCCAAGCCTTTTCGATGATGTCGAGGCGGGTGACGACAGTTCGGCCGAAGAGCTGGCCTTGCTTGCGACGCAAGGGGATGAGGAGGATGAGCCCCCTCCCCTGGAAAAGAAGGCCGCCCCCAAGCGGCGAGCCAAACAGTCCCTGTCGCCGGAAGTGCGTGAGATTCTGTCTGAGATCCTGATGGATCTGACAGCGTTACGTCGCTTGTTGGACTGAACCCCATCAATCCGATCAGATAAAATTTGGTGATTCAGTCGCTTGGGCACTGTGCGTGGCGCAACCATGCCTGATTGCCCGCAATCCCCAGCCGGTTGTCAAAAGTTTCCTCGATTAGCCATCGACTCTTAGTCTGATTATCTGTATACAGCTATTTAGATTATGAAACATAACAATGGGAGGGTGACCGATGGCTGCGAGTTTTCCCCTGAACGCATGGTATGTGGCGGCATATGATGTGGAGGTTGGGCGCAAGCTTCTCCCCCGCACAATCTGCGGCAAACAGGTCGTTCTCTATCGAAAGCTGGACGGCTCTGCGGTTGCCCTGGCCGATGCCTGCTGGCACCGGTTGCTGCCCCTGTCATTGGGGCGGCTGGAGGAAGACCGCGTAATTTGCGGCTATCATGGTCTTGCCTATGATGATACCGGGCGATGTGTATACATGCCGTCGCAACAGACCATCAACCCCTCGGCCTGTGTGAAAAGCTATCCGCTGGTGGAGCGTTACCGGTTTTTGTGGATCTGGCCGGGTGACCCGTCCCTTGCCGACCCTGCCCTGATCCCGGATATCCATTGGAACAATGATCCGGCCTGGGCTGCCGATGGGAAGGTCATCCATGCCAAGTGTGATTACCGGCTGGTGGTCGATAATCTGATGGATCTGACGCATGAGACCTTCGTGCATGGCAGTTCCATCGGCAACCATGCCGTGGCGGAGGCGCCCTTCACGGCGACCCATTCGGACAACACAGCCACCATCACCCGCTGGATGGTGGATATCGAGGCACCGCCCTTTTGGGCCGACAATCTGGGCCGCAAGGATCATGTCGACCGCTGGCAGATCATCAATTTCACCGCCCCCTCCACCATCATTATCGAGGTTGGTGTGGCGCCCACCGGCACGGGCGCGCCGGAGGGGGATCGGTCAAAGGGCGTGGATGGACGCGTCATCAACTGTCTGACGCCCGAAACGGAGACGACCTGCCACTATTTCTGGGCATTTGCGCGGAATTTCGACATCCGCAATCAGGCCCGCACCCATAAGATCAGGGAAGGTGTGGCCGGGATCTTCCGGGAGGATGAACAGATCCTGGAGGCGCAGCAGCGGGCCATCGACGATAATCCCGGTCATATTTTCTACAATCTGAATATCGACGCCGGGTCGATGTGGGCTCGCCGCCTGATCGACCGGATGGTTGAAAAGGAGAACCGCCCCACCCTGTCCGCCGCCGCAGAATAGGGACCGGAAGTATGAGCTACAACAAGGACGCTGCACAGACGGTGCGTGCCCTGGCCGGCATCCGCGATCTGATTCTGCGCGGCGATGTGGAACCAGGGGAAAGGCTGTCGGAACCGGGGCTGGCGGAAAGGCTGGGTATCTCCCGTACACCGATCCGCGCGGCGTTGGCCCGGCTGGAACAGGAAGGGCTGCTGGAGCGCGTCCCATCCGGTGGCCATATCCCGCGCCGTTTCACGATGGACGAGGCCATCGACGCCATTGAGTTGCGCGGCGTGCTGGAAGGCACCGCCGCACGTTTGGCGGCGGAGCGGGGCGTTGAGCCAAGGCGGATGATCGCCATCAACCGGGTGCTGGACGGTATCGATGCCGTCATCGCCAGCGATACGGCAAACCCACCACTGGACCGCTATACGGCGCTGAATGCAGAATTCCATGCGCTTCTGTCCGGCCTGTCGGGTAGCGAGACGATTGAGCGGGAGATCGACAGGATCACCCGCCTTCCCTTCGCATCGCCCAGCGCCTTTCTGGACAAACCGGGGTCAACGGTGGTGCCGCATTCACTGGTTCTGGCGCAGGCACAGCATCGCGCCATGGTAGAGGCCATCAGTTTGCGTGAAGGCGCAAGGGCCGAGGCTGTGGCGCGGGAGCATGCGCGGTTGGCGCGGCGTAACCTGGAACAGGTGATGGAGGGCGGCAGCGATGCCCTGCGTCGCTTTCCCGCCCTGGCCCTGGTTGCTTGCTAAGCCATCCCATAGGCGAGGAAATCAGAATGAAGAATGATGCCGTCTGGCTTGACGCCAACATCGTAGGTGTTGATGACATTGCCGAAGGAGTACGCAGTATTGAGTTTGCGGCGGCCTTTCCCCTTCCGGCTTTCGATCCCGGTTCACATGTCGCGATCCGTGCCAGCATCGGATCGGGCCATGCCATCCGTACCTATTCCTGTCTGCCCGACGCGGCCCCTGGTCATGTGGCGGTCGGCGTGAAACTGCACCCCAACAGCCGGGGCGGGTCCCGTTTCATGTTCGGGCTGAAGCCGGGTGACAAGGTGCGGATTACCACGCCGGAGAACCGGTTCGACCTGTCCTGGCGTGCGCCCGAATATCTGCTGCTGGCTGGCGGCATTGGGGTAACACCGATATATGGCATGGCGCAGGCGTTGATGGCACAGGGCGCGTCAGTACGCATGGAGTATGGGGGGCAGAGCCTGACCGCGATGCCTTTCATTGACCCGTTGCGCACCCTGCTGGGCGATCGGCTGGCAGTCCATCCGCAAGATCAGGGTGCGATGATCGATCTCGACAAGGTCATCGCCAATCTATCGGCCGATGGTGAGCTTTATATCTGCGGCCCCTTGCCCATGCTAGAGGCCGCAAAGCGCGCCTGGGCCAAGGCAGGACGCCCCACCAGCCGGTTCCGGTACGAGGTATTTGGCGACACCGGTCGTTTTACCGAAACACCGTTCACCGTCCGGGTGGTGGGATATGACGGCGAGGTCACTGTACCATCGGACCAATCCCTGCTGGATGCGCTGGCCGATGCCGGCATTCCGATGATCCATGATTGCCGACGCGGTGAATGTGGGCTCTGTGCCGTCGATGTGCTGAATCACAGTGGAGAGATCGATCATCGCGATGTTTTCCTGGCAGAATCGGAAAAACGTGAAGGATCGAAACTTTGTGCCTGCGTATCCCGGATTGCCGGCGGCGCAGCGGTGATCGACACAGGCTATCGGCCATAATCAATCGGTAGGTTAAAGGCTAGGTGGCTAAAAAGTCACCTGGCCTTTCCTGTTATTGTGATGTCACATAACTAAATAACGTCAGGACTCAGGCCTTGAAGCAGCGCTGATAGACCTGATCCAGCAGACCCAGCAGCAGAACACGTTCCGCATCCGACAGATGGGCCATCACGTCCCGTTCCGTCTCTTCCAGATTGGCGAACAACTGATCCAGGGCGTCCCGTCCCTTTGGCGTCACCACCAGTTCATAATAGCGCCGATCGTTGGTGGACCGGCGGCGTTCAGCCCAGCCACGCCCTTCTAGATCGTCAACAATCTGCACCGTCGCCGACTTGTCCAACCCCACCTCCCGCGACAGGAGGTTTTGGGAAATCCCAGGGTTTGCCGAGATTATGGCCAGCGAACTGAACAATCCGGAGCGAAGGTTCCATTCCGCATTACGGGCAGAGAAATTGCGTGACAGGTGGTTCTGGATACGGCGCAGCCGGAAGCCGATGAAATCACCCAGTCGGCCCAGGTCAATCTCCGGCTGGTCGGCCGCATCGATCTTGTCATTCGCCATGGTCATCATCGGAAAGGGAGCAGGATTTGCACAAAACCTTGATACCGTATGCTGATCACTCTGTCCGCAAATTCCGTTCTCGGGGATCGCATTCAGAAAATTAGATAGTTGTGAATATCAACCGTCTATGTTATGAACAATAACGAAAGGCAAGAGTGCCTTCAGACGGGGCAAAGAACCCCGCCCGCACATCCAGGGAGGATGAAATGTTCCAGAAGTGGACGCCTCGCGGCGCCGCGCCCATTGCGCTGGCCGTCGGTCTTTACGCTATCCCCGCCATGGCCCAGGCTCAGCAGGCCGCTGCCCCCATCGTGCTGGAAGAGATCATCGTGACGGCGGAGCGCCGTTCCACGAACCTTCAGGACACGCCCATCGCCATCACGGCCCTGACCGCCGAGGATCTGCGCGAAAAGGGTGTTGTCGATCTGAAGGGTGTGGCCGACGCCACCCCGAATTTCCAGATGACCACCTCTGGCAACGGTTCCGGCGGCAGCAATTTCGCGCAGCTGTTCATCCGTGGCGTCGGGCAGCCGGACTTCATCATCACCAAGGACCCGGCGGTCGGCATTTATATCGACGGCGTGTATCTGGCGCGCGCGCCCGGTGCGGTTCTGGAACTACTGGATATTGAACGGGTGGAAGTACTGCGCGGGCCGCAGGGCACGCTATTCGGCAAGAATACGTCGGGCGGTGCGCTGAATATCAGCACCAAGGCCCCGAGTGATGAGTTTGGCGGCGTGGCCGAACTGCGCGTCGGCAATTACGGCCGTATGGACGTCGGTGGTTCCGTCAATGTGCCGCTGGTCGAAGACAAGCTGGCGCTGCGGGTCAGCGCCCTTTCGCGCGATCAGGATGGCTATTACAAGCGTCTGCTGCCGTCTGCCGACGGCACGAAGCGCAACGGCAATGACGTGAATGTCCGCAGCGGCCGCGCAACCCTGGCCTGGACGCCGACCGATACGCTGCAGGTGACACTGTCGGGCGACGTGACCCGTGAACGGCAGGCCGCGACCGATTATCAGGCGGTCGGTATTTTCAATACTGCCGCGGCAGCCCCGAATATCGAGCTGTATAACCGCGTCGTGCTGGCCCCGCAGGGCCTAACCTATGACAATCGCTGGGTAGCGCCCAAGCCCTGGACAACCTATTCCACTTCCACCAGCTACGCCAATTCCGATGTCTGGGGCGTGTCCGGCGTGGTGGATTGGGACCCCGGTGTGATCGGGGTGAAGTCCATCACCGCTTATCGTGACCTGGATGTGCGCAGCAAGGCCGATGCCGACGGTACCCCCGCCGATATCGTGGCGTCTGCTGGCATCAGCGTGCAGCAGCACCAGTTCAGCCAGGAATTCCAGTTCAGTGGTGACGCCTTTGACGATCGCCTGAACTGGCTGGTCGGCCTTTGGTACTTTGAGGAAAAGGCCCAGGATACGCAGTCCTCGCGTCAGTTGGTGGGCTTGGTTGAGGCGTTGCGTGCGGCGCCCAACCGGTCCATCGCTCCGCCGGGCGTGGCGGCATCAACCTGCCCTGCCACCGGGACCGGTCCGGCCAGTTGCCTGGGTGGTGCCAATAACGCCAACAATCTGCGCTATGACCAGATGCGCCTGGGCAACCGCTGGCTGGATGGCTCTTCCTATGCCGCCTTTGCCCATGCTGGATACAAAGTCACGGATGCGTTCAGCCTGACCGCCGGCGCTCGTATCAGCAAGGAGAAGAAGGACTTTCGGTATTACGAGGTCCGACCGCTCCAGAACAATCTGGTCAGCTTCAACAATGTCACGGCGGGCGACACCTGGGACGTGTTTACGCCGAAGCTGGGTGCGGAATACAAGTTCGACAGCAACATGATGGCCTATGTCTCCTGGTCCAAGGGGTTCAAGGCCGGTGGCGTGAATGGTCGCCCGACCCGCGCCGACCTGTTCAACACCTTCGATCCGGAAAAGCTGACGGCTTATGAGGCCGGGTTCAAGGGCGACTTCTTCGACCGCCGCCTGCGCCTGAACCTGGCCGCCTATTTCAGCGAATATAATGACATCCAGATCACCCGAAACACCACCGACAGCACGGGTGCCTTCATCCGCCTGGAAACCAACGGAGGCGATGGGGAGATCAAGGGTCTGGAAGCCGAGGCGACTGCTCTGCTGGCCGAGGGTCTGACCCTGCAGGCGGGCCTGGGCTATACCGACTTCAAGTTCACCAAGCTGCTGCCGCAGCAGGCCACGGCGGGCACGATACTGCTGAGCCTTAAGAACGAACTGCCCTTCGTGCCAAAATTCACCGGCAATCTGGGCCTGACTTACGAAGTGCCGGTATCGGCGGACGGTGCGGCGGTTCGCCTTCGTGGTGACTGGCGTCATTCCAGCAGCTATTTCATCGATATCGACAATACCGCCGCCGTGGCCCAGGACGCCTATGACGTCTTCGACGGGCGTATCACCTTCGTGCCCGCCGCCGGTGGCTGGGAATTGTTCTTAGCCATGAGCAACATAGGGAATAAAGCCGTGATCGCCAATGGTGTGGCTTCCCCCGCCAATGGCAACCAAATGGTCACCTACAAGCCACCGCGCATGACCTATGGCGGCATACGGGTGACGTTCTGATACGAATACAGCCCTTCCAAGCGCCTCTGCTCTCGTCATCCCGGTGAAAGCCGGGACCCAGGAGCCACGGGCACTTGCGGTCTGGATTGCTTCGCTGGACGCTGCTGACAGTGTGGGCACTTGGCTCCTGGGTCCCGGCTTTCACCGGGATGACGAGAATGAGCGATAAGGGGGAAGCGCATCTTGGTTCAACGCTTTGATAAACCGCCCTCATCCGGTGGCGGGCTGCTGACCCGGATTTCTTTTATGCTGGGGGCTGCCGGCCTGTTGATGGCCATGTCGGCGGATGCCATTGCGGTGCTGGGCCGGCATGTAGGCTTCACCCTGCTGGGTGCCATTGAGGTGGTGCAGGCCAGTGTGGTCCTGGCGGCATCTGCGGCCATGGTGGGGGCCACCCTGTCCGGTGCCCATGCCCGCGTTCACATCCTCATCGAACGGCTGGGGCCGACCTGGCACCAGCGCTACGACCGGGCATCGGATTTGGCCTGCTGCCTGTTCTTCCTGTTTCTTGCCGCCGGGTCGGCCTGGGTCGCAGCGGACCTGTGGAGTGGGTTTGAGGTGACGGAAATCCTGGGCCTGCCGCTGCGCTGGCTGCGCGTCGTGTGGATCGGTTCCTGCCTGCTGATCGCCGTTCTGTTCCTGATGCGTGCGCTGGGCAAGGGAGGCAACCATGAGTCCTGAGATTTGGGGTGCCCTGGGCATCGTCGCGCTGCTTGCCCTGCTGACGCTGGGGCTGCCCATCGGCGTGGCGCTGGCCGCTGTCGGGGCTGGCGGTATCGCCATCCTTGTCACGCCGGAAGCGGCATTGATCAAGGCCGGGGTGGTGGCATTCGAGACCATAGCTAAGTATGAACTAGGCGTATTGCCGCTGTTCCTGCTGATGGCACACCTATGCTTCGCGGCGGGTGCAAGCCGCGATTTCTTTGACGCGGCGGCCCGGTTCATCGGACACCGGCCCGGCGGTCTGGCTCTTGCCTCCATCGCCGGCTGCGCCGGGTTCGGGGCGATCAGTGGGTCCAGCCTGGCAACCGCCGCCACCATCGGGTCGGTAGCGCTGCCGGAGATGCGCAAACACAATTACTCTCCGGCATTTGCTACTGGGGCGCTGGCTGCCGGCGGTACCTTGGGCGCGCTAATCCCACCATCCGGGGCGCTGATCGTGTTCGGTATCATCGCCGAACAATCCATCGGCCGCCTGTTCGCCGCCGCCGTAATCCCCGGCCTAAGCCAAGCCCTGTTCTACATGATCGGCATCTATATTCTGTGCCGCATCTGGCCCGAGTTGGGGCCGAAGACGGCGCGGGTGCCTTGGCGGGAGCGGCTGCCGGCCCTGCGTCGCATCATCGATATCGTGGCCCTGGTCATGTTCGTGGTCGGCGGCCTAATGGTCGGCTGGTTCACGCCAACGGAGGCGGCATCGGTGGGGGCGGCGGGTTCCTTCCTGCTCTGTGCCATCCGTGGTGCGCTGACACGCGCCGCCATGACCAAGGCCCTGTCGGACACTTTGCGTACCACCGGTATGATCTATGTGGTCATCATCGGCGCCATCCTGTTTTCCACCTTCGTCAGCCTGACGGGCATCACCGGGCACATGTCGGCGCTGGTCGCCGATCTCGATGCAGGGCCGCTGGCCGCCGTTCTGGTCATGACCTTGCTGCTGCTGGTGCTTGGGTCGTTCCTGGATGGACTGGCGCTGATGCTGCTGACGGCACCGATCTTTCTGCCCATCATCATCGATCTGGGCCTTTCGCCCATCTGGTTCGGTATCTTCCTGGTGCGGACCATGGAGATCGGGTTCGTGCACCCGCCGCTGGGCCTGAATTGCTACGTCATCCATGGCATCGCCAAGGATATTCCGCTGGGTACCATCTTCCGGGGCATCGTGCCCTTCCTCGCCATCGATTTCGTGCATCTGGCAGTCATCATCGCCTTTCCGGCGGTGACTCTGTGGCTGCCCAAGGTGCTGGGAGCATGACGATGGCTAAGCGTCTGAAACAACTGCTGGCCACCTGCGCCCTGCTTGCCCTGTCCGCCTGTGGCGGCAAGGAGGAGGCACCCGGCACCATCACCCTATCCTATGCCAGCCCCTACCCGCCCGGCCACCCGTTCAGCAAGGCCGACATTGAATGGATGAAGGCCGTCACGGAGAAATCCGGCGGCAAACTGGTGATTAAGCCCTTCTGGTCAGGATCGCTGATTACCTCGGACCAGAGCATGGTGGAAATCCGTCATGGCGTGGCCGATATCGGTTTGATCACGCCGATCTATGCCAGAGGCGGGGCGCACGCGCTGCGCGGACAGGCCGGGTTCTATGGCGGGATCAAGGATCTGCCCGATCAGGTCGCTATCTATAAATGCCTGGAAGCCGCCTTCCCGGTGTTCAGCCAGGAATTGCAGGGTCTACATGTCCTGGCCGTCCAGGGCGGCAACTTCCCCGGTGTCCTGACGCGGCACAAGCCGATTGAGAAGCTGGAGGATTTGCGTGGTCTACGCCTGCGCGCCCAGACAGAGGCACTGGGCGTACTGCGAGACCTGGGCGCCGATCCCGTCAATATGCCCATGGGAGAGGTGTATTCAGCCCTGGCCAAGGGTGTGATCGACGGGGTGGTGGCCCCTGTCGACACGGTTCATTCCCTGCATTTCGGGGAAGTGGCCTCATACTTCACCGGCCTGCATTTCGACCGTGGCGCCTATCCGGCCCGTGCCATGTCGGATAAGGCCTGGCAACGCCTGACGCCGGAACTGCGCCAAGTACTGAAAGAGGCGCAGCCGATCTGGGAAGCCGCGTTGTCGCGCCAGATTTTGAATGCCGAGGATCGCGGCATGGAGAAGGGCAAGGCGCTGGGCATGCGCATCACCAACGCCCTGCCCCCGGCGGATCAGGAGCGGTTCCGGGCGCTATATGCGGAGAATGCCCGTCGCATCGCCGATGAGCTGTCGCATTTCAACGTCGATGGCCGGCCGATCCTGGCCCATGCCCAGGAATTGATCTCGGCGCGAGCGCGGGGGGAAACACCCGCCTGTTTCAACAGCCAAACGGAGCAATCGCCATGACACGCGAAGGCCCCCTGTCTGGGCTGCGGATTGCCGATTTCAGTTGGGTCGGTGCCGGCCCGCGCGCCACCAAGGATCTGGCCGACTACGGCGCCACCGTCATCAAGGTGGAAAGTGCCAAGCGCCTGGACCTTGGCCGACTGTCGCCGCCCTTCAAGGATGGAAAGCGCCACCATGACGCGTCCGCCTTCTTCGCCATCACCAATACCGGCAAGCAGGGCATCACCATCAACCTGAACGACCCGCGTGGTATCGAGGTGGCGAAGAAACTGGTCGCCTGGGCCGATGTGGTGGTGGAGAATTTCGGCAAGGGTTACATGGACCGCATCGGCCTGTCCTGGGACACGCTGAAATCCATCAAGCCGGACATCATCCAGCTGTCGGTCAGCGTGGCCGGACGCACTGGCCCCCTGTCGGACCTGCGTGGTTATGGCAATTCGGCGGCTGCTTTGTCCGGTTTCGCTGCCCTGTCCGGCTGGCCCGACCGGGGGCCGCATATGGCGCCGTTTGCCTATGGCGACGTGGTGGCGCCGATGATGGCGACGGTGGCCGTGCTGGCCGCCCTGGAACACCGAAGGGTGACGGGAGAGGGCCAGCATCTGGACGTGTCGCAGGTGGAACCGATGATGCTGGTCACGTCGGACTGTCTGGCCGACGGACAGCGCGGGATCGAGCCACGGCGCGGCAATGACGATCCACGCATGGAACCGCACGGCCTGTTCCCATGTCGTGGCCCCGATCAATGGTGCGCTATTGCCGCGCGCGATGATGGCGATTGGCAAATCGTGGCCGGGCTGGCGGGGATTGATGATCAACGATTTGCCACGCTTGAAGGCCGCAAGGCCCATGCGGCGCACCTGCGTGCCCTGCTGTCCGCCTGGACACGGACGCAAGACAAGCACAGGCTGGCCGACCATCTGTCCGCCGCCGGCGTGCCGGCGGAGGCGGTGAATGACGGGCGCGATGTCTTCACCGACGCCGAACTGGAACGCGCCGGCCACTACTACCGCGTCCACCATGACAGGTTGGGCGACTGTGAGATGCCGGGGCCGCCCCTGCGCTTTTCCGATGCCGCCATCCATGTCGGCCCGCCGCCGCTGTTGGGCGGGGACAATCGCGCGGTCTTCGTGGACCTGCTGGGCATGGACCCGGCCGAGGTTGACGAACTGACTGCTTCCGGCGCGCTGGCATGAGGGGATTGATGATGCTGAACCATCTGATCATCATCGACGCGACGGGCGAACTGGGCACGCTGGCGGGCCATATGCTGGCGCAACTGGGCGCATCGGTAACGCGGTTGGTCCCGGCGGAGGGCGAGAAGGCCGATCCGGTGTGGAACCGGGCCAAAAGCTGCGTGGCGCTGGAAGATGCTGACCTGCCTTCCCTGCTGTCGGGTGCCGATATCCTGCTGCGCAACGGGCCGCTGCCGGGGGTAGAGCCTGCGGATTATCCGGGTCTTATCGATGTGCTGCTGACGCCATTTGCCTGCACGGACCGCCCGGCCACCGACCTGACCTTGATGGCGCGGTCGGGCCTGCTGCATATCGGCGGTGATCCCGACCGCGAACCGCTGCGCCTTCCGGGGCAGCAAGCCTATGCGTTGGGTGCCATTCAGGCGGTGATCGGGGCGCTGACGGCACTGCATGCCCGTAAGGACAAGGGACAGCGCGTCACGGTTTCCGCCTATCAGTCGGCGGTGCTGGCCAATTACCGGGAACCGGTGATGTGGGACTGGGCCGGAAAGGTCGGCGGGCGGCAGGGCAATCTGCTGGTGCGCGGCAAGTCAGGTGTCAATCAGGTCTGGAAGGTGGCCGATGGCTGGGTCACCTGGGCCTTGGTCGACAATCCCGGCATGATGCGCGCCATGGTCGCCCTGATGACGGCGGACAATATGGCCGGACCGCTGGCCGGGGTGGATTGGGAGAATATCCTGGTCGCCGATCTGCCGCAGGAAACGCTGAAGGAATGGGAAAAAGTGGTGGGGGCGTTCTTCTCCACCAAGACCCGCGCCTTCCTGGCCTACCAGTCGAACCGGCATGGCATGGGCCTGTCGGCCATCGACGAACCGGATGATGTGCTGAACAGCGCGCATCACGCGGCACGCGGGGCCTTCACCGACTTTGCCGATCCCGTGTCGGGCCGCACCATCCGCGTGCCCGGCCCCCTGTTCCGGACCAGCCGGGAGGTTGCGCGATGAACGGCCCGCTTTCCGGCCTGAATGTGGTCGATTTTTCCAAGTTCCTGCCCGGTCCTTATTGCTCCTGGATGCTGGGCAATCTGGGCGCCGATATCATCCGGGTGGAAAACCCGCGCGAGTTGGCCAAGCAGGCGCAGGTGTTCGGCTGGGACAAGCTGGATGATGACGCCCGCGCTGACTTGCGCGCCCGTGACATCTATGCCCGCAACAAGCGCAGCCTGGTCATTGATCCCGGTCACGCCGACGCTCGGCCGGTGATCGAGGCGCTGGTGGCGAAGGCCGACATATTGGTGGAGGATTATCGGCCGGGCGTGATGGAGAGCATGGGGTATGGTGCCGCCGCCATGCTGGAGCTGAACCCGGGGCTGGTCTATGCGTCCGTCACCCTGTGCGGGCAGACGGGCCCGTACCGGGATAAGCCGGGGCATGATCCGGTGGCCCTGGCCATTGCCGGCGCCCTGTCACGCATCGGCGAAGACCCGGCCAGGCCAAGCTTCCCTGGCGTGCCTG
The DNA here is from genome assembly GCF_002868735.1 of Niveispirillum cyanobacteriorum. GTDB lineage: Bacteria > Pseudomonadota > Alphaproteobacteria > Azospirillales > Azospirillaceae > Niveispirillum > Niveispirillum cyanobacteriorum. Next base: position 744,057 of record NZ_CP025612.1, on the reverse strand, counting down.
TGGCCGATCTGTTAAGCGGGTCGAACGCCGTCATCGGCATCCTGTCTGCCATCATCGCACGGGGCGTAACGGGCCGCGGCCAGCATGTCGATGTGGCCATGTCCGACGCCTCACTGGCCCTGATCGCCAGCACGATTTCCCGCAATCCCGACCTCTCGAAGGTGCCGGGGCGCGGCAAGCGGCGGGCCGACAGCGGCATCTGGGAAACGGCGGACGGGCGTTTCATCACCACCACCGACATGGAACCCCGCTACTGGCAGCGTTTCTGCGTGGCCATGGGCCGCCCGGACTTCGCCCCCTTGCAGATGGATATCAGCCGACGAGGGGAAATCGCGGACGCCCTGGCCGCCATCTTCCGCAGCAAGACCTTGGCCGAATGGCTGGAAATCCTGGCGGCGGCGGATACGCAGTTCGCCCCCGTGCATGACCTGCCCGACGCCCTGTCCGATCCGCATAACCGGTCGCGCGGCATGGTGTTCGAGGTGCCGTTGCCCGGCGGCGGCACCGCGCCACATATCGGCCTGCCCATCCGCCTGTCCGATACCCCCGCCGCCACGCCGCGACCCGCGGCCCCGGCGGGCGGCGACAGCGACACCATTCTGGCCGGCATCGGCCTTTCCCCCACCGACATCCAGTCCCTGCGCGACAAGGGCGCCCTGTACGCCCGTCAAGGATCACGAGCATGAGCACGACCGAGAACAGCCAGCAGCGCCCCCTGGAAGGACTGCGTGTCCTGGACTTGACCCGCGCCCTGGCAGGACCCTATGCCACCTTGTTGCTGGCGGGGCTAGGGGCAGAGGTGATCAAGCTGGAAGACCCAGTCGGGGGCGATCTGGCACGAGACAACAGCCCCTATGTAGGGCGCGACGGGGTGGTGGTGGAACGCCGTCATGCAGACGATATCTCTATCTCCCACCTGACCCGCGCGCGCGGCAAGCATGGCATCAGCCTGAACTTGAAGCACCCGGAAGCCAAGACGGTGTTCGCCGATCTGGTGAAAGGCTGTGACATCGTGGTGGAGAATTTCACCAGCGGCACTGCCGACCGACTGGGCGTGGGTTATGACGCCGCTAAGGCTGCCAATCCGCGCGTGATCTATTGTTCCCTCTCCGGCTTTGGCGCCAACGGGTCGGAAGGTGGAAAGGCCATGGATGTGATCATCCAGGCCCTGTCGGGCGCCATGTACACGTCGGGTGCGCCGGGAGAACCGCCGGTACGGATGGGCGTACCCATGGCCGACATGCTGGCCCCCGTCTTTGCCGTCATTGGCATCCTGGCGGCATTGGAACAGCGGCATCGGACTGGCGTGGGGCAGCATATTGATGTGTCGATGCTGGGCGCGCTGACCTCCTTCGTCGCCATCGAGAACTGGTCCGCCATGGCCGCCGCCGGCATGCCGTCGCGCACGGGCCTGACAGTACAGCGCCTGTCGCCCTTTGGCGTTTTCGAATGCGCCGATGGCTACATCGCACTGGTCGCGGTGCATGACAAGCTGGCCGCCGGCCTGTTCCGCGCCATGGGACAGGTGGAACTGCTCCAGCACCCGCAATTTGCCACCCGCGACGCCCGCGTCGCCAATGCCACCGAACTGGAGGCGCGGATCAATGGCTGGTCGCGACAATTACCGGTGGTCGATGTCGTGGCAGCCCTGGAGGCCCAAGGCGTGCCTGTGGCGCCTGTGCGCCATCCGGAGGATGCGCTGGTCGACCCGCGTGTGATGGCCCGCAACGAGACGATGCCCATCGCCCATCCCAGCTACAGCTCCGACATCGACCTGCGGACGGCGGGCATCCCGATCCTGTTCTCCGGCGCGCGCACCGGGTTTGATCCCGTGTTGCCCGTGGCCATCGGGGAGCATAACAGCGACGTCTATGCCCGCCTGACGGGCTACAGTGCTGAACAGTTGGAAAGCCTGAAGCGGCAAGGGGTGATCTGATGGCCCGCCATCCCACCCTTGCGCCGCTGCTGACTGCCGCCGATGATCCCGCCGGAACGCTTGAGGCGCTGCGAGGTCAGGGATACCGGCCCCTGCGCTTGCTGGGCGTGGACGGTCCTCGCGCCTTGGTGCGGGCGGCTGGGTTGCTGCCTGTCCGGCTGGTACCAACGACAGCACCGACGCCGATGATGGATGCGCTGATGGGCGGAGCTGGCCTGTCGGTCCGGGGCAAGTCACTGCTGGAACAGCTGGTGGGGGACGGGGCCCGACCCGACCCGATCCTGATCACCAGTGCGGATAATGAACAGCCACAGGTCTTCGCCGCCCTGCGCGAACTGGCACGGGAGGCGGGGAACCGCCTGGGGCCGGTGCATTTCCTGGACCTGCTGCATGGCGGGGGAGAACAGGCAGCCCGATATAACGCCGTCCGTTTCACACAATTGCGGGAATGGCTGGCCGGTCTGGGCACGCCTGTGGGCGATGTCGCGCAGGCGGAGAAGGATGAGGCCCGGCTGCGGGTGCTGTTAGCACAGGCCTTGGGCCTGCGCCGGGCAGGACAGCTGACGGGTGCGGAGGCTGTACGGATCGTGGCCGCCTCCGCCATCCTGCCGCCAGAGCAGGTGGAAGCGTCATTATCGGCCCTTCTTGCCGATCCACCGCCGCCGGTTACGGCCGCCCAAACGCTCTTCCTGACCGGCAGCACACAAGAGGATTTCCGACTTTATGACGGACTGGAAGCGGCTGGCACGCTTGTGGTGGGCGAAGCACAGGATTGGGGACGCCCCTGGTGCGCTGGCGTCACGCCATTGGCCCGACGCAGCCCCGATGATCCCCATACCCTCATCGCTGCCGCGCGGGCGGCTGGTGCAACGGCCCTGCTGCACGCCATGCGCCCCGGCGACGAAGCCGCGCCCTGGGACGTAAAGCCATTACGAGCCGCCTGTACCGCTATCGGCCTGCAGTTCTTGGCCGTCACCTGGGACGGTAACGGGCAAATGCCCCCTGCCCTCACCACTTTCCTGGCTGACCCTGTAGCCCCGGTCACGCCACCCGCCCCCGCGTCATCCCCCAACCCAGACCGCCCAGGCGGGGGACGCGCAGCCTTGAAGCCACCGACGCGAAGCCGCAAATCGCTGTCTGCCGTCGCCAACTTCGGGCAGTTTCAGCGGGACTGGTTTGCGGCCTTGCGCGAACAGGTGGCGGCGGGCGCGCCCCTGGCGGTCGTCAATGCCAATGCGCCGCAGGAAATCCTGCGCGCTATGGACATTCCCTTTGTCGTGAACCAGTGGTGGGCGTCCATCGTGGCCGCGAAACAGCAATCAGGCCGCTATTTCAGTCTGTTGCGCGACCGTGACTATCCGGCGGATGTGGAGGCTTACAGCGCGCAGGGGCTGGCCGCCGCATTTGACGATGATACCGAAAACGCCCCCTGGGGCGGTCTGCCCAGACCGGATTTCCTGGCCGCCGTCACCGGTACCGATGCCACCGCCCGCATCTTCCGCCAATGGGCGATGGAGACTGGGGCAGACCTGTACCTCTATCAGCGCAGTTTCGACAGCCGCTGGCAAATCCCCACCGATTGGTGGGAAGACCTTCCCGGCGATTGGGATCAGCATCTGGAACCGGAACGCCTAAACCTGATGGAAGGGGAACTGCGTGCTCATGTGGCGCGGCTGGAAACGGCAACGGGCAAGCGGTTCGATCCCGACCGTTTTGCAGAGGTCATGGATCTGGTGAATGAGCAGGAGGAATGGTACCGCCGCACCCGCGACCTGATCGCCGCCACACACCCTGCCCCGGTCAGCATCGTTGATACGATGCCCGCCACCATGGTGCCGCAATGGCATCGCGGCTCCATTTGGGCCCGCGATGCCGCGAAAGCGCTTTATGAGGAAGTGGCCGCCCGCGCGGCAGCGGGTGACGCTGCTTGCCCCAATGAACGTGTGCGTCTGATGTGGGTAGGGCGTGGCCTTTGGAGCGACATGGCCTTTTACCAGCGCTGGGAGGAAAGCCATGGCGCGGTCTTCGTCTGCTCCATGTATCTGTCGTTGGCCGCCGACGGTTATATCCGCCATCACGACCGGGGTCGTGATCCCATACGGGCCTTGGCGGCCCGTTTCGTCACCATGGGCGATGAATTGCGCATGCCCACCTGGGCCGGGGCCTGGCATGTGCGCGATGCCCGCATCCATGGGGTCCACGGGGCAGTGGCCTTGACCGACGCCGATCCATTTGTGCTGCGGGCGCTTGAGGAAGCGGGCATCCCCGTGCTGCGCCTGGACCTGGATAATTACAATCAGGAAAGTGCGGATGCAGCCGCCGTCGACAGGGCCGTGACCCGGTTCATCGAGGGGCTTCAGACCTAACCCGCCTATCATTGCAATTGCCGCAAGCCTTGATGTCAGGCAGAAGGGGACCATTCCTTCGGCGAGTAAGGGGCGGACTTGTGGTATGGATGATTTGAGGGCGCGCGCTTCACGGCTACAGGATATCGCCCGGCAGGCCGGCGTTTCGGTTTCCACCGTATCGCGGGCATTGAGCGGCAGCAGTGCCGTGAATGCCGAAACCCGGCGCCGTATCCGTGAACTGGCGGAGGCGGCGCAGTATGACGCGCCCCCTCGCCGCGCAAGGCATACGGCAGGCGGCGACCGGCCATCCGTGATGGTGGTGATGCCAGCCGCCCATGCCGGCGGACAGACGGTAGACCCGTTCAGCCTGGGTCTGGTCGGCGGGATCAGCCTTGCCATGCGCGAACGGGGGCTGGACCTGACCATCGGCCATGCCACCCCGGTTGATCAGCGCGGGCTGGCCGATCTGCTCGACAGCAGCCAGGTCGACGGGATGATCTTCCTGGGGCAGAGCCAGTTGCACGAGGCTTTGAACCGCCTGTTCCGCGATGGCCGGCGCTTCGTAGTCTGGGGTGCGGTGGCACCTGATCAGGACTATTGCTCCGTCGGCAGTGACAATGGTCGGGGTGGATATCGCGCCGCGCATCATTTGGCCCGCCTGGGGCGCAAACGCATCGCCTTTCTGGGCGACACTCATACGATCGAGCTTGCACAGCGTCATCAAGGCTATGTGAACGCGTTGCGGGAGGCGGGCTTGGCACCCGACCCCCGCCTGCACCGGCGCTGCCGCTTGGTGCCCGATGCCGCAGTGGAGGCGGTGGATGATCTGTTGGATCAGGGGGTGGCATTCGATGCCATTGTGGCTGTCAGCGATCTGGTCGCCATCGGTGCCATTCGCGCGCTGAACCGGCGCGGTCTGTCGGTACCGCACGACGTCGCCGTCGTCGGCTATGACGATATCGAAATTGCGGCCCATGCCCACCCGGCCCTGACCACGATCCGCCAGGATACCGCCAAGGCCGGGCGCTTGCTGGTGGCAAAGCTGCTGCGCCTGCTGGCCGGTGATCAGGCCATGTCGGAAAGGCTCAGTACCGATCTGATCGTCCGGGAATCCTGTGGCGCCTGATTTTTTGCAGATTATTTGTTGCAATTGCAGCGCCCCTTACCCCACCTTCACGGCAAGGCGGAGCCGCCCAAGAACCATCATGACAGTTGGAGGAACCATGCCCCCGTCTCCGCGCCTGCTGCTGCTGGCTACCGCAGCCAGCCTGTCGATCCTGGCTCTGGATGCAGGACATGTAGCCCATGCGGCGGAAACGCGAAGCTTTCCACCTTATGCGCTGGAGCCAGGGGCCAAACCTGCGCGGGTGACGGTGGAGGCCAAGGGACAGCCGGGCACGCGGCAGTTCCACCTTACCAGCAGTGCGCCACAACGCGACAACACACTCGGCACGCGCGATATAACGGAGCGCGGTGCCTACACCCTGACCGGCAATCTGCTGTTCGACGCGCTTTTCGCGCAATCGGTGGACGATGCCGCCCAGGCTAGTGTCAGTTCGATCAAGGATGGGGCCTATAATGGTGGGCAGCCCATCGCCTGCAACTGTTTTGAGACGGGCGAGAAGTGGAACTATGTCTGGACAAGGGACCTGTCCTACGCGCTGGACCTGGGGCTGGCAGGGATGGACCCCGGTCGTGCGGTAGACAGTCTGTTGTTCAAGACCGGCAGTTTCCGGGCGGGCGTGACGGTGCCCGCCGAACTTCCCCCTGGGTCCAGGCAAATCGTGCAGGATACAGGCTCGGGCGGTTCCTGGCCGATCAGTACAGACCGCACCACCTGGGCATTGGGGGCGGAGGCGGTGCTGGCCAATCTGCAAGGCAGCGCCCGTGCCGATTTCGCGCGCAAGTCATATGACGCGCTGCGCGGCACTGTGGAGGCAGACCGGGTCGCGGCATTCGACACGACCAACGGTCTTTACGGTGGTGAACACAGTTTCCTGGACTGGCGCGAACAGACCTACGCCCCCTGGGTCCGCGAACATCTGCCGGCGATGGCACAATCCAAGGCCTTGTCCACCAACGTCCTGCAATATCGTGCCTTGCGTCTTACTGCCAGGCTGGCCCGTGAACTGGGGGATGGTGCGACGGCAGTCCGGTATGAAGGCTGGGCAGATGCCTTGACCAAGGCCATTGATGCGACCTTCTGGGACGCGCGGGCCGGGATGTACGCCACCTTTACGATGGCGGAGTTGACGCCGGCCCGGATCGAGAAATACGATCTGCTGGGCAATGCACTGGCTGTCCTGTCGGGTGTGGCATCGCCGGAAAAGGCCAGGTCGATCTTCGACCGATATCCCTTCGCCCCGTTCGGTCCGTCGGTGGTGTGGCCACAGGCACCGGGGGAGTTTGTTTATCACAACCGTGCGCAATGGCCGTTCGTCACAGCCTATGCTGTTCGGGCCGCCATCGCCGCCGGCCACGTGGCCGCAGTTGACCAGGGCCTTGCAGCGCTGGAACGGGCAGCCGCTATGCACCTCTCCAACATGGAGAATCTGGAATGGCTGACGGGCCGGGCACAATTCGATGACGGGCCCGAGATTAATTCCCGCCGTCAGCTCTGGTCCGTCGGCGCCTATTACGGCGCCGTTGTTCAGGATATCTTCGGCTGGCAGCCCAGTGCCGACGGTGTGCGTATCGCACCCTATCTGACAACCGCGACCCGTGCCCAGTTCACCAAGCCCGAGGCGATGCTAGGCGGCCTTTCCTTTGCGGGCAAGCCGGTGGAAATCGCGCTGATCCTGCCTGCCAAGGCTGCGGCGGGCGGTGTCTATCCCGTGGCGGGCATCACCCTGAACGGCATGGCCGTGACTGGTCCAATCCATCCTGAACAATTGACGGCCAACCGCAACCGGATCGAGGTCCGGTTCGGCCCGGCGCAGATGTCGGACAGCCGGGTAACCATGGTCCCCACAATCGACCCGGTCAGCCATGTGGAGCCGCGGGCCTTCATGCCCTGGACTCCCGGTATTTCCGGCGCAAGGCGGACTATGGACGGTGTCGCCCTGGATTTCGGACCGACCAAGGACAAGACGCCGCTGCGGTACCGCGTGCTGCGTGATGGCGTACTGGTTGACGACAATGTTGCGGGGGCCGGCTGGACAGACAAGGCGCCGTCGCCTCCGGGGATAACCGCATGCTATTCCATTGTGGCGGTGCATGTTTCGACCAACATCGCATCACAGCCATCGGCACCGGTCTGCTTGCGCGGGGAAGCGGCACAGACGATAGCAGTGGGTAAAATGGCCCGGCTGGGCCAGACGCTGGACCTTGGGCAGGTCGTTGTGGGGAGTGGCGGTCGGCACGCCCTGGCCACGACCTACGAGAACCGAACCTTTGCCGTGAATACTGGCATCACTAATGCCGTCAAACGGCTGGTTCTGGTGGATGAGAAGGGAAAGCGCTATAGCGCCATTTTGCAGATGCCGCATATTGATCCAGAAGGTGATCGCTATTCCACTCGCAGTTCCACCCGCGCCATCTTCGATCTGCCTGCCGGTCGTTACCGCGCCAGCATCGAGGATTTCTTCAATATGAGCGCGCTTTCCACCAATGCCAGCTATAGCGGACCCGGCGGCATGACAGGACCGGTGAATGAGGCCCGGATTGAAACCCTGATGGTGGACCGGCTGCCCTGATCACGCCGGATTGATGCCCAGCATAGCCAGGAATTCCGCCTCCGTGGCCATGTGCAGGCGACCATAACGCTGTTGACGGGCATGGGCGGCGGTCAGTTTAGTCTGTCCGGGTGACAGGCCGACAATCAGCCAATCCGTGTCCTGCGTGACATAGGTCTGGAACCGTCCACCGGCCATTTTGATGGCACGCGCGGCATCGGTCCTGGAACAGGCTGCCAGGGTGCCGGTCACCACGAAGCGTTGCCCATCCACGCGGCGGGTGGGCATGGGCAACCCCGGTCGGAACGATGCGGATGGCGGACGGGCAGCACGGGGCCTGTCCCGTCCGATCCCTAGCTTTTCCGCCGCTTCGGCCACAGAACCGGCCCCGACCATCATGGACACATGCTGGCCGATGGCGGCGCATGCGGCAGCGTCACTGCCCGCTTCATGGTGATTCAGTGGAATGCCCAGATGGTGGGCTACGATGTTCAGCTTGTGGCTGCGCAGATCGGGGAAGGCGGCGCGGGCCAGTTCGACCGTGCAGATGAAGCGAATGGCGGGCACCGGCAGTCCCGCAGCGGTCAGGCAGGCCGTCAGGACACTGGAATCGAAACTGGCATTGTGGGCCAGCAGCACGGCCCCTGCCAGCCGGCGCGAAAGATCCGGCCAGATGCCGGCAAAGGTCGGCGCGTGGGCGACATCGGCGGCCCGAATACCATGCACCGCAACACAGAATGGGGAAAATTCTGCGGGTTCCGGGCGGATCAGGCGGCGGAAGATCGGTGCCTCGGGTTGAAACACCTCCGCCACACCAACGGCGCAGGCACTGTCGCGGCGGGCATTGGCGGTTTCGAAATCAATGGCAAGTTCGATCAAGGCAAGGCTCCGGTTCGATCGAGCTGGTATAGCTCAATCCTTACGCGCCTTGAACGCCGCCATATCGGCTGCAACCATGCCGGACGGCCCCCCTCCTGCCGGCAACGTCTTGGGTGGCGGCATCAGGATCAGGTTCATGGGCATGGCATAGCCGCCGTAAAGCGACGGGTTGGCACCATCCAATGTCAGGTGGGGACCATCAGCGGCAAAAATGATGCCCAGCGACCGGAAACGATAGTCGGACAGGGCACGACTAACCAAAGCCAGACTATCATTGCGGACAGGGTCCAGCCATGAAGGCAGTGGGCCAGCCGGCACGGACAGTCTTCCAGGCCCCACCGCCTGTAAGCCGCCGGCACCAGCATGGGCACCGGCCGCATCAATCCGGATCGGTACCGAACCGATTACGGTGCCTTCGGCCTGGGCATCCACAATTCCCAAGGCTGCCAATACATCGGCAACGGGCGTGGCGGGGATATCCAGACGCAGGTCCAGATGGTCATTGCCAAGGCGGAACGTACTATGCGGTAGGGTGACATTCTGCCCGGCCCATCTGAACGGTTCCGGTGCCAGACGCAGAACCCCGTCTGCCGGCAGTGACAGGCCAAGGCCACCGGCGGTCAGGGCGATGCCGGGATCGAAAAGACCGATGGCCATGGTCTGCTGTGGCATGGACAGCGGCGACAGCCGATCAAAACGCAACACACCATTGATCCCGGCCAGATGCAGGCCGGGAAGACGCAACCCCGCTTCTTCCAACAGGATATCGGCGGTGCCGTCCGCCTTCTCACTGTTCCAGGCCGCCGTCAGACGGGCCGCGATGGTGCCGGTGAGGGTGTGCGGCAACGGCGCACCGGGGAATAAATCTGCGGCATCCCCTTCCCCCAGCCTGATCGGGGCCAATTTAGCCACTGCCCGGCCACCGGCCCCGTTCAACTCCACGGCACCCGTCAGGCTGGCACCGCCATTCCCGGTCACTATGTTCCATTCCAGGCGCAGATCTTCCGCCGGGTCGCCCCGCAGCGTGGCCGCCAGCGTGGCCGGTGCCAGCCAGGGCAGGCGCAGATGTGGAGAACGGACCTCAAGGTCCAGCGGCCATGCAAGCCGCCCGGTCAGTGCCAATCCCTTCGCCGACAGGCCAAGGGTCGGAATGGTCAGACTACCGGGCGGTTGATCAGCGGCGGGCGACAGCCACCATTCCCCATCAATGCGCCGTGCGGTGCCGGACAGCGACAGGGCATTGTCACGCGGTCCCTGCCCAATCCCAAGGCTGCGGGCCTCAATGCTCACCGCAATATCGGGCCAGTCGCGGGGCGGCAGGTCCGTTGAAACATTTCGTGCTGAAAGGGTCAGGGTGGCTGGACCACCGGTCAGGCCGGGATCGGGACGGCTCAGACGGGCGGCGAAGCCGGGCACATCATCCACCCGCAGGGTCGCGGCCAGGCGCTGCCCGCCGGTTTCATCTGGGTCCAGAAGGGCATCCAGACGCGCAATGCCCGGCCATTCGAGCAAGGCATGCCCCTGCCCCGCCTTCCAGCGCAGCATCATGTCTGGCAAGCCCTGCGGCAGCGCCTTGCCGGTGACATCCAGCTCACCCGTCCAACCACCATTGGCCAGGCGCCGGATGCTACCGTGGCCCCCAAGACGTGGCCCACCAGGAATAGGGGTAAAACTGAAGCCGGCAGCCGACAGGCCATCCCCGCGCCAATCGGCGGTTATGCGGGCGGGCACACCCGTTGAGCCGACCGTCAGGGTCCCCTGCCCCTCCGCGTGCCATCCGTCTTCAGTCGGGCTGATAGCGGCATCCATCAGCAGGGGAACGGAGCCGATACCAACAGGCAAGGCTAGGGTCAGGCGGGCCTGGGTGATCTGTACTGGTGCGGTAAGGCCGGGAAGATCAGTCATGGATACGGTAAGCGGACGTGACAGCCGAAGTCCCTGCACCTCCAGCCCCGCGAAACGCCCGGACCAAAGACCGGCAGGTGTATAGCGTGCGATGAACCTGTCCGCGCCATCCTCCTGCCCAAGGGAGAAGGCGCCGGTAGCCTGTGTCAGGCCGAAATCATCGATGGCCAGTTCGGCCTGTGGGAAGCCCAGGGCCCGCAATTGCGATGTCCAGCGTGTGGCCAGCAGGCTGGGCAAAGACAGCCAGATGGCCAGCAGCCCCAACGCCAGCAGACCACTGACCAGCAGAACCTTTTCCTTCCGCTTCGATGCGCGCAATCTGTTGCCCCTATCCGGTAAATTCCGCCGCCCTCGCGGCATCCGGTCTCTTTCCATGCAAAGATGCGACCGCTATCGTGGCGGGCGCAACGGTTGAGAGATGATGCCGCCCATGCTGTCCCGCCTTCTGGTCCTGCTCTGCCTGCTGCTGGCCGTTCCGCTGTCATATGCGGCGCGCCCGCCGGCCAATCCCGACGATACACTGATCATGGAACTCAAGACCGGCACGGTCATCATCCAGATGCGACCCGATCTGGCACCCATCCATGTGGCCCGTATCAAGCAACTGGTGAGGCGCGGTTTCTATGATGGTGTTGCCTTTCACCGCGTCGTGGCCGGGTCGCTGGCGCAAACGGGGGACCGCAGCGGCACGGGCCGGGGCGGCACGGGCCGCTGGCTAGAACTGGAACCCAGCAAGGAACCGCATGTACGTGGCGTGGTATCCATGGCACGCGGCATGAACCGTAATAGCGGCGACAGCCAGTTCTTCATCCTGACCCACGCACAGGACCCCTCGCTTGATGGAAATTACACGCTCTGGGGCCATGTCATCAAAGGCCTAGACCTGATCGACAAGCTGAAAGCCGGTGATAAAAAGAAGGAAGGATGGGTGAAGGACCCCGACCGCATCATTAGCATGCGTGTCCAATCCGATCCCCCGCGCCCACCCCAGCCGGCACAGCAGCCCACGCCGCCGGCCCCGCCGAAATAGCGGGTGGGCCATCCCGCCGGCCTAGTTCCCATTAGCGTCACATGCCGCTATGGTGCCCGCCGACATGCAACCGAGAACCGGGGCAACCGGTTGGTAAGGATGACTGACATGGATATGGAAAACACCCTCTATCTCGACCTGGCTTCGGGCCGCGTCACCATTGAGCTGCGCCCCGATCTGGCGCCCAAGCATGTGGCGCGCATCAAGGAACTGGCGCGTGAAGGCTTTTATGACGGCCTGACCTTCCATCGCGTGATCGAAGGCTTCATGGCCCAGGGTGGCTGCCCCGATGGCAACGGCATGGGTGGTTCCGGGCAGAACCTGCCGCAGGAATTCTCGCGCGAGCCGCATGTGCGAGGCACCTGCTCCATGGCCCGTGCCTCCAACCCGAACAGCGCCGACAGCCAGTTCTTCATCTGTTTCGCCGATGCCCGCTTCCTGGACGGCCAGTACACTGTCTGGGGCAAGGTCGTGGACGGCATGGAGAATGTTGACAAGATCAAGCGCGGCGCCGGCCGCAATGGCGAGGTTCGCGATCCCGATCAGATCGTGAAGTTGAGCGTCGCTGCCGATGTGGAAGCCGGCTGAGGCTTCGTCCCTCATCTGAAGTGTGGAACGCCGTCCCGGAACCACTGGGACGGCGTTTCTGTTGGGGGTGCTTTCCGGTGGACCGGAAATGGACCTGTGCAGCCTTACTAATATCGGACCAGTATGAAAAAGGACCGTATAATAGTCACGCACAGGAGCCCACCCGATGGCACGCCCGACAATCGCCGCAGCCCGCATCTCCCTGGTTGCCCTGTCGGCGGCAACGGTTCTGCCTGCGGTGGCGGCGGAGAAATCGTGGAGCCTTTCCGGAAGCACACTGGCGATTTCGACACCCTGCGCCAAGCACGTGGAAATCGTGCCCGCGTCGCGCAGCGGTGAGATCAGCGTCAGTGCCGTCGCTGAACATCCCGAGGAACTAGACGCGCTGTCCGTCTCCAGCGGCGGCAATGGTGTAACTGTCACCAAGAACGGCAATCGCTGCCCCTTGTCGCAATCGCGGAAGAGGGAAACCCTGCGCCTGACCATCACGCTGCCGTCGGGCAGCGACCTGTCGGTGCGCGAAGGCGGAAGTGGAGAATATCGGGTAACTGTTCCCGTTGACCGGCTGGACTTGCGGCTATCGGGCTCTGGCGGACTGTCGGCAGAACAGGTCGCAGGCCGGCTTGACGCCTCACTCTCCGGTTCCGGCGGTGGGCAGGTCGCGCGGATGGAAGGCGGGGATGCCATCATCAGGGCGTCGGGCAGCGGCGGCATGTTGGTCGGGGGCCGTATCGGCAACCTGCAGGTTGACTTGTCCGGCTCCGGTGGGGTGGAGGTAGGCGCGGCAGGTGCTGCAATCCTGGAAACCAGCGGTTCCGGCGGCATTCGTGCGGAAAGCGTCAATGGTTCGCTATCCTTTGAGGCCACAGGGTCGGGCGGCCTGAAATTGGGAACGATCAGCGCGGACAATGTGAAGATACGCACCTCTGGCGATGGAGGTGTCAGCATCCGGGATGGCCGCGTTGGCAGCCTGCAGGTTTCCGCCACTGGCAGCGCTGATGCCCGGCTGGACATCGTTGCAGATCGGGCGGAACTGTCCACCAGCGGAAGCGGCGATATCGAGGTTCGGCAGGTCACCGGAAATGTCAGCCAGCGCAACTCCGGCAGCGGAAAAGTTCGTGTCGGCGGCTGACCGGCAAGACGGTGAACGGGTGGGCATTGCCCACCCGAAACGGCGATTGACAGCGCTATTCAAGATTAATAATATGTTATTTACCTGTAAAACAGGGCGGGCGGCTTCGGCCGCCCTTATGTGGGTGCCAATAATAAAATCAAATTAAAAAAAGAACGTGACGGGGAGGTAGATGATATGAGCGGTCAGCGAACGCGACACCCGGCGGCTCCGCCTGGGCGACTTCGACCTAGATAAAGATTTCAGATCAGGCCCTTTCCTGCATGGTGTTTGACGCCCTGCATCGGGTTCGCCTGCTGAAGAATCACGCCTGCTTACAACCGGGGCGTCCGCCGCCACCGTTAGGAACGCCGCGTCTGGCCCCCGCCGGATAGGCCTCTCCGTACCTGACGGCCAAGACCCCGCGACAAACCGCCCCCGCCTGACCGCGGGAGGGGAACGGTGGCTTTGTGCTCCCGCTCCCCCTCAATGCTGACGGACAGGGGCTGGGGATCGACAACCAGGAAAGGCCCTTCGGGTAATCCCATGACATCCACAAAGATCAAGTTATTCGCGCTGCTTTCCGCTTCCGGTCTGGCGTTGGCCACCGGCGCGGCGCAGGCCCAGACAGCGCCCAAGGATGAGGCTGCCTCGCTTGAAGAGATCATTGTTGTTGGTCAGCGCAAGGCTATCAACAATGCACAGGAAACCAAGCGCAACGCTGAGGAGATCGTGGACTCGATCTCCGCCGTCGATATCGGCGCCCTGCCCGACCGGTCGGTGACAGAGGCGCTGCAGCGCGTGCCGGGCGTTTCGATCGGTCGCACCAATGAGGTGCGCGACATCGACCGTCTGAATGTCGAGGGTTCCGGCGTTCAGATCCGCGGCCTTACCTGGGTGCGGTCCGAAATCAATGGCCGCGACAGCTTTGGCGCCAAGAATGGCCGTGCCCTTGGCTGGGAAGATGTGACACCCGAACTCGCCGCTGGGGTGGATGTCCACAAGAACCCGTCCGCCGACATTGTGGAGGGTGGCCTGGGCGGTACCGTCAATCTGCGCACCTGGATGCCTTTCGACGCGACGGGGGAGAAGATTGCCGCCTCTCTGGATGCCACGCGCGGTGACCTGCGCAAGGAATGGACGCCATCCGCGTCGGGCCTTTACTCAAACCGTTTCGATACCGGCATCGGCGAGATCGGCTTCCTGGTGGATATTGCGCATTCAGAGCTGAAAAGCCGTCTGAACGCCATCGAGGTCGACCCCTATAATGTGCATTCGGCAACCACCAAGTCGTCCTATGACGGTGGCGCCACGCTGAACTTCAACGGCAATAATCGCATCACGGGCCAACCGCAGGACGTGGTGATGGTGCCTACAGGTGCACAATGGCGCCTGCAGGACCGCGACAAGACCCGCGACGGTGTCTATAGCGCCATCCAGTGGAAGCCCAGCGAAAGCACGGAAATCTACTCGACCTTCTTCCTGTCCAAGTCGAAACTGATCAACCAGGATCATTTCGCCCAGACCTCTGCCTGCTGTTCGGCGACCAACAACCAGAACTTCATGAATGCCCCCGCGACGGGGACCAGTTTCACCTATGACGAGAACGGCAATTTCCTGACCGGCAGCATCGTTGATGGCGGCGGCGGCGGCAATGGCGTTGCCAATAGTTTCCTGATGAACCTGGGAACTCGCTATGGCTGGGACAAAGCACAGACTTGGGACAGCTCGTCCGGCGTGAAATGGGAAGGCGACCGCTGGTCGGTGAAAGCTGATTTCCAGCGGATTGAGGCCAAACGCGACGTCTATGACATGACGGTGTACAACACGGTCACCATGCCGGGTGGTATCGGCCTGGACCTGCGCGGCAGTGTTCCGAAGATCACCGCCAGCGACCTGACCAAGTCCACCAGCGCCTTTAACCTTTATGCGGCGATGGATCATAATGAGATCGACCGAGCCAACCAGAATACGGGCAAGCTGGACATCGCCTATGATGTCGATGGTGACTTCCTGAAGTCGCTGAAATTCGGTGGCCGCATCACCGACCGTCATTCAGTACAGAAGGATGGCGGCTATAACTGGGCCTTGATCACCGCGCCATGGGCCTTCTCACAGACGGCGTCGGTGGACAAGTTCCCGCAGTATCAGGAAACGGTCAGCTTCGACAATTTCTTCCGCGGCAGCAGCACGCCGCCCAGCCTGTGGATGCCGTCCATGGAACTGGCGAAGAACAAGGGCAAGCTGTTCGATCATATCCAGGCCCTGCTCTATACGCCCAACTTGGGCAAGGGCCTTGCGGCCCCGACATCCAACGATTACGGCTATTACTGCTCCACCTGCGGCAACGGCACCATCCCGTCCTGGGCCGCCAATGCTGACAAGTTCAGCCCCTTCCCCAATGGCAGCCTTGCCTCCTACCTGCCGATCTGGGCTGGTGCGCCTGTGGATGCCAACAACAAGCTGCTGGACCCATCGCGACCGGTCGGCTCCAACATCAATTTCTGGGTGCCGTTCAACGGCAACTATGAATACGCCCCCACCTCCACCTCCGGTATCGGCACCAACGATCAGACTGAACGCACCCAGGCCGCCTATGCCACGGCCCGCTTCGGTTCCGACACGCTGTTCGGGTCTGATCTGGAATGGGACGGCAATGCCGGCCTGCGTGTCGTACGCACGGAGAGCATTTCCAAAGGCTTCGCCCATTTTCCATCACTGTCGATCACCGGTGATCAGTCCGCCTATTCCCAGGCGGCGCGCGATGCTGTGCGGTTCGCCAACGGTGCCAATACCAAGACGCGGTACAAGAGCGACTATACCAACGTCCTGCCCAGCCTGAACCTGCGCTTCAAGCCGGATGATGACAAGGTGGTCCGTTTCGCGGCCGCCACCTCCATCGTGCGGCCGGACTTCTATCAGTTGCAGCCATCATTCACGATGAACGGCACCTATCAGCAGCGTCGCGCGACGGCCGCCGATAATGTCTTCAACACTTCCGCTGGCCGCGCATACACCCAATCCGAACTCGACGCGCTGGCAGCGGGTGGCAACCCGGTGATGTACAATACCGGCGTTGCCTTCAACTATTACTCCGGCAATCCCGACCTGAAGCCGATGCGCGCCCATTCATTCGATATGTCGTTCGAATGGTATGTGAAGCCGGGTTCGATGTTCTCGCTGGGCATTTTCGACAAGGAAGTACGCAATTACATCCAGGGTGAACAGACGGCATTGCAACTTACCAACAATGGTGTGACGCAGACAGTCGTGGGCACCATCCCGCAGAATTTTGGCAAAGGCCGTATCTACGGCATCGAAGGTCAGGCAACCTATTTCTATGACGAGTTGCCGAGCTTCCTTTCCGGCCTGGGTACGGATTTCAACTTCACCATCCTGCGCAGCGAGGGTACGCGCAACACCACGTCCAACGTCTTCGATGGCGTTCAGATCGGAGCGTCCAAGCTGGATCTACCGCTGGAGCAATTGTCCAAATACTCGTTTAACGCGGCGTTGCTATATGTGAAGTACGGGTTTGATGTCCGCTTTGCCTATAATTGGCGTTCACGCTACCTGATGTCGGCATCGGCCTCCAATGTCCAGGCTCCGGCCTACATGGAGGATTACGGACAGATGGATGCGTCCGTCGTCTATTCCGTCACCGACAATCTGAAGGTCGGGGTGCAGGCTGCCAACCTGTTGAACACCAAGAACATCATCTCCGTCGATCAGCGCGACAACTGGTATTACGGTACCCAGGGGATGATGAGCAAAGACCTCATCTTCAAGCATAACTACACGGTCGCTGACCGCCGCTTCACCTTCGTGCTGCGCGCGGCGTACTGACCAGATGCGTTCCCCGGCGGGTGGCTGTACCCATCCGCCGGGTCTGTTTCAGGGGGAGATGATTGTGGCTGCACCCATTCGGCATATCGTCATTGTCGGCGGCGGCACCGCCGGCTGGATGGCAGCGGCACTGTTGTCCAATGTTCTGCCGCCTGACCGGTTGCGTCTGACCCTTGTCGAAAGTCCGGATATCGGGACTGTTGGCGTCGGTGAAGCCACGATCCCTCCCATCCAGTTCTTCAACCGCGCCGTCGGTATTGACGAGGCGGAGTTCATGCGCGCAACCGAAGGCACCTTCAAACTGGGGATTGCGTTCCAGGATTGGGTGCGTCCGGGGCATCGCTACATGCATCCGTTCGGGCAGCCGGGACAGGCGATCAAGGGTGTCTCCTTTCACGCATGGTGGTTGCGCCTGCGGGCCGCTGGCTACACGGTGCCTTTGTCCGATTTCTGGCTTGCGGAAAAGCTGGCTGATGAGGGCCGCTTCGATACCCCGTCATCGGATGCAAGATCGCCGAAATCCACACTGGCCTATGCCTATCATTTTGATGCCGGGCTTTATGCCGCTTATCTGCGTACCATTGCCGAGCCGCGTGGCGTGATGCGGGTGGAGGCAACGGTTGCTGAGGTGGTACTTGACCCCAACGATGGCACCGTCAGCCACCTGATCTTGACCGATGGACGGCGGATCGACGGGGATTACTTCATCGATTGCACAGGCTTCCGCGCCCTTCTGATAGGCCAGGCGCTGGGCCGGCCTTATGAGGATTGGTCGCATTGGCTGCCCGCCAACCGGGCCGTGGCGGTGCCATCCGCTCGTACGCGCGATCCAGTGCCCTTCACCACGGCCACGGCCCGGTCGGCCGGCTGGCAATGGCGCATCAATCTGCGCCACCGCACCGGTAACGGCTATGTCTATGTCGCAGACCATATCGATGATGATCAGGCGGCAGCGACGCTTCTTGCCAATCTGGATGGGCAGGCGCTAAGCGATCCGCGTTTCCTGCGCTTCACCACGGGCCGTCGGACACAGTCGCGTTATAAGAACGTCCTGGCTGTGGGCCTGTCTTCGGGGTTTCTGGAGCCGCTGGAAAGCACATCGATCCATTTCATCCAACATGCGCTGATCAAGTTCGCGGCGACGTTCCCCTTGTCCAAGGACGATCCACTGTCCGCCAATCTCTATAACCGCATGATCGGGGAGGAGTTGGAACAGGTACGCGACTTCCTGATTCTGCATTACCACGCCAATCAACGGGTCGGGGACCCGTTCTGGGACAGGATGCGCCATATGGACGTGCCAGACAGTCTGGCAGAGAAGATGGCACTGTTCCGCGCGCGTGGCTGCGCCATCTTCCCCAGCCAGACCCTGTTTCAGGAACCGAACTGGCTGGCCGTCCTGCTGGGGCAAGAGGTGGAGCCGGACTCATACGACCCGCTGGCTGATGCGGGGGACCTGTCCGATATCCGGCAGGGATTTGACGCGACACGACAGATTATCGCACAGACGGCAAGGGCGGCACCGCTTCATATGGATTATCTGTCCCGTCTGATCGCTCCTGGCAACCGCCGGGGAGCAGCATGACGAACTTGCGCCGTATCCTGATCGTGGGTGGCGGGACAGCCGGCTGGATGGCTGCCTGCGCCATGAACCAGGCCGTCAAACGGCTGGGTACTGTCGTGGAACTTGTTGAAAGCGAGGAGATCGGCACTATCGGGGTGGGCGAGGCTACGGTGCCCACCATCCGAGACTTCAACCGTTCTATCGGCCTGGACGAGGTCGCCTTCATGAAGGCGACACAGGGCAGTTTCAAACTGGGCATTGCGTTTCAGGATTGGCGCGCCAAGGGCACTAGCTTCTTTCACGGGTTTGGGGATTACATCGTCAATGCCGGCCCCTACTCCACCTTGAACCATTGGCTGGTGGCACGCCATCTGGCCGGACAAGACGCGGTCGGTCCCTTTGATGATTATCACATGGCGGCGGTGATGGCCGCCGCCGGGCGTTTCGCAGCACCGGAGAGCGACCCCCGCTCCCCCTATGCCTATTTCAGCTATGCTTTCCATTTCGATGCCAGTCTTTATGCACGAATGCTGCGTGCCAAGGCGGAGGCGGAAGGGGTGGTCCGGCATGAAGGGCGGATCACGCAGGTGGACCGGCACGCCGATACCGGCTTCATCACTCAGGTCCATCTGGCCGATGACCGCATTCTGGCCGCCGACCTGTTTATTGACTGTTCCGGCTTCGTGTCACTGCTGTCCGATAAGACCCTGGCCGAACCCTGGGTCGATTACAGCCATTGGCTGCCGGTTGATCGGGCCTGGGCGGTCCCTTGTGCCGGCACTGGCACTCCCGCCCCGTTCACCCGCGCTACCGCGCTGGAGGCAGGGTGGCAATGGCGCATCCCGTTGCAGCACCGCACCGGCAATGGCTATGTCTTCTCCAGCGCGCATGTGACGGAGGACGCGGCACGGGAACGGCTGCTTGCCGGGCTGGATGGCAGAGTCCTGGCTGAACCACGTCTGCTGCGTTTCAGGACAGGGCGGCGGCAGCGCTTCTGGATCGGCAATTGCATTGCTATCGGCCTTTCGTCCGGCTTTGTGGAGCCGCTGGAAAGCACCTCCATCTCCCTGATCCAGGGCGGGATCACGCGGCTGGTCAACCTGTTGCCTGATATGGATTTCAATCCGGGTCTGGCCGCGGAATATAACCGTATCCAGGCACTGGAATTCGACCGTATCCGGGACTTCATCATCCTTCACTATGCGCTGAATGGCCGTGAGGATAGTGAATTCTGGCGTGAGCGCCGCCGTATCCCCCTGCCCGATACCCTGGCGGAAAAGATCGAAACCTTCCGTGCCACCGGACAGGTGGTTCTGCTGAACGAGGAAACCTTCGTCACGCCCAGCTGGCAGGCGCTTTTCATCGGCCTGGGCCTGATCCCGCAGCGTCTGGACCCGCTGATGGCGGCGCAGGATCGCGGGGAAGTGCTCGAAACCCTGCGCCTGCGTCAGCAAAGCCTGGCTCAGGCCGCAGCACGCCTGCCCAGCCATGGTGATTTCATCAACCGCTTCTGCAAGGCCGATCCGGCCTGACCTTCCGGAGACAAAGCTGATGTTCGTGCGCCTGCCGCTGCTGTTGGCTATTTCCCTGCTAACCGGAACCGCGTTTGCAGCCGATGCCCCGCTTCTGCACCCGATGTTCCAGGACCACGGGGTGCTGCAGCGAGACCGGCCGATCCCTGTATGGGGCAATGCCAAACCGGGGGAAGTGGTGACTGTGACGCTGGGTGGTGCCACGATGACGGCCAAGGCGGGCACGGATGGCGCTTGGCGCGCCGATCTGCCAGCACAGGCCGCCGGCGGCCCCGTCATTTTGACCGCAAAGACAGCGACAGCGCAGCAGGTGGCCGCTGACCTGCTGGTCGGTGACGTCTATCTTTGTTCAGGGCAGTCCAATATGGAAATGCAGGTCGCCCGTTCGCTGGACAGCTGGACAGAAACCAACCGCGCCAAGCACCCCAATATCCGCTATCTGTCCGTGGATCGCGCCACCAATACCAGTCCGCAACGTGACTTTACCCACCCGGTACGTTGGCGCGCCGTGACGCCGGAAACGGTGGGTGACATGTCTGCGGTCTGTTATTTCTTCGGGCGGGAAATGCGGCAGATCGTGGATGTACCGGTCGGACTGATCAATTCCTCCTGGGGCGGCTCCACCATTGAAAGCTGGATGGATACCGCGGATCTGGCCAAGACGGGGCTTTATGCTCAGGATCTTGCCATCCTGTCGGCCTATGACAAGGACCGGCACGCTGGCATCCGCAAGTATTTTGACGTCTGGGAAGCGTGGTGGAAGACGAAGGGCCAGGGCGAACCGTGGCGGACGGCGCCGGCGGCGGGCGACGGCTGGCGCGCGGTACCGTCACTGACATCATTCGTGACCTGGGGTGTACCGGAACTGAACCCCTATGTCGGCATCGTCTGGTACCGCAGCACCTTCACCCTGACAGAAGCACAGGCGAAGCAAGGGGGCACCCTGCTGCTGGGTTCCGCCGATGATTATGATGTCTCCTGGATCAATGACGTGCCAGCAGGCAGCCTCTATGGCCCGGGCGATCCGCGCCGGTATCCGCTACCGGCCAGAACGCTGAAGCCCGGCGTCAATCAGGTCACCATTGCCGTCATCAACGGCTATGGCGATGGCGGGCTTTATGGCAGTGCCGATGAACAGGCGATCCTGCTGGCCGATGGGACCCGCGTGCCCATCGACGGCGGCTGGCAATACAAGGTGACGCCGGGTGAAATCGGCACCGCCCCGCATGCCCCGTGGGGCACCGTGGACGGGCTGTCAACGATCCGCAATGCCATGGTGGCGCCCATGGGTCCCTATGCCGTACGGGCCGCCCTTTGGTATCAGGGGGAAAGCAACACGGCCAAAGCTCCGGAATATCAGTCGCTGCTAGCCGGCCTGATGTCGGGCTGGCGGCGGCAGTTCGGTGCCGACCTGCCCTTCCTTGTCGTGCAATTGCCGGAATATGGCTATCCGCAGGACAAGCCCATCGAAAGCGGCTGGGTGAGGCTGCGTGAAAGTCAGCGGATGGCCGTGGCAGCCGATCCGCGGGCCGCCATGGCAGTTACCAACGGTCTTGGCGACTGGTACGATGTCCATCCCGCCAACAAGCAGCAGGTGGCAAAGCGCCTGACCCGTGCGGCGCGCCACCTGCTTCTGGGCGAAAAAATCACTGCTTCTGGCCCTGTCCCGGTCGATGCGCAGCGGCATGGCGATGTCGTTCGTATCCGCTTCACCGATATCGATGGACAGCTGAAGGCCTTGAACCATCATCGCCCCATCGGTTTCGAACTGTGCGGGGCCGGCTGGGACAGCTGCCGCTTTGTCGATGCCAGCCTGTCGGGTGATACCGTCACCCTGCCCATCGGCGACGGTCCCGCCATCCGCGTACGCTATTGCTGGGCGGAAAGCGGCATGTGCAACCTCTATGACGACGCGCGACTGCCGACGGGACAGTTCGAAATCCCCGTTCGCTGATCTCATCCAGAAAATTTTACTTCCGGCATGGCGGATTTTGTCGGCAGCACCGTCTTCCTTCAGTATTGCGATGTCCGGTCTTTCCATGAGGGGCCGGACGGGGAGGAAACACGGTGCGGACGACAACGCTCGACATCTGGTTCGCCACGCGCATCCTGCCGCTGGAGCCTGGACTTCGCGGCTGGCTAGCGCGCCATGCCAATGATATCGACCCTGACGACATCATTCAGGAAACCTATGCACGGCTGGCCAAGGAACAGGCCGGTATCCGCGATGCCAAGGCCTATATGTTTGCGGTGGCACGTTCCATCGTGATCGAACAGTTGCGCCAGCGCCGGGTGGTGAAGATCGTGCCGGTGCCCGACCTGGAAAGCCTGTCCGTGGCCGACGAGGCCCCGACCCATGAAAGCGACCTGATCAGCCGTCAAGATATTGGCCTTCTCCACGCCGCACTGGCGCAATTGCCGGAGAAATGTCGTCAGGTCCTGACCCTGCGGAAGGTCGACGGCCTGTCGCAAAAGCTGGTGGCGCGCCGTCTGGGCCTGTCTGAAAGCACCGTTGAAAAGCATGTCGCCGCTGGCATCAAGCGCTGCGCGGCCTGGTTTGCGGCCCGGCAGGATGCCCCGCCGGCCCGCCAGATGAGGAAACAATGATGGCCGACCGCCTGACCGCTGCCGAGATCGAAACGGCCGCCGCCGACTGGCTGGCAAGGGAGGATGCGCGCGAACTGACCACAGCAGAGCAGGCTGAGCTGGAAAATTGGCTGGGGCTGGATGCGCGCCATCACGGCGCCTATATCCGTCTGCGCGCCGTCTCCGCCCGGTTGGACCTGCTGCGTGGGCAACAGGTGCAGAACGTGCCGGCATGGCGCCGCTGGGGCCCTGTGGCCGCTGCGGTGGTGCTGCTGCTGGCTGCAGGTCTGGCATGGCGTGGTCAACCGCCATCGACCCCGCAGGTTGCGGCCATCACCTATGAAACGGCAAAGGGCGAAATGCGGCGTCTGACGCTGGATGACGGGTCAGTGGTGGAGATCAACACCGCCTCCCGTCTACGCGTTGCCTTCTCCGATGGTGCACGGCAACTCTGGCTGGATCAGGGGGAAGCGAACTTTCAAGTGGCGCGTGATCCACAGCGGCCCTTCACCGTTCATACCGGCGGCGGTACTGTTACCGCCGTGGGTACGGCGTTCCAGATCCTCACGGACGCCGATGCCGCCCGCGTCACGGTCAGTGAGGGGACTGTCAGCCTGCGTACGGGCACCCTGGCCGCCGTACCGCTGACCCGCAACCATGAAGCCCACATGACGAAGACTCGTATCGTCACCCGTGCCATGGCATTGCCCGACATGGAACGTCGCGCCTCGTGGCGTGACGGTCGACTGGTCTTTGCCGGGGAAACCCTGGCCGATGCGGCGGCGGAGATCAGCCGTTACAGCCAGCAGCGCGTCAAGGTGGACACCGCCGTGGCTCAGCGCCGGGTCGGCGGCATCTTCCGCAGCACCGATGCCGAAGGTTTCGCCCAAGCCGTGGCCGCAAGCCTGCAATTGCAGGTCACGCGGGATGCCGACGGCACCCTGACGTTGGAGGCACGCCCCTGAGCAGGGCACTGTTCAGGCGTTGTAAGGAGAAACTTCAGACATACTATCGTATATAGAAAACAGGTGACAGGATGCCGGCAGGTGATGGATCGCGGATCAACCCGACCCACCCGCCGGACGGCGCGCGACAGGGAGGGAGGCGCCATTGGCTTATCGCGATGTATGGGTGCTGCCCGTCCTGGCCTTATTGTATCCAGGTGTCGGTTCCGCGCTCGCCGCCGAGCAGGCACCGCAGATCATGTTTGACGTGCCCGCAGGTCCAGCCGCAGTGGGCCTGAATGAATTGGCGCGGGCCGGCGGGCTGCACCTGTCATACCCGTATGACTGGCTGTCGGGTCGGCGATTGCCAGCAATTCGGGGACGCTTGACCGCCCTGGATGCGCTGGAACAGGCGGCGAAGGCATTGGAGCTTCGGATTGAAAAGCAGGTGGGCAATGCGGTGATCCTGTCGCCCACCCCTGCCAGTGCGCGCCCCGCCGCCCACCGAACAATTACCCAGGCGAACGCGGCCATCCTGCCCGCCATCGTTGTGACGGCGGAGAAGCGGCCAGCAGCGGCACAGCGCACGGCCTTGGCCCTTTCGGTCCTGGACGCAGCGCAGCTGGCAGAACGATCCATCCTGACGCCGACCGACCTGTCGGGCCATGTGCCCAACATGCATGTGGGGCAGGCCAATAATGAAACCGTGATCTCCATCCGGGGCGTCAGTTCCGCTGGCATCACGCCTGCCGCCGATACGTCCGTGGCCTTCCACCTGGACGGCGTCTATCTGCCCCGGCCCTCAGGTGCCGGCAGCCTTTTGTTCGACGTGGACAGGGTGGAGGTGCTGCGTGGACCGCAGGGGACGCTTTATGGCCGCAACGCCACCGCAGGCACCATCAATATCATCACGGCCAAACCCCGCTTCATCCCAGAAGCGGCGGCGGAACTGACCATCGGGTCGCAGCAACGGCTGACCGCGCGCGGCATGATCAACCTGCCACTGGTGGAGGATCGCTTGGCCCTGCGTATCGCCATGATCAACCATCAGCAGGATGGGTATACGCACAACCAGGGGATCGGACAACCCGACGTCAATGACGCGGATCAGATGGCGGGCCGTGCCCTGCTGCTGGCCCTGCCAACGGATTATCTACGGCTGTTGCTGTCGGCGGATTATTATCATCGCGGCGGTGCCGGGTCGGGTCAGGTCCTGATTGGTCGCAAGGACACGGACTTCCTGGGTCTTGGTGCTGCGCAACCTTTTCGTCTGGCCACCAACACTACGCCCAGCGTCGACAATGCACTTTACGGTATTCAGGGACAGGTGGACTGGACGCCGGGTGATGTAACCCTAACCAGCCTGACCGCATGGCGGGCCGACAATGCCGACAACACAACGGATCAGGATGGCGACGCGGTCAATACCCGCACCCTACGTTTCTATAACTACAATCGCAGCTTCTCCCAGGAACTGCGTCTGTCTGGCCATACGGACGGGTTGGGCGACTGGATAACCGGCGCCTATCATTTTCAGGAACGGAACAATGACAACCTAGACCAGTTCACGGATCTGGCGCGAACCCAGGGCGTCATCCTGCGCCGGCCACGACGGCAGGCACGTTCGGATGCCCTGTTCGCCAACCTGCGTCAGGGCTGGACCGACGATGTAACGGCAACGCTGGGCCTGCGCCAATCCTGGGATCACAAGGAAAGCCCGGAAGGGGTGACACGCACGTTGGGAGAAACCACCAACAGCTTCAAACCCGACCATGCCGATTGGCGAAAGACCACTTGGAAGGCGGGGCTGGAATGGCAGGCCGACCACGGACGCCTGTTCTATGCCCATATCGGCAACGGCTACAAGGCCGGCGGCTTTTCCAGCAACCAGATCTATGCCCCTGAAACCCTGATGGCCCATGAAGCGGGGGCAAAGATGGATTGGTCGCGCCTTCGCCTGAACCTGTCGGGTTTCCGCTATGATTTTCGGGATCTGCAGGTCAACAGTTCCGCACCCGACAGTGACGGGGTGGTCCGCACCCGGACCAGCAATGCCGGGCAATCCACGGTCTGGGGGCTGGAGGCGGAAGGCCTGCTGCTACCCGCCCCCGGATGGCAGGTGGAGACGACTTTGTCTTACCTGTCGGCCACCTTCGACCGCTATCCTGTTGCGGGCGATCCGGTGTTTCGGACTCAGCAGGACCTGTCAGGCCGCCGCCTGCCCCGTGCACCCAGATGGACCGGATATCTGGCAGCCGATCGCACATGGTCGCTGGATAATGGCGGGAATCTAAGTCTGCGTGGCGAGGCACGTTACATGTCGCGCATCTTCTTCAGCCCGTTCAACGACATTCCCATCATGGTCGCGGACCGCCTGTACAACCCCTACCGTCTGGCCAGCCAGGGGGCGATCACGGTGATGGCGGCGCGGCTGCGCTATTCGACGCGGGACGATAGCTACGCCGAACTTTCGGTCGATAATCTGACCGACCGGGCCGTGATGATGTCAGCGACCTTCGGTATGGAGGGGGAGATACTGGCAGGATATTCCGCGCCACGGCGTTTCGGCCTGCGCTTCGGGGCAAAATTCTGAAAAAGAGCCCCCGTGTCCATGCGCGACGACACGGGGGCCTCAAGCACGCCCCCGGCCCGCCCAGATGAGAGAGGACGGCGGACCGGAGGCGATCACAGGGACCGGCTCAGTGCAGATGCTTGCGCATGATGTCGAAGATGCCCGTCTGGTCGAAACTGCCCGCCACCGCGTCGGCACCGGGACCGATGGCGAAGGCGGAGACATTGGCGCCGGTATGATACTGGTCACCGTCGGCGCTGGTGCCATGGCCGACCAGCATGGACCCGCCCTCTGCGGTGCGCAGGGCAAGGATGCGATGCGGCACGTGGCCCACCGTCAGCGGACGGCCCAGATCAGCCAGAAGGTATGAGGGAATGGCCTGGGTCGACTGGGCGTGGTCGGCGGTGACGATTAGCAGGGTGTTGCCCTGGCGTTTGGCAAAATCCACGGCGGTCTGCACGGCTCGGTCGAAGGCCAGCAGTTCACCGATCATGCCGCATGGATCGCCATCATGTGCCGCCTTGTCGATGGCCGCCCCTTCCACCATCAGGAAGAAACCCTTGGGGCCCGCATCCTTCTGCAAGCGTCCGATAGCCTGCCGTGTCAGGGTGGCAAGATCGGGCATATCGGCAGGCCGCTTGGGGTTCGGCTCGCATGCGGCAGGAACCGGCTTTTCGATGGCGCCCGTGGACGGGTCGGTGACTTTCGGCTTTTCCGCCTTGCGCCCACCTGGCCCCTGCCATTCCAGGGGCACCACCTTGTCTGACAGCAGGGCCAGAACCGGCCCCTTATCGGGTGCGGCGGCCCAGCCGGCGGGACCCATCACCAGCGACATACCCTTGGCCCTGGCGTAATCAGCCAGCGTACCTTTGGATGCATCGGCAGGGTCCAGCGGCTGTCCCGCCATGGCAGCCCCGCCACCCACCACTAGATCGGCACCGGCGTCGACCACCTGTTCAAAGATGGAACCTTTGCCGCCTGCCGATTTCCGGTCGCCCTCACAACCCGGCAGACTGGGGATGAAGGCGCCCATGCGTGACGGTGTCTCGCAAAAGCGCATGCGGATATGGGCCAGGAAGGAGGCGGGCGTGGCATCGGTCACGGGCGCCGTGGTGACCACACCGGTGCGCAGGCCGCGCGCCTTGGCCATTTCCAGGATGCTGGGCACCGATGCGCCGCCTGGTACCGTGCCGATGCGGCCAACCGATGTGCGTTGCCCGCTGGCCAGGGCCGTGCCGCCGCTGGCGCTGTCACCGACATAATCGCCGATACTAGGCCGCCCTTCTTCCGCCGCCTGCACGATCAGGGAGGCCTGGTGCGGCAGGGTTTCCAGGAACAGGGGCACACCCTGCTTGTTGGCATAGGCGCGCGCGGCGGCGATTTCCGCCCCGCCCATCCCGTCACCAATCATAAGGATGATATTGGCGGGGGCCTTCGTAGCGGCCATTGCCACAGGCGTCAGAGCACAGGCCGACAGCAGCGCCGCCGCAAGGCGACGCCCAATCTTGTTCAATCTCATGGGATTGTCCTTTGCAGAGTGTCCGGGCGGGCGCACGGAGGCACCCGCCCGAAAACAGGTCACATGCGGATACCCAGCTTCACGCCAAAGGTGCGCGGCGGGCCGAAGGCGCCAAACGTCTCCCCACCCGTGCCATAGGTCACGGCGGTCAGGATGGCGTTGTTCTCCAGATTGTCGGCGAAGATTTCGGCGTACCAGTCACCTTCCGCCGGCTTGTACCGCAGGCGAACGGCACTGGCCGTATAGCCTTCCTGCGCGGCCATGGCATAGGGGTTGACGGTCACGCCATTGGCCACGAAGGCCTTGTCATTGAAGGCAGAGAAGAAAATCTTCGACTGGTACCGGGTCTCACCATGCAGGGTCAGGGTGCCATGCTCCCCGACGTCCATGTCAAAATCGAACCCGATATTGCCGGTGAAACGCGGCGCGCGCGGCAGGCGGTTGCCGGACAGGTCCTGTACGGTACGGAACAGGCTGTCGCTGGCGCCGGGATATTTGTCGAAGCTGGCATCCAGATAGGCCAAGGAACTGTTGATCCGCAGGTCGTGGGTCAGCATGGCCTGCAATTCCGCCTCCAGGCCCCAGACGGTAGAACCGGCAGCATTGGTGGTACGGGTACGGACCACCCCATCCTCGTCCGGTACCGTGGCAGTGACCTGCAAATCCTTGTAATCATAATAGAAGCCTGACAGGTTCAGGCGTAGGCGGCGATCCAGCAGGTCATTCTTCGACCCAACCTCATAGGCCAGCAGGCTTTCCGGCCCGTAGTTGCGGTTGGAACTGAACCCACCCGACTTATAGCCGTTGCCGACATTGGCGTAATAAAGGGTCGTGTCATCGGCCTGCCATTCCAGCCCACCCTTCCAGGTGAACTTGTTCCACTCGCCGTAATCGGGGCGAAAGCTGTTGGTGGTGGTGCCGATTGTCTGGGTCAGGCCGACGGGGCTGCCCTTCTCGTCCCACGACTGGCGCAGGCCGACGGTTGCGTTCAGATCATCCACCAGCTCGTAGCTGGCCTGACCAAACAAGGCCTTGGACCTTGCATAGCGTTCAGGGCGGCGCAAGATGACACCCGTGGTGCGCTGCAGGTTCGTATACTGGTCCAGATTGTCGCGATTATGCTCATAGGTGTAATAGGCACCGGCGATCCATTTGAAGCGGTCGGGATCAGCCGCCGCCAGCCGCAGTTCCTGTGAGAAATTGCGGTTATAGTTGAAGAAGCGTGATGTCTGCGTGCCCGTCGCGGTCCCGTCCTGATCCGATGTCGTATCGGCATTATCGCGGCGGAACGCAGTCAGCGAGGTCAGGTCGACCGCACCCAGCCCCCAGGTCAGCTCACCGGAAATGCCGAACAGTTCATTGTCGACATAGGGGATGGTGTTGGTGGCGACCAGCCAGGGCTGGGCGGTACCATTGGCGCGGAAATCATTGTTCAAACGCCCGATCAGGACGCTGTTCGATCCTGCACCGCCGCGATGGTAGTAGTCACCGGACAGCAGAAAGCGGATATTCTCCGTCGGGTTGGTCAACACATGCAGGCGGCCCGCGATCTGGTCCGCGTCGTTCAGCTTGGGCTGACCATTACCGGCATTTCGGGTATAGCCGGCCTGACGATGCGACAGGAAGGCGCCGCGCACGGCCAGCTTCTCCTCGATCACTGGAACGTTCAGCATGCCCTGTACCGTCATGCGCGACAGGTTGCCCACAGCGATCTCCGCCGCCGACTGCAGGCGGTCGGTGGGCTTCGCCGTGATGACATTGATTGAACCGGCAGTGGCGTTGCGGCCATACAGTGTGCCCTGCGGCCCACGCAGCACCTCCACCCGTTCCAGATCGAAGAACATGGAACTGGCACCCGACGGGCGCGGCTGATAGACGCCGTCAACATGGAAGGCCACCGAGGCGTCGGCGGCGGGCGTAATGCCGGCAGAACTGACGCCTCGGATGGAAATTACCGTTTCGTTGCTGGCCTGCCCGATATGCAGGTTTGGCACCTGTCCCAGCAGGGCGGTGGCGGACAGGATATTCTTTTCCGCCAGCGCCTCACCCGCCATGGCCGTCACGGCCAGGGCCGTCTTCTGCACGCTTTCGGACCGCTTCTGGGCAGTGACGATCACCTCCTCCAGCATGCCCTTCTGTTCTTGTGCACCAACAGGCAGGGTCATGGACAGAAGGCAAAGGGTGGCCATGGCGCGGCCCTTGGGGCGGCGCAACTTCCGGGATGACATGATTTCCTCCAGGCATCAAACGGCGGCGATACCGCCTTATTGTCTTTGCGTGAAGGAAGAAGGCGAAAATGGGAAAATCCACCATTGAATTATAAAATAAATATGTAGAGTTAAAATTCAGAAAATCCGCCACAGGACAAATAGATATTTTTGAATTACCTTTAAATGAAAAGGCCGATATGCCCGGAAGGACATATCGGCCGTCATATTTTTCAAAAATCAGGATCGTGTTTACTTCTGGGCCTTCTCCATCACGTCCAGACGCTGGCGCAGCGGATCCGGAATGAAGGCCGCTCCCCCTGCCCCATATTCCATCAGCTTGTCATCGGCCGCACGGTAAGCCGGATAACCGGGATTGCCGGACTTGGCGAAGGCCACGAAATGCTCGTGAAAAGCCTTTGAGATGGCCTGGTCCGCCGCGCTGACTGCACTGGGATAGCGCAGTTCGACGGTGCGGAAAGCATAAGGGATTTCACTGGCGTGCGTGGCACCGGGCATGGTTGCCCGCTGGCTTTCCGCGACATAATTGAAGCGGTAAGCATAGGCGGGTAACCCCGCTTCGGACCATTGCCGGGCCAGATAGCGTGCTGGTTCAATGAAGATGCGGTCACCCACGATCTTCCAGCTGGTCAGCAGCGGGGTCGGGCTGGCATACGCCTGTCGCGCCGCTGCCTCATTGGCACCGAACCCCTTCAGCAGCATATCCGCATCGCCGATGGGGAAGCCGTCCAGGCCGGTGGCGCCGATCATCATCGGCATGCGCGGCGCCTTGCCATCGGCGATACTCTTTGCCGGCTCCTCCGCCAGGAACTTGCCGTCCAGCATGGGGCCGGCATAGTGATCGACGCCGTCGCCCATGATGGACCGCATGTCCAGCCCGTCTACAATCTTGTCCGCCGATAGGGCGCGAAGGGCCGCCAGACCCTTCGCGCTGTCATCGGTCAGGCCGGCCTTGCGCGCAAAGTTCACCCCGCGCATTTCCGCTTGCCGAAGGGGCAGCAGGCCCAGAGTAGTGACACGCCCGCCGCCGGACATGATCAAGGCCTTGTCGAACAGGCCCTTGGCCGCCGGTGCCGCCAGCAGCACATGCACCGACCGGCCACCGGCACTTTCCCCAAACAGGGTGACGTTGGCAGGATCGCCCCCGAAGGCGGCGATGTTGCGGCGAACCCATTTCAGGGCCGCAACCTGATCCATGAAGCCGAAATTGCCGGTCGGCTCAGCCCCCGCCTCCGCCGTCAGGGCCGGATGTGCGAAGAAGCCGAAACGGCCCAGACGGTAATTCAGGCTGACCAGCACCACGCCGGATTTTGCGAAGGCGGAACCGTCATAGACGGCGGGCGACGAGCCGCCATTCACGAAACCGCCGCCATGGATCCAGACCATGACGGGACGCTTGGTCCCCGTCTGCGGCTTGGGCGCCCAAACATTGACGAACAGGCAATCCTCCCCCATCGGGCCGCCCAGCGGGGCGGCATCGCCGGGGAACGGGCTTTGCAGACAGTCCAGGCCATAGGTATCGGCCTTGCGCACCCCCTGCCAGGGGATGACGGGTTCCGGCGGACGCCAGCGCAGCTGACCGACTGGAGCGGCGGCATAGGGAATGCCCTTGAACGCGACGATATCGCCATCGGCAACTCCCTCCACCTTTCCGCCCTCAACAGTGATGGGGGCGGCGATGGCGGCAGGCGCCACGAACAGCAGCAAGGCAACAAACAGGTGACGCATTGTCATCTCCCGATCAACGGCCAAAGCCGATGGGATAGGCCGGATTGACGCTGTCATGCGGCAGGGCCGGCGACTGTGCCCGCACGGCGAACATGTCAGAGGGGATTTCAAAGGGCAGCTTGCCCTTAGGGGGGGTGACACCGCGCAGCGCATCGAACAGGGCCACATCGCTGATCCCGAACGAGGTCAGCAGCAGGGCCGCGTGTGGATACACCGCTGACAGGATCGCGGGCCGGTCCATGTCAACCGCCAGGATGACGGGACCGGCGGATGCCGCCTGTTTGACAATGGCCAGACCGGCGTCATCGGGCTTGAAATCCAGATCGCCCTCATGCTGGCGCGACCCGAAGAAATGGCCGGGATGCAGCGTCTGATGCGGGGTGGCAAGGCGGATCAGGCTAATATCGGCCTTGTCGGCGCTGTCCACAATGGTGAAGCCCGCCGCCTGCGCCGCCGCCGGATCAACACCATGCAGGAACAGGCGCTTGGCCTTATCCGGCAGGGCCACCGGACCCAGCTTGTTTTCCAGCACGACCAGCGACCGGGCCTGCGCGGTGCGACCGGCGGCAACCTTGTCCGCTGAACCGACGATGGCGTCGGCGCGGGCGGGATCGACGAACGGGTTTTCGAACAGGCCCAGCCGGAACTTCAGGGCCAGGACATTGGCCACCGCCGCATCCAGCCTGGAGACGGGCAGTAGCTTCTGCTCCACCGCCTCGCGCACCGGGGTGCCGTCATCGACGCCGCCGAACTGATCAATACCGGCCAGCATGCCCTTCGCGAAGCGCTGCGGCTTGGTCAGATCCTCCACGCCCCAGGGCATGGCAATGTCCTTAGGCCCCTGCTTTGGCGTGCCGGTGCGGCAACTTTCGTTGCAGTCATAGGTGATGGCCCAGTCGGACAGGATCAGTCCCTGATACTTGTGGACCCCGCGCAGCAGATCGGTCAGCAGTTCACGCGAATAACCGCCGCCCACCGGCTCCACCGGCTTACCGTTCAGCACCAGTCCCTTCTGGATAGTGTAGGTCGGCATGATGCCGGTGGCCCCGGCTTCGAACGCGCCCTGGAAGGCCGCGACATGCCGGTCGAAGCCACCCTTGGTGAAGTCGGTGAAACGGCCATAGTAGTTATGCCCGTCATACCCCTCCACGGCAGCGCCATAGCCGACCCAATGCTTGACCACCGTGGCGACGCCGCCGGGCGTCAGGCCGGCATCGGCCCCCTGCATGCCCTGGACGTAGGCCTTAACCTGTGCAGACACCCTCGCCGGGTCCTCCCCGAAGGTGCCGTTTAGGCGGGACCAGCGGGGTTCGGTACCCAGGTCGGCCTGGGGCGACAGGGCCATGGAGATGCCGACAGCGCGGTATTCATCCCGCACCATGGACGCAAAGGTCCGGGTCAGGGCCGGGTCGTCGATGGCCCCCAGGCCCAACGTCTCCGGCCATTGCGAGAAGCCGGTGGTGGTAACGCTGGCACCCGCAGTCACCTGAAAATGGCTGCGCGGATCGGTGGAGATCATGATGGGGATACCCAGCCGGCCACTGGCAGCGATCTCTTGCAACCGGTTGTTTTCCGTCGCAAACTCGACCGGCTTCACGGCCATGCGGGTGATCATGGAGGTGACATGCCGGTCCAGGATCATGGCGCGCGCCGGCTCCAGATCATAGGCCGGACCAGCCGACATCATGCCGCCCTGAACGGGGGCGGTGCCATGCACCGCCTCCCCTGCCTTCTCATCCAGGGTCATGCGCGACACCAGATCGGCGGCACGCACTTCCGGCGACAGGCGCCAATCCTCATAGGGGTTCAGTTTGCCGTCGCGGTTCAGGTCGCGGAAGGTCAGGCCATCGGCCTTCACCTGCGGCTGCCCTGTGGGCAGGGCCGGCTGCGGCGGTGCTGCAACGCTGCCGGCGGCCAGCAGCAGCGCACCAAGCGAGACCATGCCGGCGGTGGTTCTGTTCGACATCTTAGCCCCCTTACGGCTTCAGCGTGCGCTGGCTGACACGGGCCTTGCCCGACAGCACGGTCTGTGCGGCGGACGGACCCACAGCCACGTCGTAATCGCCGCCGTCGATGCGCCACTGCCGACCGGCCTCGTCAAAATGGGCCAACAGGCGCGGATCGGCCTTTACTGTCACAGTACGGCGCTCGCCGGGCTTCAGGTCGATCTTCTCAAACCCGATCAGACGGCGCAGCGGTTTGCCGGCGGCACCGGCCAGATAGATCTGTGGCGCGTCCTTGCCCTGTAATTTGCCGGTATTAGTCACTTCAAAGCTGACGGTCAGCGTGTCGCCCCCCTTCACCCGCAGCTTGTCATAGGTGAAGGTCGTGTAGGACAGGCCATGGCCAAACGGAAACAGCGGCTTCATGCCCTTTGCCGCAAAACGGCGGTAACCCACGTCGGAACCCTCCTCATACACCACATCGAACTGCTGCTTTTCCGGCAGACCCCAGCCGGGCAGGTCGTGGCGGGGATACTGGTCCAGGCTGGCCGGGAAGGTGACGGGCAGGCGCCCGGAGGGGTTGACCTTGCCGGTCAGGACATCGGCAATGGCCTCGCCCCCCTTCTGTCCGCTGTACCAGGCAGACACGACGCCGCCGACCTTGTCCAGCCAGGGCATCAAAACCGGGCCACCGGTTTGCAGCACAACGATGCTGTTGGGATTGGCGGCGGCTACCGCCTCGATCAGCTGATCCTGTCCCTGCGGTAGGGACAGATCGTAGGCGTCAAGGCCTTCGGACATCCACTGGTTGGCAAAGATGATGACGACATCGGCGTCCTTGGCCAGGGCGGCGGCGGCAGCCGGATAACGGCCATCATTGAAGCTGACCGTAGCGCCGGGCAGTGCCGCGCGCAGGGCCTTCAAGGGGGAGGAATTATGGAACGCCTGACGTAGCCAGGCGGCCATGAAGCCTTCGCCACCAACCGGGATCACCGTGGGATTGCCGCCATGGCTGGTAACCTGCGACGAACCGGCACCCGACAGCACGCCACTATCGGCATGGCCGCCGATGACCGCCACCTTCTTCACACCCGGTGCCAGGGGCAGGATACCCTTGTTGGCCAGCAGCACGATGCCTTCATCGGCAACTTGCTTGGCAACAGCTTCATGGGCGGCAATATCGATGGCGGGTGCCGGCTTCTCTTCAAACAGGCCGGCGGCGAACATGGAGCGCAGGATACGGCGTGACATGTCAGACAGGCGTGCTGCGGGAATAGTACCGGCGGCCACCGCCTGCTTCAGCGGTTCGCCGAACCAGACCTGATCATCCAACTGCTCACCCGACTGCTGATCCAGGCCCTTGGCGGCGTAATCTGTGGCGTGCACAGCGCCCCAATCCGACATGACCCAGCCCTTGTAGCCCCAATCACCCTTCAGCACCTTGATCAGCAGATGATCGCTGCCACAGGAATAATCGCCATTCACAAGGTTATAGGCGCACATGACGGAGCCGGGCTGGCCCTTTTCAATGGCGATCTGAAACGCCAACAGGTCGCTTTCGCGGTGGGCGGCTTCGCCGATGACCGAGTTGGCCCAATGGCGGTTGGTTTCCTGACCGTTCAGGCTGAGATGTTTGACGGTGGAGACGATATTCTGTGACTGGATACCCTTGATGCTCTCCCCTGCGAGCGTGCCGGCCAGCAGTGGATCCTCGCCCAGGTATTCGAAGTTACGGCCATTGCGGGGGTCGCGGGCCAGATTGGCACCACCAGCCAGCAGGACGTTGAAGCCCTTGGCAACCGCTTCCCGCGCGATCATGGCACCGCCATCATGGGCCAGCTTGGGGTTGAAGCTGGATGCCAGCGCCAGACCGGACGGAAGTGCCGTGGCCGTGTCACCGGGGCGGATACCCATCGGGTTGGTGACGCCCAGACTGGCGTCGGTTTCTTTCAGCGCAGGAATGCCCAGGCGCGGCACACCGGGAATATAGCCGGCGGCACCAATGGCACCGTCCGGCAACCGCTCGATCTTGAAGGGCAGTGCCATGGGACCATGCAGCAGGCCGATCCGTTCATCCGGCGTCAGCTCCGCATCCAGCAGCTTCGCCCGTTCGTCGGGCGACAGCGTTGGGTCCCGCCAATCCTTGGCCTCTGCCATGCGGATGCCGGTGGCAAGCGCCGTCAGGCAGAGGCCGGCGGCGAGGCCGCCCTTGATCAAGCGGTGGATGTTCATCAATGCCTCCAGGTTGGGTGGAAAAAGCGGCGCGGGGGACCCGTTATGAGGTGGGACGGAAGGGGGATGCACCATGCAGCCCCCCGCGCCGGAGGGAGATCAGAAGTCGATACCCAGGCGCACGCCGTAGGTGCGTGGCGGGGCGTAGAAGTCACCGGTGCCGTTGGAAGCCAGACCAGCCGTCGCATTGGGGCCGGACGTCGTGCGGACGTCGTCATTCTCCAGATTGCGAACGAAGGCCATGACCGTCCATGCACCCTCTGCCGGCTTGTAGGTCAGCGTCAGGTCGGTGCGGGTGAAGTCGTCCTGCTTGTTTTCCAGGAAACCGTGATATTCCAGATACTTGGAAGATTCATAATGGGTCTGGGCGCGTGCAGTCAGGCTGGCGCCGTCCGCCATCGCAAATTCATGCTGATAGCCGAGATTGATCGACCATTCAGGCGTGCGTGCCATATGGCAGCCGGAGAAATCAGCGGGACGCGGGGCTGCTGCCGCATAGTTTGCGCTGTAGCAGCGAACGATGTTGGCGTTGGCGGCGTTGTTGGAGAAGGCGTCACCGCGTGGCAGCAAAAACTTCTTGTAACGCGCATGCAGCCAGGAAACGCTGGCATCGATACGGTCGGCCTCGGTCAGCAGGTAGTCGGTTTCCAGTTCCAGACCGTAGATTTCCGCCTTGTCGGCATTCAAGGTCACTGTCGCGTCTTGGCCCGCGATGGTGCCGATTGCCGATATCTGGAAATCGCGGTAATCATAGTAGAAGGCCGAGGCGTTAAGCTGCAGACGGTTGTCCATCAACCGGTTCTTCACGCCCAGTTCGTAGGAAGTGATGGTTTCCGGCTTGTAATCGTTCGGCTCCACCCCGTCGAAATAGCCACCGGCCTTGTAGCCCGTGGCGACGTTGGCATAGAGCATACTGCTTTCAGCCAGATCATAATCCACGCCGGCACGCCAGTTGACGCGGTCCCAGGTATTGTCCGACACGTTCAGGGTCACCGTGCTGGTAATGGCGCCGGCATTATTGGTGAAATAGGTACCGCCATTGCGGCCCTTGCGGTCCTTGGTGTAGCGCAGGCCACCCGTGAAGCGCAGTTCATCAGTCGCCGACCAGGTGGCCTGGGAGAAGACGGCCTTGGTGGAGGCGAAGACATCGGGTTGAATGAAGCTCAGATACCGGTTGTCGGCCAGGAAGATACGGAAGTCGACGTCATTATCTTCCTTGAAGTAATAGGCGCCGATGACCCATTTCAGGCTGTCGGTTTCCCCACCCAGACGCAGTTCATGCGACCAGGTCTCGTCAATACCGTAGAAATAGTTCGGGGCATGGGTGGACGGGTTCTCGCCCACGCGGTCATCCTTGGCCGAATTGAAACCAACCAGATAGGTCAGTTGGGCAAAGTCCAGGTCGTAATTGACCTCCGTCCCCGCGCTCCAATAGGTGTTGTCGCGATACGTGTTGACTCGGGACAGGATGGTGCGCGGGTCACCCGTTTCCATCGGATAGGCAACGTCGCCGCCATTATTGCCGCCACGGGCCAGCCAGTCGGCACGCAGATTGATCGACAGGTTCTCCGCCGGTGTCCAAAGGGCCTGGATACGGGCCGACTTGTCGTCCTGGCTGTCCTTGTCATTGCCAGCCACGGGGCCCTGAGTGATCGACTTCTGATAGCCGTCATGGCGGGTCGTCTGGAAACCGGCGCGCACCGCGAACGTGTCATGCAGCGGCACGTTCAGAACGCCGCTGGTGGTCAGCGCGTCATAATTGCCGAACTCCACCGCGGCGGAGCCTTCAAGCTGCTGTGTCGGCTTCTTGGTGATGACATTGATGGCGCCCGCGGTGGCGTTGCGGCCATACAGTGTTCCCTGCGGTCCGCGCAGCACTTCAACCCGGTCGATGTCATAGAAAAGGGCGCCCGTGGCCGTCGCGCGGGCGATGTAGATGCCGTCGATATGATAGGCGACGGCGGAATCACCCACCTCCGTCACGTTAGTGCTACCGATACCGCGCATGAAAATCTGCGAAGCGCCGCCGCCGGTATTAGTGATCTGCAGGCTGGGGACCGTTGCAGACAGATCGACAACGCTTTTCACGCCCGCACTTTCCAGGCCTTCGCCGGTGATGGCGGAAACGGCCAGCGGCGTTTC
Source organism: Niveispirillum cyanobacteriorum (assembly GCF_002868735.1). Lineage (GTDB taxonomy): Bacteria > Pseudomonadota > Alphaproteobacteria > Azospirillales > Azospirillaceae > Niveispirillum > Niveispirillum cyanobacteriorum. The sequence goes on along the minus strand of NZ_CP025612.1, from coordinate 705,750 downwards.
CTGAAGGTTTTCGGCGCGGCGCTGTGCCGTGACGACAATCTCGTCCAGCTGCAAGGCATTGTCTGCCGTCTGTGCCAGGACGGTAAGGCCGGGCGCCATGGCAACGATGGCCGCACCGAACATCAAAGAGGATTTGCGCATAAAGTCACTCCCTTTTCGTCTTTTGATCGTTATGGGAAGCGAGCAAGAGCATCCGACGTCCATCAGGCGACGACCGGTCGTTTCCGTCACGGAAGACCCGTGCGGATGGATGAGGCAAGGACCGGTCGCTGACGCGGGAAAGCGTCAGGTGGCGGTGACGGCGCGTACGGATAGGTTCATTGTCATCTCCCTGGAACCGTCCCCTTATGGGGCTCTCGCTCATGGTTGGCTTTTAGGGACAACGTTGTCCCCGCCAACCCGAAAATAACCGGTCTCTCTCTACCGGTCACAAAATCTGTTACCATCGATAATTATCCATCCGCAAGCAAAAAATGTCCAACGTTGTCCCTTCTGTTGCCCTCATCGGTTCCGATAGGTTAAAAGCAAATATCAACAAGGATTTGGCCGGAGCGCCCTTTCTCGTGAGCAAGCCCACCATCCATGACGTGGCCCGTGTGGCCGGCGTATCGATCAAGACCGTGTCGCGCGTGCTGAACGGGGAACCGAAAGCCAGTCAGGCGACGCGGGAACGGGTGATGGCAGCGGTGGCGTCGCTCGACTATTCTCCCAACCTGTCAGCGCGCAGCCTTTCTGCCTCACGAAACTTCATGATGGCCTTTGTGTTCGGCACCTATCCCGACGTACCGAACGTGTCCTTGCAGAATGAGTATATCGCGGGCCTGCAGGTGGGGGCGGTCACTGCGGCACGGGCGGCAGGGTTTCATCTGTTGGTCGAGCCGGTGGAAATGGTCGATGACAGATTTGCCGAACGGGCGGCGCGCATCATCGCAATGCCTGCTGTAGATGGCTTCCTGATCATGCCGGGTCTTGCCGATGATCCACGGCTTTTGCGGGTGCTGACTGAACGCCGGGGACATTATGTCCGGGTCAGTCCCGGCGTGGAACTGCCGGAACTGCCCGCCATGGTGCGGATTGATGATTACCGCGCCGCCGCCGATATGACACGGCATCTGCTGGAACTGGGTCATCGACATATCGGCTTCATCGGTGGCCGGGCGAATTTCGGTTCCGCCGAACTGCGCCTACAGGCATTCCGCGATGTGACTGCCGCAGCGGGTGTCTTCGACCCGACACTGGTGCGCAACGGCGACTACACGAGGGAGTCGGGCCGTACTGCTGGACGGGAACTGCTGGCACTTTCGGATCGGCCCACTGCCATTTTCGCGGCCAATGACAGCATGGCTATCGGCGTTATGGCCCTAGCGCAGCAGCAAGGGCTTTCGGTGCCGGGAGATTTATCCATCGCCGGGATTGACGATATCAGCATGGCATCCGCTATCTGGCCATCCCTGACAACGGTGCGGCAGCCGATCATCGCTATGGGTGCGGCGGCTGCCGGCTATATCGTTGTGCGGCCAGCCGATCTGATGTGCCGCCCCCGGCCCTGCCCTTCTTCGCCCATGAACTGGTTGTCCGCGAAAGCACGGCACCACCCAACCGATAATATTCGGTATCCGACGTTTAAGGGTGGATTTCCGGCAGTATCCGGCCTCCGGCCATCACCGGTTTGGCTTCGATCAGGATGAAGGCGATACGGCAGACCTGATCAGGGGACGGGTTGCGCCACAGATGATTGGTGGCCCGCTGCACCACGATATCTCCCGTCGACAGAGCCGTCACCGACCCGTCATCAAGTTCAAGTTCCAGAATACCGGAAAGAACGATGCCGTAGTCGATGGACCATGACCGGTGCAACGGGGAGGCACGGCCCGGCAGCATATCGACGATCCGGATCACCGATCCGCCATGCAGAGTCTTGCCCGCCGGCAGCATGCCATCGCCGCCGTCATTCAGGTCCGCCGGCACCGTCGGCGTGGCCCAGACCAGTTGGAAGGCGGCATCACCGCTGTCGATCAGACTGGGCGTCAGCATATCTATGGCGCGGATGACAGACAGGCCCTGTTCATTGTGATCGGTGACGATGCGGCGGAAGGACGGAGTCATGCGGGGCTCCATCGTGACCGGAACAGCAGAAGCAGGGACAGCATGCCCACCAGCAACGCGCCGGCGGCGATGACGGGAAAGGCATTAACGGTCCCCCCCGTGACCGCCGCCAAAGCCGGAACGACCAGGGCGGACAGGAACTGCCCGATAGCAAAGCTGGACTGCCACAGCCCCATACCCCGCCCCCGCACCTCAAAGGCCAAGGCCGACATGGCCCAGGTCAGAAGGGTTGGCAGCAGCAGACCAGCCGCCACCTGCCCAGCGAAGGCTGCCAAGATGAACCAGATAGCGTCCGGGGCATGAGCCATGGCCAGGAACGCCGCCGCCATCAGCGCGAATTCCAGCCCCAGCAGCAGACGCACATCACGCTGCGCGACCGTCCAGAAGATCAGGCTGCCCAAGGGTGTGCCGATGCTGGCCAGGGCGGAGAACAGGCCGATCTTGGCCGGGTCGGTGACACCAAAGCCGGGCAGAACCGTGCTGACATTGATCTGAATCGTATAGAACAGGATGGCTGCCAAGATGGTGGTGACGGACGTTAGCAGCACGTGGCGGCCCGGAAGCGCCGACCAGCCCGGCACCACACGGTCCACCCGAAGCGGTTCGCGCACCAGTAGCAGGACGGCCAATGCCATGGGCCAGGCCAGACCATAGATCAGGAAGGGCGCCTGCCACCCCTGCCGTCCCAGCAAACCACCCAGTGCCAGGAACAGCAGGGCCGAGATCGATGCCACCGCCGTCTGTGAAGACAGCCAGCGTTCGCGCGTCTGTCCGGTAAACAGGTCCCCGATCAAGGTGGTACTGAGCGTCATGATCAGCGCCTCACAGACCCCGACCAGCACGCGGCTGGCCAGGATCTGGTGGATGTCCGACAGGGCCAGGGGTGCCATGCCGGCCAGCCCGTAGACCAGCATGGCCCCGATCAACAGCCGCTTGCGCCCCAGCCGATCTCCTAACAACCCCGCAACAGGGGAGAACAGGGCGATGCACAGACCCGGCAGCGTCAACAGCACCGGCACCAGGAATTCCACCCCCGGTACATCGGCAAAGGCCTGCATCATCTGTGGTGCCACCGGCACCAGCAGCAGAATGCCCATCACAGCGGAGGTGGCGGGCAGCAGCAGCGCCAACCCCTGGGCAAAGCCCGCCTTAACACCCTGTTCCATCATGATCCCCGATCAGAAGCTGACCGAACCGCGCAGCCCATAGGTGCGGGGCGGACGCAGGCCGTTATAGACGACGTTCAGGATGGGACGGGTTACCGAGGTGGAATAGACATCCTTATCCGTCAGGTTGTTGACATAGCCTGTCACGGACCAGCCCTGTGCCGGTGCCTCCAGTGTCAACCAGGCGTCGGTCGTCATGTAGCCACCCTGATGCTGTTCGGGACGATAATCGATCGACAGGAACCGCCCGCTTTCGATGCGGCTGCGCGTACCCAGGATCAGGTCGTGATCGGCAGACAGTTCGAATGTGTGGCTGTAGCTGAGGTTCAGCGACCATTTCGGCGCGTTCACCGCCGGCTTTCCCGAACAATCGACGGTGAAAAGCCGGGCCGGTGCCGCCACCGGCAAGGACGTATTCGGCGTCACCGCACAGCCGCTGGGCAAGGGCGTACCGCCAGCCGAGATGGCAGTATAGACGAAGCTTTTGTACTTGCTGTCCATATATTGAAGGTTGATGCCGATCTCGTCATTACGGGTGGCCAGGAACTGCGCCTCGACCTCCATCCCGTACATGCGGGCTTGGCCAACATTGGCCGTGACAGAGGCTTGACCATAGACACCGGGACGGACCTCGACAGGACCGATATAGCCGATCTGCTGATCCTTGTAGTCCCACCAGAATGCTTCGGCATTCAGTTGCAGGCGGTTATCCAGGAAGCGGTTCTTGGACCCGACCGTGTAGGCTGTCAGCTTTTCCGGATCGAAACTGTTCCTTCCCACCGCTGGATAGAAGCCGCCGGCCTTAAACCCCGTGGCGACATTCGCATAGAGCAGCGATTGCGGCCCGGCATCAAACTCAATCCCGCCCTTCCAGGTGACGCTGTTGAAGTTCTCGTCACCCGTCGCGGTAACAAAGGGCGGGTTAGGGTTGCTGACGCTGCTCTGGCGGACCGGTGTCGTCTGCTGCTTATTCTCATGCGTGTAGCGGACACCAGCGACCAGACGCAGCCCCTTGGACACATCATAGGTTCCCTGGCCGAACACCGCCTTGCTGACCGCTTCCTGGTGCGGCATGAAAGTGGTGGTCGAAAGCCCGCCTTGGAAGAAGCTGTTCAGGGCATTCACCTCATCCCGGAACCAAAATCCACCGACAACATAGCGGAACGGATTATCCTCAGCTGAAGCAAAGCGCACTTCAACAGAGCTTTGCTTGGAAACCTCCTGCACCGTGCCCTGGAACCCGACGCTGTAGAAAACGAAATCCGGGCGGCTGTCGCGATAGGCGGGCAGGACCGTCAAGGTACCGGCATCAAACTGATAATCCAGCGTCGCCGTCATACCCCAGAAGGTGCTGTCATTATAGCCATCATCCTTGGGCGGCACCACCAAACCTGAATTGATCAGCGCCGGGAAACGCAGGCGCAGTTCTGCGATACTGGCCGCCTCCGATCCGCCAATACGGTCCTTCACAGCCGGCGCCGTCGGAGTCAGGGAACCAGGCACCAGCACTCCACCCACGCCCTTGCCGCCCTGGTGGAAGTAATCGCCGGACAGCAGCAGGCTTAACCGGTCATCCGGTTCCCAAAGAAAGGAGGCGCGGGCCGCCTGGCCCTCCTCATCATCATAACCATCGGACAGATAACCATCGCGGTCTACGATCTGACCGGCCACACGCAGGCTCAACGTATCGCTGACCGGGGCATTGATCATGCCCGTGGCCTTGCGCAGGTTGTAGTTTCCGATTTCCAGCCCGGCCTCGCCCGCAGTACCGCCGGCATCGGGCCGGTTGGGGATGACGTTAACGGCACCGCCGGTGGCGTTGCGGCCATAGAGCGTCCCCTGCGGCCCCTTGAGCACTTCAACCCGCGCCAGGTCGAAGAAGGTGCCGACCGGGGCTGTGGGGCGACCGATATAGACACCGCCATAATTGAACGCGATGGCATTTTCGGAAAAGGAATTGGGCCCCAGCGTGCCGACACCGCGCAGGTAGAAGCCAGTATTGGATCCGCCGCCCGGCTGCACCACTAGGGCCGGGACCAGCTTGGTCAGGCCCGCCGTGTCGGTGACGCCGGCAGTAACCAGATCATCGGCGGATACCGCCGACACCGCCACGGCAACCTTTTGCAGGTTCTCCGACCGGCGCTGCGCGGTCACCACAATCTCTTCCAGCACACCTGTATCGGTGGATTGTGCCTGGGCTGGGTGGACTGCGACGGCGGTCAAGATGGCTGTGGACAACAGCAGGGGGGCACGCATTCTGGCTTCCTCCATGGTTCATCACCCGCCACCCGGACAAGGTGGGGGCATTTCCGGACGTAGCGCCGGATTAAGACCTGGAACCCGAAAATAGGCGGATTGGGGGGTACAAGGGACCCGTAAACGGATCCCCTCACCTGCATGTGATGAAGGCGGAAACGCTACCGCCAACGACCGCCACTGCGGCACTCTCCCCAACCGCCGGCCTCTGGGCCGGTCTAATGTTTTTTGGTCAGGGAACCATATCAGCGACGAATGCATCGCCGAAATCGTATTTTCTGATCCGACCTATCACCCTTAGCAATAGTTCAGCCTGCATCCTGTTCGGCGGCAAGTCGGCGCATCAGGCCACGGAACCAGATAAGGGCCGGGTCACGCTGAAAATGCCGATGCCATTGCGCCATCTCCGTCAGGACCGGAAACTCAATGGGCAATGGCAGTATCCGCAGCGGCAAACGCTGCACGTAAAGCCGTGCCAGCCTTTCATGCATGGTGGCCAACAGATCGGTCCCGATCAGCATGCTGGGCACGGTGGTGAAATCAGCAACGAACAGTTCAGCATTACGGGTATAGCCGAAACGGTCCAGGAACCATTGGTCAAAGCTGGGTGCCCGCCGCATGCCAAACCGCACCAGCACATGGCCCATCGCCATATACTGGTCAAAGCTGATCGTATCCCCCACCAATTTGTTCCCCTCCCACGCCACAGCGACATGGGTATCGGTGAACAGTTTCTCCTTGGGATGGTCAGGATGGGTAAAATTGTCCGGCGTGATTACGAAATCCACCTGCCCCCTTGACAGGCGCTCCATCACCAGATCATCCATCCCGTCGATTTCTACCTTGATGCCGGGGGCCAGCTGCCGCGCCTCCCGGATCACGCGGGCCAGAAGCACCTCCGTCACATAATCCGACGCGTGCATGCGTATGGTGCGGGTGGCGCTGGCGGGATCAAAACTGGGCTTGGCTTCGATGGTTGCCTGGATCTGCATCAGTATATCGCGTACCGGCTCCGCCAGACTTTCAGCCAGCGGCGTGGGCACCATGGAACGCCCGATCTGGGCCAGGATGTCATCATCGAAGAATTCGCGCAGCCGGGCCAGATTGCCGCTGACAGCGGACTGGCTGAGGTTAAGGCGGTTGGCCGCGCGGGAAACGCTGCGTTCCTCCAAAAGCACATCCAGAACCACCAGCAGGTTCAGGTCCAGTTTCTGGAACCGCATTATTCATCCTCCCATCCATCGGTCACACCGATAGTTTGGTTCAGTAAATACGATTTCGATGATGGGCGTACAGCCCCTATCGTGATCGCATCGACTTTCCCAGCCGAGGAACGCCCATGGACGCGACCGATTATGGCCGCCTGTTCGACCTGTCCGGTCGCCGCGCCCTGGTCACCGGCGGGCAGCGCGGGCTGGGCATGGGCATTGCCACCGCCCTGGCTAGCCACGGCGCGGATGTCTGGATTTGCAGCGAGGATGGGACGGGTTGCGCCGATGCGGCGGAGCGGTTGCGGATTCAGGGACTGACCGTTCGAGCGGTCACTTCTGACGTCACCGACCGCGCGGCGCTGTCTGCCATGGTGGAACGGGTGACCGCGGCAGGACCTCTGGACATCCTGGTCTGCAATGCCGGGGTGGCACCCCATGCAGGTCCCATCACGTCCGCCAGCGATGCCGACTGGCAGGCGACCATGGCCATCAACCTGCAAAGTGTGCTTTGGCTGGCCGGTATGGTCCTGCCCGGCATGGCGGGGGCCGGCGGCGGCAGCATGATCATAATGTCCTCTATCGCGGGTCTACGCGGCAACCGGGCGCTTGGCCTGTACGGTCTGTCCAAGGCGGCTAATGCCCAGTTGGCCCGCAACCTGGCCGTGGAATGGGGGCCAGCCAACATCCGGGTCAATGCCATCTCCCCCGGCTTCATCCGCACCGACCTGGCGCGCGACCTGCTGTCCAACCCGGCCTTCATGGAACGGCGCATGGCCATGACGCCCCTGCGTCGACCTGGCGAGATAACGGAGGTGGCGGGTGTCGCCGTCCTGCTCGCATCTGCTGCTGGGGCCTTCATCACGGGACAGAATATCGTCGTCGATGGCGGCACCGTGATCACCGACGGCAACTGAAGAATAAGCAGAGGAACACAATGCATGTCCTGATCACCGGCGCCGATGGCTTTGTCGGGCGCGCGCTTGTCCGCCGTATGCTGTCTGGCATCGATCTGGCCTTCAATCGGCTGACACTGGTGGATCAGCGGTTTGGTGACCTGCCCACTGATCCACGCCTGGTCCCTGTCGCTGGCAACATTGCCGACCGTGCCCTATGGACCGATTCTTTGTCGCTTCCTGCCGACATCGTCTTTCATCTGGCCAGCGTGCCGGGCGGGTTGGCAGAGCGGGAGTTCGACCTGGGCATGGCCGTAAACCTTCACGGGACGCTGGGCCTACTGGACGCGCTGCGGGCGCAGGGGCGGACGGCAAAGTTCGTTTTTGCCAGCAGCGTCGCCGTCTATGGTGATCCGCTGCCCGACACTGTCGATGACAGCACCCCGCCCCGCCCCACCCTGTCCTATGGAGCGCAGAAACTGGCCTCCGAGGTGATGGTGGCGGACTTCAGCCGGCGTGGCTTCATCGACGGTTGCAGCCTGCGGCTGCCCGGCATCGTGGCCCGCCCGCCTGCCCCGTCCGGCCTGATCTCAGCCTTCATGAGCGAGGTGATGTGGGCGGCGGCGCAACAGCGGCCCGTGACCCTGCCGGTCGGTCCCGATGCCGTTTGCTGGTGGATGTCGGTGGCGTCCGCCGTGGACGCGCTGCTTCATGCCACCAGCCTGCCCGGACAGGGCCGGGTCTGGCTGCCACCGGTCCTGCGCCTCAGCATTAGGGAACTGGTGGCCGCATTGGCTGATCGATTTGGGCCCGTTGATGTCACCTACACCCCTGATCCAGCGGTGGAAGCGCGGTTCGGGCAGCAGCCGCCGCTTTGTGCCGATGCGGCCCGGGCTGCGGGTTTCCGGGACGATGGCAGTGTGGGGGGGCTGATCGACAGGGCGCTGGATCAATCCTGAAGGATGGCCACGGCGCGGGTCCACCCGGCGGATGCGGCCCGCACCTTCACCGGGAAGCAGGCGACCGTGAAACCGGTAGCGGGCAGTGCCTCCAGGTTGGTCAGTTTTTCCATATGGCAATAGCCGACATCCTTGCCGACGTAATGCCCTTCCCAGATCAGGGACGCATCGCCCGTTTCCTTGAATTTCGCGGCGGTGAAGGGGAATGGCGCATCCCAGCTCCAGCCATCGATACCGGTCACGCGTACGCCGCGTTCGACCAGATACAGCGTCGCCTCCCGCCCCATACCGCAGCCCTTAGCCAGGAAGTCGGGGCGGCCATAGGCGGCACCGGCGGCGGTATTGACCAGCACAATGTCCAGCGGTTGCAACGTGTGGCCGATACGGGCCAACTCTGCCTCCACCTCTGCCGCCGTGACGACATGCCCGTCGGGAAGGGCACGGAAATCCAGCTTCACGCCGGGACGGAAGCACCAATCCAGCGGCACCTCATCAATGGTGATGGCGCGTTTGCCGCCATCCATCGTGGAATGGTAATGCCAGGGCGCGTCCATATGCGTGCCGTTATGGGTGGTCAGTTCCACCCACTCCGCCGCCGGCCCCTCACCATCGGGCAGTTGTTCGGCCTTCAGGCCCGGAAACATCTGACAATATTCAGCCGCCCCTTCGGCATGGCTGGCGTAACGGATCTTGGGCCGCATGAAGGGCGGGTCGGCAGGCACGTCATTTTCCAGATGCACCGACAGATCGATGATGCGCGGCATGGCGCTTACTCCGGCTGGATGATGTCAACGCGCAGCCCGCAACCGGGCCGCATCTGGCAGGCGAGACGGATGGCAGGGTCAGTGATGGCAAGCTGCCGGCGCAGATGCGCTTCATCCGGCCCCATTTCGCCTGGATCGCCGCCCAGAACCCGAACCCGGCAGGTACCACAAACACAGCAACCGCCGCACAGGGCCGTGATCAGCCCACGGTGCCGAGCGGCGATAGACTGGAACAGGGACTGGCCGGGGGGAACGTCGAGCGTCACCTCCCCGTCCACCCTATGCAGCGTCACCTTCACGCGGTGTGTCCACCCAGCGTGTCGGCGAACCAGTCGGCAATGTAATCACGACCAAATGACATGTTATCGGCCCCGACATGCTCGACCCCGCCTTCACGGTCAGTGAAAATCTTCAGCTCCCGCCGGGGAGAGTTCACCAACTGCTCATAGGTCTGGTGAGCATAATCAACGGAGATCTGGCGGTCCTTGGCCCCATGGGTGACCAGGAACGGCACCTTGATCCGGTCCAGTACGCCGTTCAGGTGCATACCTTCCGCCTTGGCGAAGAAATCATCCATGTCCGTGGCACCAAATACCCAGCGTACATGGCCCCAATAATGGGGAACCGGGTTCTCCCCTTCCCGCTTCAGGCGCTTCTGCTGCACCTCGCGCCAATCGTGGTTGGCGCCCCAGACGGCGCCACTGGCAAAGCGCGGCTCAAACGCCACCGCGCGCGGGGTGAAATACCCGCCCAGCGAGATGCCAACCATGCCGATCTTTTCGGCCAGCACATCGGGACGTGCGGCCAGATAATCAAACACGGGTGTGGCCCAGCGTTCTGTTTCATGCGTGGCATAAAGGTTATTGGCGCGCAGCGCTTCCCCTGTGCCCGGCTGGTCGATACACAGGGTGGAAATGCCACGCTTGGCCAGTGCATGCGGGAGCCAGGACCAGAAAAGCAGCTCCTTGCAGCTGTCCAGACCGTTCACATAAAGGACGCAGGGAGCCGGACCGTTCACACCTTCGGCCTTGGTGAACAGACCGGGGATGAAACTGTCGCCGAAGGGGATTTCCACGCGGGCGCAATTCTCCCGCGCCAGGGCCGTACCGCGACGGAAGGCATCCTGACCCTTGGCGAAGGTTTCTGCCCGGCCCGGATGACCATGGCCCTGCATACGCTCTGCCGTGATGTAGTAGAGCGAGGCGCGTTGCAACTTGGCTCCGGCGGAAAAGGCGCGACCCCGCGCCTCATCCTCACCGGCCAGACCAACCAGCTTATCGGCCATCGCCACCCACTGCGCCAGGAAGGCGCCCGTGCCGGCATCCTCCCCCCGCGCTGCCGCCTCCAGCAGGGGGCGGCACATATCCTCGATCTCACCAACCCGGCCACCGCTTTCGATGGCGATGTTGACGGACAGGTTCCAAATGTAATTGTTGGGGAAGTACTGGAAAAGCGCCATGGTTCAGACCCCCACCGCCTGGAACAGACCCGCATCGGGCGCGGGATGTGGCATGGTCTGCGGCCCGCCGCTGCCGGCGCCCCACTGATCCATAGTTTCCGGCGTCGGCTTATGCACCGTGGCGACCCAGGTGGCGTCGTCCACCTTTTCCAGCTCCGCCGTATATTCAACGGCAAAGCCCGACGGAGTGGTGAAATAGCTGAAGGTGTTGTTGCCCGCCGTATGCCGGCCCGGCCCCCAGCGCAGTTCAACCTCCGCCTTCTTCAGCTTGCCCACACCACGCATCATCGCGTCCATGTCGGCCATGTCATAGGCGACATGGTTGAGGCAGGGCGGGCCTGGCAGGAAAGCGACCCGGTGGTGCCATTCATTGCAGCGCAGGAAGCACATGAAATCGCCCAGCCAGTCCGAAACGCGAAAGCCCAGGACATTCACGAAGAAATCTACCGCCCCCTTGTGATCGGGCGAATGCATGACAACGTGGCTGATCTTTTCGGGCAGCGCTTCTTTGGCCAGCACAGGCCGCGACGGCCCCCGCTCCACCCCGGCGGAAATCTCAAAGGTCAGGCCGTCCTTGCCGAAGAAGCGGAAGCCATATCCGCCGCCAAAGGAGGCTAGTTCGGTCGGCGCGAAGATCACACGACAGCCGGCGGCAACCACCTTGTCATGCAGGGCGTCCACATCGGCATTACTGTCCGCAGCGAAGGCGATGACATCGACCCGCTTCACATCCGATGCGCGCAGGCGGACGACATACAGTTCCGGTGCGCCCTCGGCAGCGAAATAGACCATGCCATCCTTGGCCGCCACCTCGCGCAGGCCCCACTTGTCGCGGTAGAAGGCGCGTTCGGCCTCCAGATCCGTCACGCCATAACCGACATAGCGGATATCCGTCACACGGGTCATCTCAAGCTCACTCCCAATATCAAAGTGGTTGGGCCAGGGCGGCCATGGTCTGGTTCATCAGGCGGGGATGCTCGTCACTATGGACGCCGCTCAACTCGATCTCGCCCAATCGGACGGAATTGTTGACCACCATGGCGCAGCGGTCATGGCGGCGATCCATGAAGGCGTTAAGTGCAGCGGACAGGCTGTCATTGGCCGACAGCACATCACCCAGCACCACCGCATCCTCCATCGCCATGCCAGCCCCCGATGCCAGATGCGGGGTGGTGGCGTGGGCCGCATCACCGATCAGCAGGCCACGCCGCGTATGCCAGGGACCGGGTAGCAGCAGCGTCTCCAAGGGGCGGAAATTCACCACTGACTGGTCGCTAATCTGATCGCGGACAAAGCCGACGGACCCGCCGAACCCCGCCAGCCGCGCGCGCAGAAGACCGGGTAGTTCTGCCTCGGCATGGCGGGTGTTGGGGGCGATGGCCTCCAACGCGAACAGATACATCTGATCGGGGGAACAGGGATTCACGCCCGCCTTGATCGGCGCGCCCAGGAACATCTCAACACCCGTCACCCCCTCTGGCCGGGGGGCGGTGACGCGCCAGCAGGCCTGACCCGTGAAGCGCGGCTTGGGCGCATCCGGGAATAGCAGGCCACGCGTCCGGGAATAGATGCCGTCGGCCCCGATCACCAGATCGTAACGGCCCGTACGACCGTCGCTGAACGTCACATCCGCGCCGTCCGCATCCTCGGCATAGTGATCGATGGTGATGCCCAGGCGGATATCAGCAGCGGCTTTACGGGTGCGGCTGGCCAGGATTTCATGCAGAATGGGCCGCATGATACCGCCGCCCGACGGCAGGTCGGCAGCCAGAGGCGGGATCGCCACTTCCCCAATCGGGTGGCCTGTGGGCGTGAACAGCCGCGTGCTGGCTGAGCAATAGCCGTGCTGGCGAAAATCATCCAGTATGCCCAGCCGTTGAAACGCGCGCAGCGTCGGGCCGGTGATGGAGATGCCAGCGCCATAGACACGCCAGGCGGGATCCTGGTCGATCACAACAACCGATACACCCAGACGCGACAGCACCAGAGTGGCCGACATGCCGGCGATGCCGCCGCCGACGACAAGCGCATTACGGATCAAGGACACATGCTCCTCCCAGGCCATCCACCCACAGGGCGGCAGCCGGATATGCCCGCCAGTTCGGCGGGTCTTTATCGTGGATTGGGGTGGAGGGCCGCCGTCGCGGACCTCCATGCCACCAACCATAAGCCCGCCGAACAAATCACCAAAGCCGTTTATACCGATACAATGCATCGGCTACGGCGATAGATCCTATTCAGCCCTTCACGACCTCCTGGTCAATGGCGCCAAAGACGCTTTGCCCGTCACGCAGCACCTCCATCCGCACCCGGTCACCGAAGCGCAGGAAGCCGGTGCGGGCGGCACCTTCATCCAGCATCTCAATCCCGCGCCGTTCGGCGATGCAACTGGACCCGACCTGTCGGTAATTCTCGTTCGATACCGTGCCCGAGCCGACGATGGTGCCGGCACACAGGTCGCGGGTACGGGCGGCATGGGCGATCAGTTGCCCGAAGCAGAAACCCATGGCCCCGCCATTGGCCGCCCCGAAACGTTCTCCGTTCCAGTCGACGAGCAGGTTCAGATGGATACGGCCATCGGCCCAGCTTTCTCCCAGCTCACCAGGCGTTACGGCAATGGGGGCCGCCGAACAGGCGGGTTTTGCCTGGACCCAGCCGAAGCCCGTCTCCATTTCCGCTCGGCCTGGGACACGAAGCGACCAGTCATTGACCAGCATTATAAGCCGGATATGGCTGCGTGCAGTGACGGCATCAGTTCCCATGGGAACATCACCAGTCACCACCGCGAACTCCCCCTCAAAATCGATGCCGTCGGCTTCTGTGGGAAAGGGCACATGCGCCGTCGGGGCGATGAAGCGGTGGGACATGCCCTGATACATCAGGGGCTTGTCATGCTGTGGGTTGGTGATGCCAAACACCTTCGCCATCAGTTCGCCATGCGCATGGAAGGCCGATCCATCCAGCCATTGCCAAGCACGCGGCAGCGGTGCCAGGGCCTTAGCAGGATCAAAGGCAAAGGCATCCGGGGCAGTTCCGGCCTCCAGCGCTGCTGACAAGTCCAACAGCCTCGGTTGCACCACCGCCCAGTCATCAAGGGCAGCCTGCAGGGTTTCCGCGATGCCCGTCGCGGCGACGGCGCGGCTCAAATCACGGGAAACCACCACCAGCCGCCCGTCACGGCCATCAAGGTCAAGGCTTGCGAGCTTCATCTTCAATCCCACGGCATTCAGCATTGAACGGCGACATAGGCACGGGCTGCCCCATCCGTTAAGTCGGGATTGCCGATCCATCCTATCGGCGCCAACGATAGATGGGCTGGTGACGTTTTCGTATGATCAATATTGTTTCAAGACAGAATGTATGTCTGGCGTCCAATCGTGGGTCAAACCTATATAAAGTGGCACTATCTTTTCGGAAAAATTTTTCATATAAGAAAAGCACAACAGGGAGAGCTGGGATGTCCTTATCATCGCCGCCCGATCCGGGACCCAAGCGGGAAGCCGATGCCCGCGCCTGGTACGCTATCGTCATCTTCGCATTGGCCGCCGTTCTTTCCTATACAGACCGTCTGATCCTGAACCTGCTGGTCGCCCCGATCCGATCGGAAATGGCGATCACCGATACGCAGGTGAGTTTCCTTCAAGGCGCCGCCTTCGCCATCATCTATGCTTTTGCCGGCCTGCCCATGGGCCGCCATGCCGACCGGCATGGGCGGCGCAACCTGGTCCTGGCCGGCATCGGCCTGTGGAGCTTGGCGACCGCGCTGTGCGGTCTAGCCCAATCCTATGGGCAGCTGTTCGGCGCCCGTATCCTGGTGGGGATCGGCGAAGCGGCCCTGGCGCCCGCCGTGCTGTCCATGGTGCCCGACCTGTTCCCCCCACACCGTCGCGGGACGGCGGTCGCGATCTTTATCGGTGGCATGGTGATGGGGGCCGGCATGGCGACGCTGGTCGGCGGCATACTGATCGATGTGTTCAGCCTGGGTGCCCTGTCCGGTCTGGCGCAATCCGCCGGCGTGGCGCCCTGGCGGGCCGTGCTGTTGACCCTGGGGCTGGCCGGTGTCGTGCTGGCGCTACTGGTCAGCACCATTCCGGAACCAACACGGCGGGACAGCCTGGGCGCTGACGTGAAGCCGGGGCTGGACACGCTGCGCCGCTATCTGGTTGATAATCGTTGGGCATTCGGTCTGCTGCTGGGCGGACTGACCCTGACCCAGATTGTCGATTACGGGGCCAATAGTTGGACGCCGTCGCTGCTGATGCGGGTACATGACTTCACCCCATCAGAGACGGGGACGGCGCTGGGCTCCATCCTGATCGGTGTGGCCGGGCTGGGCACCATTGTCGGCGGCATGCTGGCCGATTTCCTGGAGGCACGCGGCCATTCTACGGCCAAGCCCATGGTCGCCGCCGCCGCCGTCAGCCTGGGCGTACCCTGCCTGCTGTTCGGGGTCATGCCGGGAGTGGGGCTGACACTGGTCCTGTTCACGGCCTATGCCTTCCTGCTGGCCATCGGGGCGGGGGTCGGCATCGCCGCCATCCTGGATCTGGTGCCGTCGGAACTGCGCGGCATGACGACGGCAGTGCAGGCCTTTGCATATACGGCCTTCGGACTGGGGGTAGGACCGACCTTGGTGGCGGTCACCACCGACCATGTCTTTGCCGATCCGCTGGCGGTCGGCCTGTCGATCAGCGTAACCGGCATCCCGTTGCTGGCGCTGTCAGCGCTCGCCATGTGGCGGTCGCTGCCCCATTACCGCAATGTGCGCCAACGGTTGGCCGACGCGGCAAATATTTGAATCAAAACAGAAACCACCGAACAGGGACTCAATCCATGACACTGCGAAAAAGCATAATCATTCCGCTTCTGGCCGCAACTTGGCTGTCCGCCGTACCGGCGGCGATGGCCCAGGACCCGGTCCCCAATGCCGCTGCCACAGCAGAGACAGCCGCACCCGTCGCCCATCCCCTGACCAAGGACGATGTGGAACTGATGGTCGATGGCTTCCTGCCCTACGCGCTGAAGCGTGGGGACATCGCAGGGGCGGTGGTGACAGTAGTCAAGGACGGGCAGATCCTGCTGGCCAAGGGCTATGGCGTTGCCGACCGAGAAACGAATGAGCCGGTGGACCCGGAAAAGCACCTGTTCCGGCCCGGTTCCATCTCCAAGCTGTTCACCTGGATCGCAGTGATGCAGCAGGTGGAGGCCGGGCGCATCGATCTGGATGCCGATATCAACCAGTATCTGGATTTCAAAATCCCCAATAGCTGGCCCGAACCCATCACCATGCGCCATGTCATGACGCATACGGCGGGCTTTGCCGAGACGGTCCGCGACCTGATTGTGCGGGGTCAGGATCATCCGCTGGAGCTGGAAAAGCTGCTGTCGCGCTGGGTCCCGGAACGGTCCTACAAGCCGGGCACGGTGCCCGCCTATTCGAACTATGCCACCGCCCTGGCCGGTCTGATCGTGCAGCGGGTCAGCGGGGAAAAGTTCGAGGATTACATCGACAAGCATATCCTGGCGCCCGCCAACATGAAGCATTCCAGCATGGCGCAGCCCCTGCCCGCCCATCTGGCCCCGCTGATGTCCAAGGGCTATGCCTCATCCCGCGAGCCGGCGCAGGACTTCGAGATCGTAAACCATGCCCCTGCGGGATCGCTGTCGGCCAGCGGGGCGGACATGGGCCGTTTCATGATCGCCCTGCTGAACCAGGGCGAGGGGCCGGGTGGCCGCATCCTGAAGCCGGAAAGCCTGGCGCAGATGTGGAAGCCGCAATACCGCCCGCTGCCCGGCCAGGAACTGGCCATGGGTCTGGGCTTTTATGAGCAGAACCGCAATGGCTACCGCATCATGGGCCATGGCGGCGACACGACCCTGTTCCATAGCGATCTGGCCATGTGGCTGGACGAGGGGGTGGGCCTCTACATCTCCTTCAACAGCACGGGCGATGACATGTCGCGCGGGCCGATCCGCAACGAACTGCACCGCATGTTTGCCGACCGTTACTTCCCGGCCAAGACGGCGGCGGAACCCACCAAGGCCGAACCTGTGACGCGTAAGGTGCCTGTGTCGGGCACCTTCTACATGTCGCGCCGGGTGGAGGGCACGCTGGTCAGCCTGATCAACCTGTTCGGTCAGGGCGACCTGATCACCAATGAGGATGGAACCGCCACCTTTACCCTGTTCCGGGATTATGCCGGCATTCCCAAGCGCTGGCGCGAGGTAGCGCCCGACCGCTGGCAGGAGGTGGGCACCGACAGCCTGATGCACACCAAGACCGATGAGAATGGCCGCGTTACCGGCATCACCACCGATGACTACCCCGCCATATTCATCGCCCAGCCGGTGCCGACGGGCATCAACAAGAGCTGGAACCTGCCGGCCCTGGGCATCGCCATGGCCATCGCGCTGTTTGCCGTGATCTGGTGGCCGGTGGCGGCCCTGGTCCGCCGCCGCTATGGCCGGCCCCATCCGCTGTCGGGTCAGCATCTGCTGGCCGACCGGCTGGTGCGGGGATCGGCGCTGATGATGGTGGGCTGCCTGACCGGCTTTGCCCTGGTCATGACGCTGGCCATTGATCCGCTGATGTTCGGGGAGATCGATCTGATCCTGCGGCTACTGCAACTGGCGGGGCTGCTGGGTGTGCTGGGCCTGCTGCCGGCCGGCTGGCGTGCCTGGAAGCTGTGGACCGATCCGGCCGCCGGCTGGTGGGCCCGTATCCGAGCCAGCCTGATGATCCTGGTCTTCGCCTATTTCCTCTATCTCGTTGAAAAGTTCCACCTGATCAGCGTCGCGCTGGATTACTAAGCCGTTTCAACCGTCACCCCCGGATGGCCCATGCCGTCCGGGGGTTTTCTTTGGCCCTTTCGGAGTTCTGAGCCCATGTCCATTGCCCCTGCCCTTTCCCCCGCCCTGAGTGCCGGGGACCTGATCTTCCTGTCGGGCCAACTGGCCTTTGGTGCCGACGGCACCATCGTGGCGCCTGAAGATGTGGCCCGGCAGACCGAACAGGTCCTGGCCAACCTGAACCGCGTGCTGAACGGTTTCGGTTTGGACCTGTCCGACGTGGTAAAGACCACCGTCTGGTTAACCCATACCGCCGATTTCCCAGCGTTCAACACCGCCTATGCCGCCAGCTTCGGCAGCCACCGTCCGGCCCGCTCCACGGTACGGGCTGACCTGATGCTGCCTGGCGCCCGAGTTGAGATTGACGCGGTGGCCAAGCGGCGGTGAACTGCCTGCGCCGCATCGAAATAAAAACAAACGCACCGAGAAATCGGAATTCGGAGCTGTTCTTGCGTCCAAACCGACCGACAATCGATCTCGTGCAACCAAGTGAAACATAAAATTCAGGGGTGTTTCACCGTTCGCGCCCTCCCCGTCCGAAAACCCAGAGGCGTCGGGTGGTGGGGGCGCAGGTGTGGCGTTGATGGGACGGATTGTAGCAAGGATTGAGGGGGAAGTCAGCAATCGCGCCCCTCCAGCCAATATGCGCCCCATAAAGAAAAACCCCGGACGGCGAACCGTCCGGGGTCAAGTCCCTCAACTGGAGCGAACTACCGTCAGGTGTCCAGGCCCAACGGATCGGCCACGCGCGGCCAGAAATCCAGCGCGCGCGTGCGATAGGGAATGCTGGTGAATTCCGGGGCGATGGCACCGGGTGTGGAGACATACAGAACTATCGATGCCATGGGGCCGAACCCGGCATAGAAATGCTGGGTCGATTTCACCACGATCAGGTCCAGGCCCGAAAGGTCGATGCCCAGACCCGTGAAGGCATCGGGCTGAAACACCTGGCTGCGCTGACTGGCCAGCACGATATGCAGGCCGCCCGGCCCCTCCAGCCAGACCGACAGGCCAAGCGAGGTCGGTTCCTTGTCGAGGCCCGTCTGGACATGATTGTGGACGATGTTGCGCACGGTGACCGGCAGGTCGACGGGATCGCCCGAGGCCGGGCCACATTTGCCACCCATCCGCAGATCGAAATGCGAACCGATGCCGGCATTGACGCAGATATTGATGGCACCCAGATCCCAGAAGCAGCCGATGGCGGTACTCCCGAAGCCCCGATCCAGCAGGCGGCGCAGGATGAAGGTGCTGTCGCCGGCCGCCCCGCCGCCGGGATTGTCCGCAACATCAGCCAGCACCGCGGGACGCCCCGGCACCTTCGGCGCGGCCAGGACCTTGTCCAGGGCGGCGTCGATACCGGTGACATTGGGGCGCAGGGTTTCCCGTTGTCGATAGAGCCGCTCGCCAAACGAACGGGCCGTGGATGCGGCCTTTGCCGCGTCGCCATCGGCCACCACCCACATGCGCGTGCCGGTCCAGGGCGTGTCGCCCCAGGGGAACCCATGGGCCAGCGATACTGACAGGATACCATCCCGCCCCTCTGCCGCCTTCATATCGGCGACGAAGCTTTTCATCGGCTCCACCGTCGTCGGGTAGAGCGTGATCATGCGACAGTCAAAATCGCGCATCACCGGGCGGATTTCACGGCGTGCCGTCGCCAGGCACAGATTGAACAGTTCATCGGCGCGTTCGACGCCGTCAGTATGCGGATATTCTTTCATGGCAATCAGGATATCGGCACTGTCCAGCATGGCGGGTGACAGATGGCAATGCGGGTCCAGTTCGGCCCCGATCACCACATCCGGCCCCACCTGTGCCCGGATCGCGGCCAGAAGATCACCCTCGCAATCGTCCTGGCCCACCGCCATCATGGCGCCGTGCAGGAACAGCAGCACCATGTCGATGGGGCCGGCCTTGGCGATGCCGTCCAGCACCTCCGCCTTGAACCCGTCCCAGACAGGGGCCAAGGTGCGGCCTGCCGGCTGCGCATAGGCGCACAGCCCCTCCACCACCTCAATCCCCGCGGCTTCCGCCCGGCGGTGCCAATGGCGCAGGAAGGCCCCGCCCTCCGTGTCGGGGCGGCGTGAGGCGTCGCCGTGATAGATGCCATATTCCTGGAAACTACCCAGGCCGGTGGGCATGGGCGCGAAACTGTTGGTTTCGGTGGCCACAACGGCCATGAACAGGCGCATGGGTCAATCCCCCTGGCAGCGGTCGGGCGACAGGTCGGCGATGGTAACGCCGGCATCAGCAATATCTGGTGGCAGCACACCATGATCCAGCAGGCTGGCCCCTACCCGCGCCAGGGCCGGCGCCATCTGGATACCGTAGCCGCCCTGCGCGGCAAACCAGAAGAACGCGGGGTGGCTGGCGGGCGATCCCACCACGGGGCTGCGGTCAGCAACAAAGCTGCGCAGGCCAGCCCAACTGCGTGAGACACGGCGCACCGGCAGGTCGGCTGCGTTCTGCACCCGGTCGATGCAAACGGCGATGTCCCATTCATCAGCCTGCGCATCACAGGGCGGCGACGGGGTTTCATCCGCGGGGGAAGCCAGGATCATCCCGGCATCCGGCTTGAAATAGAAGGAACCGCCCGCATCAATGACGGCAGGCCAACGATGAATGTCAAAGCCAGCGGGCGGGTCCAGCATCATGGCCGTACGCCGCAGCGGCATCAGGCCAATGGTTGGCACGCCGGCCATGCGCGCCACCTCATCCGCCCAGGCACCGGCGGCGTTCACCAGCTTTCTGGCGCGCACCGGACCACCGGGGAAGGTCAGGGTCCAGGCGGCACCATCCCAGGATGCCGCCTGCAAGGGTGCGTCACTGCGCAGTTCCACCCCTCCGGCCTTGGCGCGGCGCAGGAAACCCTGATGGATAGCATGGACATCCATATCCATGGCGTCAGGTTCCAGCAGCGCCTCCCGCAACGGGCCGGCCTGTAGAATGGGCACCATGTCGCGCGCTTGGCCCGGGGTCAGCGGCAGGGCACGGGTGCCGGTGCGGGCCGCGGATTCCCGCACCTCGCGCACGGCGTCGCTGTCCGGCTGATCGCTGATATACAGCACGCCGCGCGGGGTCAGCAGCGGGTGCTCGGCAAAACCGGGGGGCGGATCGTTGAAAAAGGCGCGGCTGGCCGCCGTCAGGACACAAACGGTGCTGTTTCCGTAAAGGACCGAATAGAGCGCCGCTGACCGGCCCGTGGTGTGGTACCCGGGGAAACTTTCCCGTTCAGCCAGCAGGATACGCCGGCCCGGGACCGTATCCACCAGCATGGATGCCAGCGAGGCGCCGCCAATACCGGCGCCGATGATCGCGATATCGAATTCCTGCATCTGGAACCTCCCTTGCCCGCCATGGTCGGCATTCTTGGCGGATATGTCAAATATTTTTCGTATAGTGAACGGCAGTGAATAGCATGCAGAGCCGGCGTGAGCGACAGAGCCTATTGTCAGCGGCGCTCACCTGCAGGAAGCCTGGCACGATCATAAATTTTTCGCATAGGAATAATCCTTGTTGACCCCTGTCGGGAACCCTGTTTTAATTTTCTGGTAATCAATGAAACGTGCCTCCGCGACCGGCCGCCCCCTGGGCAGGCCGGAACCGGTTCGTGCGTCCCAACGCAAGGGGTCGGCCAACGGCCCCAGCCTCGGACAGGAAAGGCAATTTCCATGGTTTTCAGGTGTGAGACCCGGCGTCGGCAGGCGCACAAGGGACTTTTGGCCGGCATCGCCCTTTCGGCGCTGCCGCTGTTGCCGGCGGCGGGACAGGCGGCCAGCAGTGAGCCGCTTCTGTTGGAAGAGATCATCGTGACGGCGCAGAAGCGTCTGGAAAATCTCCAGACCGTTCCGGCCTCCGTATCGGTGCTGAGCGGTGAACGGATCGCCCGGTCAAGTCCGACTGGCGTCGCCGATTATGCCGCCTATATGCCCGGTCTGGCCATCAGCAGCGGCGGCACACCGGGACAGGTGTCGCTGGCCCTGCGCGGTGTCGCACCCGTCGGGCCGGGTGCCACCGTCGGCACCTATATCGATGATACGCCGCTGGGTTCCAGCGCCAATTATGCCCGTGCCGCCATCTATGCGCTGGACCTGTTCCCCTATGACATCCAGCAGGTGGAAGTGCTGCGCGGGCCGCAGGGCACGCTCTATGGTGCCAGCACCATGGGCGGCCTGTTGAAATATGTGACGCGCAAGCCCGACCTGAACGATACCGAAATGCGGGTGGGTGGCGACATGTCGGGCACCAGCGGTGCCGGGGGGGCCAATTGGGGGATACGCGGACAGGTGAACCTGCCGCTGATCGAGGATCGGCTGGCGGTGCAGGCCAGCGTCTATAAGCAGAAGAACCAGGGCTATATCGATAATTCGCGCAGCGGTGCCAAAGATATCAATGACAACACGCAGAAGGGTGCCCGCGTCGCCCTGCTTTGGCGTCCGGCGGAACCGGTGACGGTTCGCCTGCAGGCCCTGTTCCAGAAGGTCGACAGCCGCAATAATGCCGTCGTCGCTTATGACACGATCACCGACCAGCCCATCGCCGGCAAGCTGGATAGCCAATATTACATGGACCAGCCCTTCAGCAAGGACCTGGACCTCTATACCGCCACTATCGACTGGGACCTGGACTTTGCCAGCCTGACGTCGGCCTCCTCCTACTCCACGGCCAAGGTGGATACCGCCCAGGATGCCAGTTCCATCTATGGCGTCGCCTTCCCGGCGCTGACCGGCGGGGCTGTCCCGGCGGGCCTGTCGCGGTTCGATCTGCTGCTGGATCATGAGAAATTCACGCAGGAGGTGCGGCTGGCATCGCCCAGCGGCGGCGGGTTCGAATGGATGCTGGGCGGGTTCTATACCTGGGAGGACAGCACCAACCTTCAGGCTGCCAGCGCACAGACCATGAGCGGCAGCTCCATCCCCGGCCTGGACCCGCTGGCCATCGCCAGCCTGCCCACGACCTATGAGGAAGTGGCGGTGTTCGGCAATGGTACCGTCGCCCTGACCGACCGGTTCGACATCACCGCCGGCCTGCGCTGGGCCCACAACAACCAGGACTTCGCCCAGATTTCCGACGGTGCTCTGTTGGGCGGGGCGCAGCGGGTGCCGGGCAAGTCCTCGGAGAATGTACTGACCTTTATGGCCAGCCCGCGCCTGCGCCTGGATGAGGATGTAACACTTTATGGCCGGGTCGCCAGTTCCTACCGCCCCGGCGGACCCAACGTGGCCCTGCCCAATGTGCCGCCCAGCGTGGATGCCGACACATTGGTGAGTTACGAGGCGGGCGTGAAATCCACCCTGCTGGACGGCCGGCTGCAAGCCAATGCGTCGGTTTTCTACATCGACTGGAAGGATATTCAGATCGCCGGCTCCAACGGCGGGGTTTCCTTTCTGCAAAATGGTGGCAAAGCGCAGAGCAAGGGGCTGGAGTTCGAGACCGTGTTCGTGCCGGTCGAAGGCTGGCGTCTGGGGGCCAATGGCGCCTACACCGACGCCAGCTTCAAGGGCGACATCCCGGAGGTCGGCGCGCAGGATGGGGACCGTCTGCCGCTGATCCCCAAATACTCCTTCGCCCTGACCGCCGATTATGAATGGAACCTGTCCGGCGACTGGAATGCCAATGCCAGTGCCGGCTATCGCTGGACGGGGGCGGTTCACAGCGATCCCGAAAGCTCGCCCGAATTCGTGCGGACCAAGGCCTATGGCGTGCTGGATATCAGTGCCGGTGTGCATAACGATGTGGTGGCTGTCCGCTTCTATATCCGCAATGCCGCCAATTCCCATGCGACGACCACCGCCGACCTGATCACCAGCGCGCTGGGTAGCCCTGTGCAGATCGACCGCACCGTTTTGCAGCCGCGTACCATCGGGTTGAGCCTCGACTTCACCTACTGATTGATGAGTTTGTAGCACTCCCGCTTTGACTGCTGTGACTTGCCACAGGGAAAGGGGTTTCATTCTCCCCCGCCCCTGTGGCATTTTTTATTTTCCGAAGCGCTAACCAAACCCGCAGGAACGGAAAATGCGGGGTGAACCGGGGGTTGTGAGCAGATGACGCGGAGAGCACCGATCGGCAAGGCCCTGCGCCGGCTGCGTCTTCAGAACGACTGGACCCTGGCCGATGTGGCGGAACGGACGGGTCTGGCCGTGTCCACCCTGTCAAAGGTCGAGAATGACCGCATGTCCCTGACCTTCGACAAGATCGTCAGCCTGTGCGAGGGGCTGGGCGTCGATATCGGCACCCTGTTCACGGGTGATCCAGCACCGGCAGCGGAACCGGTAGTGCAATCCTCCTCACCCGTCGCGATGATGACACGGCGCAGCGTGGACCGGGGTGGCGGGGAGGATGCGGAGGTCCCCACCAAGAATTACCGCCACCGCTATCTGAACACCGACATCACGCACAAGAAGATGATCCCTATCCTGGTGGAGCATCGCGCCCGTACCATGGAGGAATTCGGTTCCCTGGTCCGTCATCCGGGTGAGGAATTCATTTATGTGATGGAGGGCGCCATCGAAGTTCATACCGAATTCTATGCGCCCACCATCGTGAAGGCCGGGGAAAGCATCTATCTGGACAGCACCATGGGCCATGCCTATCTGGCAGCATCCGACGGACCGTGCCGCACCCTTTCCGTCTGTTCCAGCCCGGAACCGGCCCTGGCCCGGGCGCTGATGGTGAATGAACCCACCGTCAGCCTGAAGAAGCCGGAAAAGGTGTGACTGCCCTTACACGTCGAGGGGCAACGGGGCAGCCGGGTTGACCAGACCGGTGGCGCGCAGATCGCGCCAGAAATCGGCGGGAACAACTTCCGCCAGGGCGGCGCTGTCTTCAGCGATGCGGTCGGGGCGGCTGGCGCCCGGAATGACGGCGGCGACGGCGGGATTGGCCAACGCGAACTGCAGACCTGCTGCCTTCACACTGATGCCATGGCGGTCGGCCAGGGCCTTGATGCGCGTCACCTTGTCCAAGATGGCGGGCGTGGCCGGGGCATATTCGAAGTTCGGACCACCGACCAGCGCGCCGGAGCTGTAGGGACCACCGACAATGAGGCCCAGGCCGCGTTCGGCAACCGTCGGCATCACCCGCTGCAAGGCCTTGTCATGGTCGAGCAGCGTGTAGCGGCCGGCCAGCAGGAAGCCGTCGGGTCGGTTGCTTTCCAGGCCCAGCAGCAGTTCGATGGGTTCCACCCGGTTAACACCCAGGCCCCAGGCCTTGATCACGCCCTCGTCCCGCAGCCGGTCCAGCGCCTTGAACGCCCCCTTGCGGGCCGTTTCAAAGACATCCAGCCATTCATCGCCATAGAAATCCTGGGCGACGTCATGCACCCAGACAATGTCGATCCGGTCGGTCTTCAGCCGCTTCAGGCTGTCCTCGATAGAACGCAGGGTGGCGTCGGCGGAATAGTCATTGACGATGCGGTTGGGTAGACCGTGCTTGAAAACGTCGCCCTTTTCGCCGAGGTCGCGGGCGGAGACATCCTCCACCTCATCCAGGATCAGGCGGCCAACCTTGGTGGCGATGACATATTCGTCGCGCGGCTTGCCGGCCAGGGCCTGACCCATGCGGATTTCCGCCAGGCCGGCTCCATAGAAGGGGGCATTGTCGAAGAAGCGGATACCCTCATTCCAGGCCGCCTCAACAGTGGCCAGCGCCTCCTCCTCCGGAATGGCGCGGAACATGTTGCCAAGCGGGGCGGCACCGAAGCCAAGGCGGCTGGTCAGGATATTCTTGAGACTCATGATACTTTCCTTTCAGGTCTGAAGGTCGGGGCGCTTACAGCAGGCCCAGCAACAGCGTGGCAGCAGCGGCAGAGGATTGCGGGTTCTGACCGGTAACCAGATTGCCGTCGAGAATGGCATTGGACGCCCAGTCAGCGGCCCCGTGATGGATGGCGCCCAGTTCCTTCAGGCGCGTTTCCAGCAGGAATGGCACCTTTTCCACCCCATCAACAGCCCGCTCCTCCGCATCGGTGAAGGCGGCGACGGTGCGGCCCGCGATGAAGGGCGTGCCGTCAGGGCGGCGCATGCCGGCAAAGACGGCAGGGGCATGACACAGGGCGGCAATCACCCGGCCCGTGGCATCGAAGCGGAACAACAGATCATGCAGCTTCTTGTTGTACGGCATGTCGAACACGGTGCCATGGCCGCCCGGCATATAGATGGCGTCGAAGCCATCGCTATCCAGCGTGTCGAAGCAAGGCGTTTCGGACAGCGTGGCGATGGCCTGTCCCCAGGCACTGACCTGTTCCACGGTCGGCGCGCTTTTCGGATCGACCGGAACCTTGCCGCCGGCGATGGAGGTTACGGTGACCTGATGACCGGCGCGGGTGAAGGCCAGATAGGGAACGGCATGTTCTTCCAGCCAGACGCCCGTCGGCTCGCCATTCAGCATGCGGTCATGGCTGGTCAGGATGAAGAGGATCTTGGACATTGGGTCAGCTCCGTGGCTTGGGATGTCCAGATCATGCCTTCGCCCGTTATATTCTGGAAATTTATCCTTCCTATGTCAGATATTTACATGACATTATAACTCATGCGTTACGATCTGAACCTGCTGCCCACCTTCATCGCGCTGATGGAAGAGCGTAACGTGACCCGTGCCGCCGAACGGCTGGGCATGACGCAACCGGCGCTGTCCAATGCGTTGAACCGGCTGCGGGTGATGCTGCGCGATCCCCTGTTCATCCGCGAACGCTATGGCATGCAGCCGACGGAGAAGGCGCAGGAACTGGCCCCTGTGATTGCCGCCGCCCTGGCGACGCTGGACGATATCGTCCTGGGGCAGCAGGATTTCGACCCGGCACAGGCCAACCGCCTGTTCACCATCGCGCCCAACAGTTACGTGGAATATGTGCTGATGCCGGCGGTCGTGACACGGCTGCGCGAACAGGCACCGGGCATCAAGCTGCGTCTGACGCCGTTCGGCACCGATCTGGCCGAAACCGGCGTGGTGTCAGGCAGTACCGCCATGGTGATCGGTCGCATCACCGACCCACCCGACAATCTGGTGGTTCAGCACATTATGGATGACGGTCTGGCCTGTGTGGTCCGCGCCGACCACCCCACCATAGGAGACAGCCTTTCGCGCGAACAGTATGAGGCGTTGAAGCATGTGAACATGCTGCCGCCCGGACGGTTGCGCGCCGGCCTGTTCCAAGCATTGGAAAAGCAGGCATTGAAGCGGGAGGTGGCGGTGTCCGTCACGCATTTTCTGGCGGTACCGGAACTGGTGGCGGTCACCGACTATTGCTCCACCCTGCCCCGCCTGATCTGCCGGCAACTGGCCCGCGACAAGCGGCTTAAGGTCATGCCGGCGCCTGCCGATCTGGGCACCTTTCCGGTGGAGATGGCCTGGCATGTCCGTTATCGCCACGATCCGGCCCATCGCTGGCTGCGGGGTCTGGTGGCCGATGTGGCGCGGGAGATATCGGCGGGGTAACCTTGTACCAACCCGCCTTGATGTTGACTGATAGTCAACATCAAGGCGGCCCTCAAACGCCAGGCGCGTGCATCCGCACGCTTGTCTTACGGCGCACGAGCGCCGGGCCGCCAGTCGGCAGCCTCCAATCCACCGAAAGTCGCACCTTCGGCGGATTGGTATTATTCGGTCAGCGACAGCGGCCCCTCGGCTGCGTCGATCAGCGGGTCCGGCTTTGAAAAGGCCACCAGTTTCGCACGGTCCTGGATCAGCAGCCGGTTGCCCTGGATCGACAGGCCTTGGTCGCGCAGGGTGGAAAAGGCGCGGGACAGGTTTTCCGCCGTCATGCCAAGGCGCGAGGCCAGGATGCGCTTATCGACGGGCAACACAACCTCGTCACCCTCCCCCGCCAGACCGAGGACGTAGCAGCCCAGACGCTGCACCCCGGTGCGCAGCTTCAAATCCTTGATCTGCCGGACCAGACGGCGGAAATGCTGAGCCAGTTCCGCCATCACGGGGGCAGAGAGGGCAGGATCGGCGGCAACGGCATGGCGGAAAATCTCCGCATCCAGCAGCAGCACACGTGACGGCAGCAAGGTGCGCGCCGACATCAGATAGGGTGCCCCCGTCAGGGCGGCGGCCAGGATGAAACTGTCGACAGGAAACAGGGTTTCCACCACGGCTTCACTGCCGGCCTGGTCCCTTGCGAACAGCTCCACCCCACCTTCCAGCAGAACCATCAGGAAATCGGCGCGGTCACCCTCCTGGAACAGCAGGGTTCCGCGCGGATAGCGCTGCAATGATCCCCGTGCGGCCAAGGAGGATAATTGTTCTGTTTCAACCTGCCGGAACATGGGAAGACTGTGTACCAAACGGAGGTCTTCAGGCTTCATAGTCGGATTCCGGCTTATTGGCGGGTTCGGGTTATCCGCGAGATGCTGGC
Source organism: Niveispirillum cyanobacteriorum (assembly GCF_002868735.1). GTDB lineage: Bacteria > Pseudomonadota > Alphaproteobacteria > Azospirillales > Azospirillaceae > Niveispirillum > Niveispirillum cyanobacteriorum. The sequence continues at coordinate 677,724 of NZ_CP025612.1, read as the reverse complement.
CCTTGGTACGGGAACCGACCCATTGGCGTCAATAAACCATGGATACCGTCATGGCAGGCCAATGTGACATATTAAGCATATAATAATTCAAATATGGCGTGCCTGCGCGTATGGTGGCCGTCAAGCGGCCCCCGCCATGGTCGGCAGATACCGGGCATGGTGGGCGGCAAGGGGAAACGGGGAGGATATCGATGGAACTGTCCACATTGGACATTGTTATTGTCGTGCTCTATGGCATCGCCATTTTTGGGCTGGCGCAATATGTGTCACGCGACAAGCCGGGCACCGCGCCCAAGGACACGACTGATTATTTCCTGGCGTCCAAGAACCTCCCCTGGTGGGCCATCGGCGCCTCGTTGATCGCGGCCAACATTTCGGCCGAACAGATCGTGGGCATGTCGGGGTCTGGCTATGCCATCGGGCTTGCCATCGCGTCCTATGAATGGATGGCGGCGGCGACGCTGCTGATCGTGGGTAAGTACTTCCTGCCCATCTTCCTGAAGAATGAAATCTACACGATGCCGCAGTTCCTGGAACGGCGGTATGGTCCGTCGATCCGGACCCTGATGGCCATCTTCTGGCTGGTTCTCTATATCTTCGTGAACCTTACCTCCATCATCTGGCTGGGTTCCATCGCCGTCACCAAGGTGGCGGGCGTGGATCAGAACCTAGCCCTGATCGGCCTGGGCACCTTTGCCCTTCTGTACCAGTTGCGCGGCGGCCTGAAGGCGGTCGCCCTGACCGATATCGTGCAGGTGTCGCTGCTGGTCATGGGCGGCCTGATCATCGCCGGTCTGACGTTGGGAGAGATCGGCGGCGAAGGCGGCATCCTGGCCGGATGGCAGCGTTTGACCACGGAATTGCCGGGTCATTTCCACATGATCCTGAAGGCCGATGACCCGCACTACATGGACCTGCCGGGCCTGTCGGTGCTGATCGGCGGCATGTGGATCGCCAATCTCAGCTATTGGGGTTTCAACCAGTACATCATTCAGCGCGCGCTGGCGGCCAAAAGCCTGGACGAGGCGCAGAAGGGCGTGCTGTTCGCGGCCTTCCTGAAGCTGCTGATGCCGGTTATCATCGTGCTACCGGGGATCGCCGCCGTCATCCTGGCCCCCAATCTGGCCAAGCCGGATGAGGCCTATCCCTCGATGATGCGGCTGTTGCCCACCGGTCTGCTGGGTCTGGTGTTTGCGGCCCTGATCGCGGCGATCATCGCCTCCACCGCGTCGAAGATCAATTCCATCGCCACCATCTTCACCCTGGACGTGTTCGCCAAGTTCCGCCATGTGCGCGACGGCGGGTCAGGACAGGAACGCAAGCTGGTGATGGTGGGCCGTATCGCGGCCACGGTTTCCATCCTGCTGGCCATCCTGACCGCCCGCCCGCTGCTGGGTCAGTCGGAGCAGGCGTTTCAATTCATTCAGGAATTCACGGGCTTCTTCACACCGGGTATCACCGTGATCTTCCTGCTGGGCCTGTTCTGGAAGCGCGCCAACGAAGCGGGTGCCATTACGGCGGCCATCGCGTCGGTCGCCCTTTCCTGGGCGATGAAGGTCTGGTGGGCCGACCTGCCCTTTATCGACCGGATGGGCATCGTTTTCATCATCTCGCTGATGCTGGCGGCGGCGGCATCGCTGGCTATTCCGTCGCGGGCCGGCAGCGACACGATCGATACCGTCAATGTCAGCTATCGCACGGGGACCGGCTTCAATGTCGGTGCCGTGGGCGTGGTCCTGGCCCTGGTGGCGCTGTACGCAACCTGGTGGTAACCGCACCCTTCACGGGTGTCCGGTAAAGGCGGCGGGTCCGGTGGGGCCCGCCGCCTTTTTACATTTTCGACAAAGCTGTCGCCGACACATCATGGTAAAGGGAAAATACCAATCCATACAGAGCTGGCATAAGCCGGCCATATCCGCAGACAGGAGAACAGGGGCATGAGTTTCTGGGGGCGGCGCAAGGCGCTGGACGCGCTGACGCATGTTGATCCATCACGGCAACTGAAACGCACACTCAGTTGGCCACATCTGGTGGCGCTGGGCATCGGGGCCATTATTGGCACCGGCATCTATACATTGACCGGTATCGGGGCAGAGCGTGCGGGACCCGCCGTGATCCTGGCCTTCGCGGCCTGCGGCATCCTCTGTGTCTTCGCGGCCCTGACCTATACGGAGATGGCGACCCTGATGCCGGCGGCGGGCAGCGCCTATACCTACACCTATTCGGTGCTGGGCGAGGGATTGGCCTGGCTGGTGGGTTGGAGCCTGATCCTGGAATATGCCGTCACATGTTCTGCCGTGGCTGTCGGCTGGTCCGGCTATATGGTCGGTCTGCTGGAAAGCCTGGGCGTGCATCTGCCGGCCTGGATGATCTCCGGCCCGCATGGCGGGGGTATCATCAACCTGCCCGCCGTCCTGATCACGCTGGCCGTGACGGCGATGCTGGCGCGCGGGGCCAAGGAAAGTGCCACCCTGAACATTGTGCTCGTGGCCATCAAGCTCCTGGCGCTGGCCGTGTTTGTCGGGCTGACGGCACCGGCCATTATGCCGGAGAATTTCACGCCCTTCATGCCTTATGGCTTTGCCTCCCACAGTGTGGACGGGCAGGTGCGCGGCGTGATGGCGGCGGCGGCCATCGTGTTCTTCGCCTTCTTCGGGTTCGACGCCGTCTCCACCTCCGCAGAGGAGGTCAAGAACCCGGAGCGGGACCTGACCATCGGCATCATCGGGTCCATGGTGGTCTGCACCCTGATCTATATGATTGTCGCCGCCTGTGCCGTCGGCGCCTGGCCGTTCGCGGAATTCGCGGCCAGTGGGGAGCCGCTGGCCTTCATCCTGCGCGGACTAGAGCATCCGGGTGCCGCCTTCGGCATCGGGGCGGCGGCCATCATCGCCCTGCCGTCGGTGATCCTGGTGATGATGTTCGGGCAGACGCGCGTGTTCTTCGTCATGGCGCGCGACGGTTTGCTGCCACGTTCGCTCAGCCAACTGGATGCGCAGCGGCGGGGGCCGCTTCGCCTGACCTTTCTGGTCGGCGGGTTCGTGGCGCTGGTGGCCGGCTTCTTCCGGTTGGACCAGATCGCCGAACTATCGAATGCCGGCACCCTGACGGCCTTCATCGCCGTATCGGTTTGCGTCATGGTCCTGCGCCGCACGCGGCCCGACCTGCCGCGCCTGTTCCGTTGCCCGGCAGTCTGGATCGTGGCCCCGCTGGCCGTGATCGGCTGTCTTTACTTCATGATCAGCCTGCCGACAGGCACCCTGGTGCGCTTTGCCATTTGGAATCTGATCGGCGTCGGCGTCTATCTGGCCTATGGACGGCGACGTAGCCTTCTGGCCCAGGCCGGCAGTTGAATTCCGGCCCGTTCCACCTTATGTCCTGATGCCGGCAGGGGGCATGGCAGACCCCGCCGACAGAAAGATAAAAGGCAGCATGTCCGCGTCATCCCCCTCCCCCGTTCCCGCCGCTGAAACGGAAAGCGGTGCCCTGTCCCCACGGGCGCTGGCCATGCGCCAGCGCCTGATGCAGGCCGGGGCGGAACTGCTGGGGGAGGTCGGGATCGAGCGTATTTCTACCAATCTGGTCGCCGCGCGGGCGGGCGTCACACCGCCCGTTTTCTATCGCCACTTCAAGGACAAGTACGACTTGCTGGCGGCCCTGGGCGAGGACCTGATGCTGCGCCAGAATACGGTGCTGGCCGCCTGGCTGGAGGGGCATGGCGACAAAGGGTTCGATGACCTGATCCGGGCCCACTATCAATTCCTGCTGTCATCCATCGAGGTCACGGCCACGCAGCCGGGGGCGGTGTGGATCATGCGGGCGCTGCGGGCGGTGCCATCCCTGTCCAGTGTACGCACCCAGTCGCACGAATTGGTGACCGACCGGATCATGGAGGTGATCTTGTCGCTGCTGCCCAATGCCAATCACGCCGAACTGCGCCTGCGCACCCGCATCGCGGTGGAGGCGGGTTACAGCATCATCGAACTGGCCCTAGAAGACCCGGACCAGTCGCCGGAAGCCCTGTGCCATGGCCTGACCGCCATGTGGCAGGGCGGTCTGCGCAACGGCCTGGAACAGGCCTGACCCCACCTGCATCACCATCATCGTCATTTCTGAACGGGTACCCGCGGTGGCCCGCATTATCCGCTTGCGTCGGGCGTAGGCATTAGTTATCACTAACTTTAGCAGTTAGCGATCACTACAAATCATCATTGATAGGGGTGCCATGACGACGCCGTTGAGCGTGCGGGCGCTACGGGGATTTCTTTGCCTTGCGTTCCTGGGCCTGGGGGCCTGCGGACAGAAGGAAGCCCCGCCACCGGACGCCGCCACCATTGCCGCCCTGCGTCCCGCCGATCCCCGATTGGCGGAGATCTACGCTGCATCCTGCCTTGCCTGCCACACGATGGCGGACAGCGGGGCACCGCTGACGGGGGACGGCGAGCAATGGAAACCACGCCTGAACAAAGGGATGTCAGTACTTCTTAAGAATGTTGTTGAGGGCGTGAACGGTATGCCGGCGGGGGGGCAATGCTTTGCCTGCACGCCGGAAGATTACACCGCCCTGATCCTGTTCATGAGCCAGCCGCCGCGCTGAAAGGGGAAATGATGGTTTCACGGCGTTCGCTTTTCCTTGGCATGGCTGGTGTGGCAGCGGTGGCCGGTGCCGGCGGGTGGGCCGCCAGCCGGGTGGGTGTGCAGCCAGAGCCACCCGCACCGCCGGGCCAGGATGAGGCGGGCCGGCTGCTGTGGCGCAACTGGTCGGGCATTCAGACCGCCTATCCGGCACAGCGCGCGGCGCCCGGCAGCGAGGGCGAGTTGGCAGCACTGGTACGCACGGCACCGGGTCCCCTGCGCGCGGTGGGGTCGGGCCACTCCTTCATGCCCCTGGTGCCCACGCCCGGCACCCTGGTCACGCTGGACCGGATGACGGGCCTGATCAGCCATGACAAGGCAACCAGCACGGCGGTGGCATGGGGTGGTACAAGGCTGGCCGATCTGGGGGCTGCATTGGCCGGAATCGGGCAGGAAATGCCGAACCTGCCTGACATCAATAAGCAATCGCTGGCCGGCGCCACCGCCACGGGTACACACGGCACCGGCGCCACCCTGCCCGCCCTGCACGGCAATATCACGGCCCTGCGTCTGGTCACCGGGCGTGGTGACATTCTTGATTGCGATGTCGCACGTAACGCGGAGCTGTTTCAGGCGGCCCGGCTGGGCCTGGGTGCCTTCGGCATCGTCACGCAGGTAACCTTGCAGAACAGCCCGTTGAAGCGGGTGGAACGGAATGTCTGGCTGCAACCGCTGGAACAGACATTGGCCGACTGGCCGCGCCTACATCAGGCCCACCGCAATATCGAATTCTACTACCTGCCTTTCACCGATATGACCGCCGTCATCACCCATGACGAAACGGACGAGCCGGCCACGGTACGCCCGCCCGCGCAGGATAATGAGGCCCTGCTGGACCTAAAGAAGCTGCGCGACTGGTTGGGCTGGTCGCCGGCCCTGCGCCGACGCGTGGCACGGCAGGTCATGTCTGGACTGGAGCCGGAGCGGGTGGTGGATGAAAGCTGGCGGCTGCTGTCCAACGAACGGCCCGTGCGCTTCAACGAGATGGAGTTCCATCTGCCGCTGGAGGCGCAGGTCGGCGCGTTGCAGGAGGTGATTGCGGCCATTGAGGGGCAGCGCAACGATGTGTTCTTCCCCATCGAGGCGCGGATCGTTGCGCCCGACGATGCCTGGCTGTCGCCCTTCCAGGGCCGGATGACGGGGTCCATCGCCGTCCATGCCTATTACAAGGACCAGTATGATTTCCTGTATCAGTTGGTGGAGCCGATCATGCGCCGGCATGGCGGGCGACCGCATTGGGGCAAGCTGAACAGCCTGAAACGGGCCGATTTCGCCGCCCTTTACCCCAGGTTCAACGATGCAGCAGAGCTGCGCCGGCAGATGGACCCGGAAGGGCGGTTCCTGAATGATTATCTGCGCGGGGTGTTCGCCGATGCCTGACACGCCCGCCGCCTATTTCGCGTCCCTGTCCGCGGCATTGGACCGTGCCCGGATCGCCGAACCAGTTCTGATCCTGGACCGGTCACGGCTGGATGCGAATATCAGGGCGGTGGCCGATATGTCGCGTGGTGCTGCGGCGGTGCGGTTGGTGGTGAAGTCACTGCCCTGCGCGCCGTTACTGCGCCACCTGTCAGCGTCGCTGAACAGCAACCGCGCCATGGTCTTCAACCGGGCCATGCTGCTGTCGATGCGCGACGTTGATCCGACGTCGGATATCCTGCTGGGCAAGCCACTGCCCGTGGCCGCCGCCCGTGCCTATTACGACGAAGCCGGGATTGAGGGTCCAGGTCCGCGCTGGCTGATCGACAGTGTGGAACGGCTGGACCAGTATGCCGCGTTGGCGCGGACCCTGGGCATCAGGCTCGATGCGGCGGTGGAGGTGGATGTCGGCCTGCATCGCGGCGGGGTGGCGGGGCCGGCAGCCCTGGCCGGCCTGCTGGACCGGGCCGGGCCCGAAATCCGCCTCACGGGCCTGATGGGTTATGATCCGCATCTGGCAAAACTGCCCCAGGCAATGGGTATCCGGTCACGGGCCTTTGCCGGCATGTGCCGGGATTATGCGGCGATGGCCGCTCTGCTGCGGTCGCGCGGGGTGGCGGACCCGCTGCTGAACAGTGCGGGCAGCCCGACCTATGTCCTGCATGCCACGGGCAGCCCTGCCAACGATCTGGCCATCGGTTCGGCGTTCGTGAAGCCGTCGGATTTCGACATCGGCACGCTGTCGCACCATGTGCCGGCCTGTTTCATCGCCACACCCGTTTTGAAGGTCGCGCATCCCGCCCGCGTACCGGGCCTGGGCAGCCTGCCCGCCCGGCTGTTTCCAGGGCAGGCACAGGCGCATTTCATCCATGGCGGCAACTGGCTGGCAGACCCCGTCTGGCCCGCCGGTCTGCGGCGCAGCGCCATCTTCGGACCGTCCAGCAACCAGGAATGCTGGCTGGGGTCCCACGACCCGGCCCGGCAGCCCGGTGACTGGCTGTTTTTGCGTCCCCGGCAGTCGGAGGCGCTTTTCCTGCAGTTCGGCTCCCTCACCGTCTTTGACGGGGGGGAGATCACACAGGCCTGGCCGGTCTTTCCGCCTTCGGCCTGAACAAAGCGGCGAATGCCGCATGCGATAAACAGGGTTGTCTGAACAGGGGAAATGCCATGAAGAACAATGGGTTGAAGCTCTTGCTGCTGTCCGGTGTCGTTATCGCCGCCCTGCCCGCCACGGCGCAGGAGCAGGTGGTGTTGGAGGAGATTGTCGTCACCGCCCAGAAGCGGCAGCAGAACATGCAAGATGTGCCTGTCAGCGTCACAGCCCTGTCGGGTGCGGCGCTGCAAGACCAGGGTGTGCGCGACGTGCAGGACCTGGGCAAACTGGCCCCCGGCCTGATGATCCAAAGCACGGATGCGTCCGCCAATCCAAAAATCTTCATCCGGGGCGTCGGCCTGTCGGACTTCAACGCCAATGCGGCGGGGGCGGTCGGCATCTATGTCGATGGCGCCTATGTCGCGTCCCCCCTGGCGCAGACGGGACAATTCTTCGATCTGGCCCAGGTGGAGGTGCTGAAAGGACCCCAGGGCACGCTGTATGGCCGTAACACCACGGGCGGCACCATCAATGTCACCACCCGGCGCCCGGATTTCACCGTCGGTGGCGAGGGCCGCATCGATTATGGCCGTTACAACGCGATCACGGCCCAAGCTGCCACCAACGCGCCCTTGGTGGAGGACAAGGCGGCGATGCGCATCGCCGGCATCTGGGAACGCGATGATGGCCGCACGCTGAACCGGGTCACAGGAGGCCATGTCAACGATACCGACCGCTGGGCCGGGCGTGGCAGCCTGCTGCTGACCCCGACCGATGGGTTCGAGGCGCTGTTGCAGGTGCATGGCGGGCGCAACCGGGGAGACAGTATCCACGCCCAGTCGCGCCCCCTACTGCCCGGCATTCCCGCTGCCGCCGGCCCGGACGGGCTCTGCGCCGCCGGCCTTTATGCATCGGGTGGCTGTACCGACGCGCTGGGCTATACCGACACGGATGGCGATCCCTATAAGGGCGATTACAATCTGGCCGGCAAGGACCGCGTCGACCTGATTGGCGCCACCTTGAACCTTCGCTGGGACCTGTCGGGCGTCACGCTCTATTCCATTACCGCCTGGGACCATGCCAAGCGCAATGATGTGGAGGATACGGATGCCAGTCCGGGCCGCCTGATCGAAACCACCTATCTGGCCAAACAACGCGATTTCTCCCAGGAGCTGCGCCTGGAAGCCGCCCCGACCGACAAGGTAAAGGCCGTTGCGGGCCTTTATTACCTGCATGATTATCTGGATACCGACAGTCAGTATGACGTGCTGCGCGACCTGCGCCCCCTGTTCACCACGCCTGACAATCCAACCGGCCTGTCAGTTGAAAATAACGTCGCCATGGTCGGCTTTCCCTATCGCCAGACCACGGACGGCTATGCCGCTTTCGGGCAGGTGGATTTCAGCGCCACCGAGCGCCTGACCCTGACGGCAGGCCTGCGCTATTCCAAGGATAAGAAGGATTTCCACTATGCCAGCACGGTGGAGCAGGCGGTGGAACTGTTCGACCTGTCCGCCGACAAATCCTTTGACAGCGTGTCGGGCCGGCTGGCCGCAGCTTTGACCCTGTCCGACGATGCCATGGCCTATGCCAGCTATAATCGCGGCTACAAAAGCGGCGGTTTCTTTGGCGGCTATACCCGTGATCCGGCGGACCTGGAAGCCTATGATGACGAGACGGTGGACGCGTTCGAGGTGGGAACCAAGACCGAATGGCTGAACCGCCGCCTGCGTCTCAACCTGTCGGGCTTTTATTACGACTATCAGGATTTGCAGGTTTTCCAATTGGTCGAGCGCGACGGGCTGACCGTGCAGACCTTCGACAATGCGGCCAGTGCCCGCATCCTGGGCCTGGAATTCGAGATGACGGCTCTGCCGGTCGCGGGGCTGGAACTGGGGCTGTCGGGGTCGCTGATCGATGCGGAATATAAGGATTTCGTGTCGCGCGGGGAGGATTTGAACGGCAACCGCCTGCCCTCCACCCCGCGCTGGTCGCTGACGGGTACCGTGTCGCACAGCCAGCGGCTGGACGGGATCGGCGAAATCGGGCTGACAGCCAATCTCTCCTACCGCTCCAGGGTTTACTTCGACAGCCGCAATCTGGAACGCCTGTCGCAGTCCAGTTACTGGCTGGCCGACGTCACCCTGGGTTGGACCAGCGATGATGGCGCCATCGGGGCGGGTATCACCGTGGCCAACCTGTTCGACAAGGATTATGTCGTGGACATCAACAACCTGGAAAGCTTCGGCCTGGATGCTGTCAATTATGGCCGTCCCCGGCGCGTTGGCGGCTATTTCCGCTGGCAATACTGACCGGCAGGATGATGTCGATGCATGATCAACTGAATGAAGCCTTCGCTTGGCTTCGCGACGCCGTGATGGCCGATCCAAACCCCGACGCGGCAACACGGCGGGGTTGGCTTAACGCCCTTGCCGACGGGCTTGCCCGCCGGCAGGGGGAGTTCGTGGCGGCCATCGATGCCGATTTCGGGGGACGGTTGGCGCATGAGACGCTGTTCGCCGAACTGTTCGTCACAGTTTCGGCCCTGCGGCACAGCGCATCGCGCCTGAAAGGCTGGATGAAGCGGCGGCCGCGATCGGTGCCGCTGCCACTGCAACCGGGCCGTGCCTGGGTACAGCCACAGCCGCTGGGCGTGGTCGGGGTTATCGCACCCTGGAACTATCCGTTGCAACTGGCCCTGTGTCCGCTGGCCTGCATCCTGGCGGCGGGCAACCGGGTTCTTCTGAAACCATCCGAACTGACGCCCCGCACCACAGCACTGATCGCCGCACTGGTGACGGAAGTGCTGCCGCCCGGTGTGGTTACCGTCGTTACGGGCGGACTGGACATGGGGGAACGGTTCAGCCGCCTGCCCTTCAATCATCTGCTATTCACCGGCTCCACCCGTGTGGGGCGGATGGTGATGCGGGCGGCGGCGGAGAATTTGACGCCCGTCACCCTGGAACTGGGCGGAAAATCACCGGCCATCATCCTGCCTGGTGCCGACCTGGATGGTGCGGCGGCGGACATTGCTTATGGCAAATTCACCAATGCCGGTCAGACCTGTGTAGCACCCGACCATGTGATGCTGCCGCGCACGGAGATGGAACCGTTCGTTGCCGCCCTGAAGGCCAGGGTGCAGGCCTATTTCCCGGCGGAGATGAGCAATGTCTTCGGCGAACGCGGGCGGCAGCGGGCGGGTGCGCTGCTGAGCGAGGCTGTTGAACGCGGCGTGCGGGTGGAAAGTCTGGCTGCCAGTGCCCATGCCCTGATCGATCCGCCCGACGATCTCGCGGTCATGCGGGAGGAAGTCTTCGCCCCGCTGCTGCCCATCATCCCCTATGACCGGGTGGAGGATGCGATGGAACGGGTTCGGCGAGGGGAAAGGCCGCTGGCCATGTATCTTTTCGGGCGCGACCGCGCCCTGATTGACCGGGCGTTGGACCAGAGCTGGGCCGGTGGTGTGACGGTCAATGACACGCTGATCCATGTCGCGGTGGACAGCCTGCCGTTTGGCGGTGTCGGGCCCAGCGGCATGGGCCGGTATCACGGCCAGGACGGGTTCGACAATTTCAGCCACCTGAAACCCGTGTTCCAGCGGGGCTGGCCCCGCACCGACCGCATCATCCGACCGCCGCTGAATGATCTCCACCGCCGCCTGTTGCGCTGGCTGGTGGGATAGAACCGGCCCTGGAGGACCCTTGATGTCCGCATCCCCCATCTCGCATGGCCGCGCCCTTGCCTATGGCACCGGGTCCATCGCGGCGGCCAGTTTTGTGGTCGCACCGCAATTGCTGCTGTTGTTCTTTCTGACGGAAACGCTTTCAGTGCCGCCGGCCTGGGCGGGGCTGGCGGTGCTGGTACCCAAGGTGTGGGAATTTCTGTTTGACCCCGCCGTGGGCATGCTGTCGGACCGTACCAAGCGGCGGTCGGGCCGGCGCTGGCCCTGGCTGCTGGCCGGTGCCTTACTGCTGCCCCCCAGTTTCATGGTGCTGTTCGCACCGCCGGTGCTGGAAGATTGGCGCCTGACGCTGGGCTTCGTGACGCTGGCCTTTCTGGTGTCCACCAGCGCCTATTCGATCTTCGCCATTCCGTTTGTCACCCTGCCGGGTGAGGTGTCGGACGATCATGCGCAGCGCACGCGCGTCGTAGCATGGCGCATGGCGTTTGTCGGTGTCGGTGTACTCGCGGCAGGCGGATTGGCCCCGGCGCTGGTTCAGGCGGGCGGTGGCGGACGGGCGGGGTTTGCCCAAATGGGGGTGGTCCTGGCCTTGCTGTGCGCTGCGGTCATGCTGCTGGCAGCCCTCGCCGCGCGCGGGTTCCGGCAGCACCGGCCACCCGTCGCCAGGGGACCGGAAAACCCGCTGCGCCATCTGATGGCCAACCGTCCCTATCGCTGGCTTTGGATCACCTATGTGGTGCAGATGGTGGCCATTGCCGTGACGGCGGCCTTGCTGCCCTATGCCGTACAGCATGTCATGAAGGCGCCGGGCGAGATGGTGGCCGTGCTGTTCGTGTCCCTGACAGCGGGGTCGATCCTGACCATGCCGCTCTGGGTCCGCATCCGGGCGCGATTGGGCAGCTTGCCCGCCTATCTTCTGGCCACGCTGGTCTGTGCGAGCGGGACCGCCACGTTGTATGCCGTCACGGCGCAGGATGTGGTCCTGGCCTGCATCGCCACCTTCCTAGCCGGGGTTGGGCAGGTGGGACAGCAACTGCTGCCGCTGACCCTGCTGCCCGCCGCAACGGAGGCGGCGGAGGGGGATGCCGGGGCGCGGCATGCCGGCCTGTTCGCAGGCGTCTGGGTGGCGGGGGAAAAGCTGGGCATGGCGCTGGGCGGGGCGCTGGCAGCCATGATGCTGGGCGTGGTGGGATACGTGGAGGGGGGCGGGGCACAGGCGGCAGGCACGGTGTCGGTCATCCCCGTGCTGTTCGCGCTGCTGCCCGCCGCAATCCTGCTGTTCAGCCTGCTGCCCCTGCGCCACTTGACCCGGCACAGTCCGGGGCTGGGCGGATAGATCAGGCCGGGTCCAGCAGATAGTCGCGCTCGATATAATCGAACCAGTCGAAATCCGCCGGATGGCCGGTGCCGGCCATATCCTGACAGGCCATGCCCACGAAGGCCCCGGTGAAATTCGGCGCGCCGGGGCTTGTCGCTTCGTCCGACAGTATGCTGGCGTCGAATATCTGCGGCAGCCAGACCCATTCGCTGCCATCCAGCCGGTAGGCGAAACGCAGCCGTTCGTAATCGATCTCCGCCCGCAATGTGACGGGACCGGGCGGCAGCGCGATGGGGGCGGTAAAGGCATCGGCCTGGGTGCTGTCCGGCAGTGCCGACATGACACGCAGATGCTTGCCCACCCCTTCCTCATGGCTGACATGGAGATAGTGGAATTTCGTTCCGCCATAGTAACAGACGAGGCCTGCTGCCTGCTGGAAATGGCTGGGTTCGAAATCCATACGGGTGGCGATGCTGGCGCAGAAAGATTGAAGCCGTCGGGCCACCAGGGCTTGCCGGTACTGACTGCCGATCGTTTCACAACCGAAAAGACGTAACCAGCCTGAACGCTCCGTCAAGCTGAACAGTTCGTCGGGATATGGTGAGCGCAGCCATTGGAACTCAACGGGCAGTGAAGGACCCTCGAAATCCGTACGTGCCGGAGCGGGCGGGAACGGATGCGATGGCAGGCCGGGTGACGGCGTAGTCAGGCTAGGCAACCCCTGCCCGTCCACGGTCCGCAGCCAGCCGTCGTCGCCCCAGACCATGCGCTGGATCGCCGTTTCCCGGCCCAGGATGCAACGGCCCCGGTTGGGCAAGGGGCGTCCGCAGAGATAGACGGCATAGGTGTCGCCGTCCGCTGTTTCCACCAGATCGGCATGGCCCGCCCGCTGCAACGGGGCGTCGGGGCGGGTACGGGAACTGAGGATGTAGGTTTCGGGATGCAGTTCATAGGGGCCCGCGATGTTACGCGACCGCGCCATGGTGACAGCATGGTTCCAGCCGGTTCCCCCCTCTGCCGTCAGCAGATAGTACCAGCCATCGCGTTTATAGAGATGCGGCGCCTCCGTCAGGCCCAGCGGCGTGCCCTTGAAGATCAATTGCCGATCCCCAATCAGGGCGCGGACCTTCGGGCAATATTCCTGCGCGACGATGCCGGCGAAGCGGTTGCGACCGGGCCGGTGGTCCCACAGCATGTTCAGCAAATATTTGCGACCGTCATCGTCATGGAACAGCGAAGGGTCGAAACCACTGCTGTTCAGATGGACTGGGTCGGACCATTCGCCATCAATCCGGTCGCAGGTGACCAGATAATTGTGGAAATCGCGCAGCGACGCGCCCGACGCCCCGCCAACGGTCGTGCGACCATAACGCTTCACATCCGTGTAGATCAGGTAGAACAGGCCGTCGGCATGGGTCAGGCAGGGTGCCCACACGCCGCAACTGTCGGGCGCACCCAGCATGTTCAACTGACTTGGGCGGTTCAGGGGCCGGGACAGCAGACGCCAATGCACCAGGTCGCGGGAATGATGGATCTGCACCCCCGGAAACCATTCGAAGGTAGAGGTGGCGATGTAGTAATCGGCCCCCACCCGTACGATGGACGGGTCCGGGTTGAAGCCGGGCAGGATCGGATTGCGGATCATGACTTACCTTTCCCGTACCAGGGTCCAGAGCAGGGCAGCACCCAGCAGGTCCAGCACGCCCAACGCCAGGAAGAACGGATCATAGCCGACCGTCGCGACCAAACCGCCGATCAGCAGGGAAAAGATCAACACCCCGAGATTGCCCATGGTGCCTGCCATGCCCGCCACTGTCGCCACTTCATTCCGGCGAAACAGGTCTGACGCCATGGTGATGACAGTGACGGACAGGGTCTGGTGGGCGAAACCGCCCAGGCACAGCAGTGCGATGGCCAGATACGGGCTTTCCACCCGGCCCACAAAGGCCATACCAACCATCATCACCGCGCCCACCGTAAAGGCCCCGCGGCGCGCGTTGAGCAGGCTGAGGCCACGCCGGTGCAGGAAAGCAGCCACGGTCGGGCCGAACATGCAACCCAGGTCGGCGGCGACAAAGGGCAGCCAGGCGAACATGGCAATCGCGGTCAGGTCGAAGCCGCGCACGGTTGTCAGGTACAGCGGCACCCAGAAGGCCAAGGTGCCCCAGGTTGGGTCGGCCAGGAAACGCGGCAGGGCGATGCCCCAGAAATTGCGCTGCTTCAACAACTGCCGGAAATCGGGCTTGCCGCCGTGGCCCGTCAGATGGCTTTCCTGCCCCGCCGCGATGTAGGCGCGTTCTTCGGCGGACAGGGCCGGATGGGTGGCCGGCGACTGATAGAATTTCAGCCAAGCCGCCACCCAGACCAGTCCCAAAGCACCGGCCAGGACGAAGGCCATCTGCCAGTTCCAGAACAGGATCGCCCAGGCCACCAGCGGTGGGGCCAGCATGGACCCCACCGAGGCGCCGATATTGTAGACGCCGCCCGCATGCCCCCGTTCGCGCGCCGGGAACCATTCGGCCACCGCCTTCATGCCGGCGGGATTGGCCGACCCTTCGGCCAACCCCAGCAGCCCGCGCAACCCCATCAGCATGGGCCAGTTATGAGCCAGCCCATGCGCCATGGTCAGCAGCGACCAGGCAGTGGCGAAGATGGCGAAACCCATCTTCAGACCGATCACATCCAGCACATAACCGCAGAGCGGCTGCATCATCACGCCCAACTGAAAGGCGGCGGTGATCCAGCCATATTCCTCTGACGTGATGTTCAGATCGGTCAGAACCGTGGGTGCGGCCACCCCCAGCGTCGCCCGTGTCAGGTAATTGATGACCGCGCCCAGCATGATCAGCCCGATCATCCACCAGCGCAGCGCCTTTATTGTCCGCGTTCCCATCGGCCTCTCCCCCGGTTCGCGGTCAGCGCTGGCTGATCGTCAGTGCTTCAATCACGGCATTGTCATCGATACGCCAGAGTTTCACGGTATGGCGGCCCGCCTTGAGGCCATCGAACCGGGCCTGCACAGTGTGGGCATGGTTTTTCACCGCTTCGACCCAGGCGGCCTGTTCGGGGCTGTTGACGGCACCCGGCGTGGGGATCAGGTGAGAAGTGACGGTCTGGACCGGACCATCATCAATGGACACACCAATGCGGATGCCCTGTCCGCCCGTGGTGTCCAGGGTCGGGGCCAGTCGCAGCGAGACGATGGCCGGGCCATCCGCCGGCAGCGTGACGCCATAGTCCAGGCGCACCCCATCCGCCGGCGATGTTGGGGCCCGTCCCTGCGGCAGGGCGACAACGGCGTCGCCGCGCCCCAGATGGGGCACAACCTGCCAGGACAGGCCCTTGCCCGCCGCGCTACGATCGAACTTCGAGGCCGGCAGGGTGATGACCGCCGGATCGGTTTTCCGCTCCGTCGTGAACTTGATCTGGGCTGCCAGACGGTCGGGCGGGGTGTCGGCGGAAACGCGGCTGATGCTGGGCATGGACTGCTTGGTGGGCGTCTGCCAGATCACATAGCTCATATGGACTTGATTCATCATGCCGGCCCATTTGCCGCCATTGATGCTGTGATACTGCGCCGTCAGATCGGCATCGCGCTTGAAGGTGCGCTCCACCTCGTTTGCGAAAAAGTCGGCGCGGGGGTCGTTGCGCATCATCAGCCGCTTATTCCAGGCCGCCGCGTAATACATCTCATAAAGGTTGGACAGGGCCAGGACCGGATGTTCGACCAGCTGGAAATAGGCGTCCAGTTGATCGGGGCGCAGGCGGGCCTTGATGCCCTCCATCTTGGCGACCAATATCCGCCAATCCTCCACCATCTGCCCGAAAGGACCGCCATCCAGGACCGGCCCCATTCCTTCGCCCAGCGGGAATGTATCCTGGTCGATCAGTTCCGGCTTCCGGCGTGAGGCGTAGGCGGCGTAGGTTTCCATCACCTGCGCGATCTCTGCCCCCAGCGCATCGCCGAACATCTGCGCCGACCAGCGCGTGGGCCATTTGAACAGGGCGTCCAGGGTCATCGCCTCCGGGTTCCAGGCCATGTCCAGGAAGAAATCGAGCGGATATTCTACCGGCTTGATATCGCCGACATTCACAATCCAGATGCTCCGCGCCCCGCTTTCATAGGCGAGGTCCATCTGCTGCCAGGTCTTGGAAATCTGATTGGTATTCAGCCACTTGTAGTTCCGGGGGGCGCCGACATAGTCGAAATGGTAATAGACACCATAGCCGCCGGCCCGGTTCAGCGGGTCGCGCCCGGCCACGGGCAGGCGGCGGATCTGGCCCCAATTATCGTCGGCAAACAGCAGGGTGATGTCGTCGGGCACCCGCATGCCATGGTCGTAATAATCCTGCACTTCTTTGTAGAGCGCCCAGAGCTGCGGTGTCTGTTCCGGCGGCTTGCCCGTCACGGCGGCAATGATCTTGCGCTGATCGGCCACGATGGTTTCCAGCATCTGGGTGGCCGTTTCCTCCGACATCGGCTCGTCACCGTCGCCGCGCATGCCGACGGTCAGCAGGGTTTCATAGCCCTTGCCATCACCCTTCGACATCATGCGTTCGATGCCGCCGCGCCAGAAGGCACGCAGATTGTCGGCGTTGGTAGCATAGTCCCAGCGACCGCCGGTAATCCCCTTGTCCTTGTTACGGTGCCATTCATGCTGTGCCCGCGTTAGCGGCTCATGATGGGAGGTGCCCATGACCACCCCCAGCTCATCCGCCAGCACCATATTGCGCGGGTCATCATCGTTGAATGCCTTGGGCGCCCACATTGCGGGCCACAGGTAATTGCCCTTCAGGCGCAGCAGCAGTTCAAAGACATGACCATAGAGATCGGCATTGATGCCGCCGAACTTCGCCTTTGCCCAGCCGCTGAAGGCCGGGTCTTCATCATTGATGAAGAATCCGCGATATTTGACGCGCGGATGGTCCCCGCGGGCGCCGGGCATCAGATACAGGTCGCGCTGGCGCACCACCGGCACATCGGCCCACCAGACCCAGGGTGAAACGCCGATCCGTTCCGAAAGGTCATAGGTGCCGTACACAGCACCCCGGCGGTCGGAACCGACAATGACCAACGCCTTCGCAATGCCCGGTGCCGGGCGGTCCACCACCACCTGCCGGTACCCCTCCCACTGCCCGGCCAGCCCGTCCAAGGTCAATTTGCCATCGCGCACCAAGCCATCAATAGTCGGGCTACTGCCCAGCACGCCGATGATGATCACAGGTCCCTTGGCATCCGCGAGGGATGACAGCGCCGCCGGTGCCTGACCCGCGACACGGCCAAAATCAGCGCGCAAATCATCCGCCGCGTGTTTCACCGCCGGGTCGGCGCCGACATCGATGAAGACTGGGACGGCCTGACCCCCGCGTATCAGCGGCAGGCTGCCCGGCTTGGCCTTTGTGCATGTGCTGATCGGCGCGTCGCAGCCCCATGCAGCCGTGACCGGGGCCAGTGACAGCAGAGCGGCGATCGCAACGGTGCGAAGGTGCCGGTAGGGACCCGGACGGACCGGGGAAATGCTGTTCGTATCCACCAAGACGTTTCCTCGACAATGGCCGCCGATGTTCCCCATCGGTCGTCGGTTTCACGGTGGGTTAGCCCGTAAGCGATGGTAGCGCTATCAATCGCCCACGAACCAGCCCCTCCAAACTGGTATGGTAGTATACATGATGGGCAGCGACCGACAACGGGCTTTATCGCGCGACCGTGCCGGGGAACCATTTCACCGCCCAGGTGTTTCCATCGGAAACCCCCTTTCAAGGAATGGACATGACGATGCTGCGCCGCATTGCCTTTATCGGTACTGCCCTGCCCCGCCGGTGCGGGATCGCCACATTCACAACGGACCTGCATGCCGCCATCAAGGCCGCTGACCGCGGTCTGGCCGCCGATATCGTGGCGGTCACGGATGATGATCAGGCCTATGATTATCCCGAGATTGTCCAATTGGAAATCCGCGAAGGTGTGATCGATGATTACATCCACGCCGCCGATGCCCTTAACAGCGGCGGGTTCGACATTGTCTGCATCCAGCATGAGTTCGGGATTTTTGGTGGCGATGCGGGCAGTCACCTGCTCTGGCTGTTGCGGCGCCTGCGGATACCGGTGGTGACCACCTTGCACACGGTCCTGGCCGAACCGACAGCGGACCAGAAACGCGTGCTTTCCGCCGTGATTGAGGCATCGTCCCGCATCGTGGTGATGGCCGAAAAGGGACGGCAGTTCCTGTGTCGTATCTACGGCGCGCCAGCGGAAAAGATCGCAGTGGTGCCGCATGGCATTTTCCGTTCCGGGTTCGAGGACCCGGAGGCGTTCAAGCGCAAGCTTGGCTTCGCGGGCCGGTCCGTGATCCTGACCTTCGGGCTTCTGTCCCCCAACAAGGGCCTGGAGACGGTGATCGACGCCTTGCCGTCCATCCTGGCGCGGCGTCCCGACGCCGTTTACGTGATCCTGGGGGCCACACACCCCCATCTTTTGCGACGCGACGGTGAAACCTATCGCGAGCAATTGATGGAGCGAGCCCGCCAATTGGGCGTGCAGGATGCCGTGGTCTTCGCCAACCACTTCGTAGACCGGTCCACCCTGCTGGACCATATCGCCATGTCGGACATCTATGTCACGCCCTATCTGAACGAGGCGCAGATGACATCCGGCACCCTGGCGCAAAGCTTCGGCATGGGCCGGGCCGTGGTTTCCACCCCATACTGGCATGCGGCGGAACTGCTGTCCGACGGTCGCGGGGTGCTGGTGCCGTTCAGCGATGCGGAGGCCGTGGGTCAGGTCATCGGCGATCTTCTGACCGACGAACAGGCGCGAAACGCCCTGCGCCGCCGTGCCTATGAGCATGGACGGGCCATGGCGTGGGATCAGGTGGCCGAACGCTATCTGGACCTGTTCGAAGATGCGGTGCGTCACTGGCGCCCGCGCCCCGTTCCGCAAATCCAGCGTCTACGCCGCGTGCGCGATCTGCCCGAACCCAATCTGACCTATCTAGAGCAAATGAGCGATGATACGGGACTTTATCAGCATGCGGTCGGCTGCGTGCCTGACCGGGCCCATGGCTATTGCGTCGATGACAATGCCCGCGCCCTGTTGCTGGCCTGTCATTTGTCGCACCATGCCGGTCAGCGACTGCCGGATCTGATGGTCTCGCGCTATGCCGCCTTCATCCAGCATGCCTGGAACCCGGATACGCTGCATTTCCGCAATTTCATGGGGTTCAGCCGGCAATGGCTTGAACCGCGCGGGTCGCAGGACAGCCATGGCCGCACCCTTTGGGCGCTGGGCGAAGCAGCACGCAGCGATCCCCATCCGGCACGCCGACAATGGGCCCGCAACCTGTTCCGCATGGCAATGCCAACCGCCGCAGAGTTCCCGGCCACGCGGGCGCAGGTCTTCACATTGCTGGGCCTTGATGCCTATTGCGAGGTGGAGAAAGGGGATGTGGAGACCGCCCATCTGCGGGACCGCATGGCCTCTAATCTGCTGGGCCTGTTCAAGAGCAATGCCACGCCGGACTGGTGCTGGTTCGAGGATGGGCTGTCCTATGACAATCCGCGCCTCTGCCAGGCCCTGATCTTGACGGCGCGGGCCACGGGCAGTGCCTGCATGCGGGACGCCGGTCTGCGCTCACTACGCTGGCTGGCGGGTGTCCAGACCTCGCCCGAGGGGATGTTCCGCCCCGTCGGATCGGAAAGCTTCGGCGATGTCCGAACCCGCCCCCGCATCTTCGATCAGCAGCCGCTGGAAGCCGCAGCCATGGTGGCGGCGTGCGAGGCGGCGTCCCAGGTCGATGATGATCCGTTCTGGCTGGAGGAGGCCGCACGGGCCTTCGCCTGGTTCGAAGGCCATAATGATCAGTGCCAGTCGATGGTGGATGAGGATGGCGCCTGCCGCGACGGGTTGCGTCCGGACGGGCTGAACCAGAACCGGGGGGGTGAATCCGTCCTCTCCTATCTGCTGGCCCTGATCGATCTGCGCCGCATGGTGGCGACCGATGCCAAGCGGCATCAGCCCATCCCCATCCGTGCCTGACACCATCATCCATAAAGGAGGAAAGCGTGCCCTCTATTCCCTGTGTGACCCGGCTGGCCCAGCAGCTGCGGCCAGACCCGGCGCGCGTCGTCGTGCGCCCGTTCAAACCGGCAACCGAGCCAAGGGACCTTAACTCTAGGGAAAGGACACGGGCCAACCGGATTGTGGACCGTGTCCTATCGCTCGACCCGGAGGCGGCAACGACGCAGTTGACCGATGTGCTTGAGAATTTCCGGGGCCGTCACCGGCAGCTCCTGGAAATCTTCGAGGCACGGGCCGACGAGATGGAAGAGGCGCTGGACAGTCATGAGCCCTTCACGCCGACACAGCGGCAATTGGTCGGTGCCTATTTCCTGCACGAATATTCGTTCGAGGCGTCGGCCCTGTTCAACCCCTCCATCGTACGCCATCCTGATCAGTCTGGCGTGATCGAGGGGGGGGTGCGTTTCATCCTGAGCCTGCGGGCGGTGGGTGAGGGACATATCTCCTCCCTCACCTTCCTGACCGGGATGATCTGTCCCGACGGGCGTATTCTGATGGACCCGAAGTCGCAATTGGCATCAATCCCGCGCATCGCCAACCGCCGCACGGGGCCCGACGGGGACGAGGTGGAGATCGCCTTTCGGCCTGAGGACGATATCAGCGAGTGCGTGATCTTCCCCGTGACCGCGTCACAGGCCAATGGGATTGAGGATGCGCGTTTCGTGGAATTTGTGGATGGCGCTCACCGGATCTTTTACGCGACCTACACCGCCTATAGCGGCCATTCCATCCGCACTGAACTGATGGAGACGCGGAATTTCGATAATTTCCGCATGTACCCGCTACGCGGGGTGGCCGTCCGCAACAAGGGCATGGCCCTGTTCCCCCGCCGCATCAATGGCCGCTATGCCATGATCGGCCGCCAGGATAATGAGAACCTATACCTGATCTATTCCGATGATCTGTACACATGGGATGAGGGGCAGCCGATCCTGCGACCCACCCAACCGTGGGAATTCGTGCAGATCGGCAATTGCGGCCCGCCAATTGAGACAGAGCATGGCTGGCTGCTGCTGACTCATGGGGTGGGGGCCGTCCGGCGCTATTCCATCGGCGCGGTACTGCTGCACAAGGACGATCCAAGCCGGGTGATTGGCCGCCTGACAGAGCCACTTCTGCGTCCCGAACAATCGGAAAGGGCGGGCTATGTTCCCAATGTCGTCTATACCTGCGGCGGTCTTCTGCACAACAAGCTGCTGGTCATCCCCTACGGTATCGCTGACACGATCACGGGGTTTGTAACCCTGGATATTGATGACCTGATCGCAGCGATGGAAAGCTGAAGATCGGCCTGTTGCTGATGGTGAAATAAGGAGGAGGAGCAGCGAGCGCATCAGCACCATGGTGCTGGCACCTCCCCCGATTTCACGCCGTGGGTGCGTGGGATGATCGACCGGCCAACCCTATACGCTGGACGCCCGCGGATTGAGGATATTGTCGGCCAGCATGGTCAGTTTGCGGTCTGTTTCCGCCTCTTCATCCAGGTTCTGCTGCAAAAGTTCAGCACAATCCGCCCGGCCCAGGCGCTTTGCCCAGGCGACCAGTGTGCCATAGCGGGTGATTTCATAATGCTCGACCGCTTGTGCCGCCGCCGCAAGGGCAGCATCAAGCACGTTCTTGTCGGCGATTTCGCCGGCAATCTCGTTGCTTTCCTTAATGATGCCGTCGATAGCCGGGCAGTCGACGCCTTTCACCTCCACCCCATGCAGTTTGAAAACCTGCTCAAGCCGCTGGATCTGACCACGCGTTTCCAGCAGATGGGCCTCAAACCCCTGCTTCAGGGCCGAGGCGCTGGCCTTGCTGATCATTTTCGGCAGGGCCTTCATGATCTGGTTTTCGGCATAATAGATATCGCGCAGCGCGTGCACGAACAGATCATCCAGGGACTGGATGTCACGGGTGAACAAGCCCATGGTGGCTCTCCTGTGGCGTTGGCTGTCGGGACCGTTCCGGGTGGCGGCTCTGATGCGCGCCAGACCAATCGGTTCCATATAGGAAACAGTCGACTGGCGCCGTTGTTCCCGTATTGCCGTGAGAAAGCCGTAAACTCGACATGATCAGGCCTTGTCCCAGTCAAGGTCGGCGAAGAACAGGGCCTGGAAAATCAAAGCCTTAATTTCCGCTGGATCAAAGGGCTTGGCGGCGACGAAAACAGGTTCCGGACGGCTTCCGGTCAGGACCATTTCCGGATAGGCGGAGATGAAGATCACCGGCGGTTTACCGGCGGTATACAGGTCCTCCACGACAGCAAGATGACTGCCGCCATCAGCGATGATCAGGTCCGGGGTATGATGGTGCAGCATTGGCAGCGCTCTGCCGTGTGTCGGCGGCATGCTGTTCACCCGCAGGCCCAGATCCTCCACGATCTGTTTGATATTCATGGCGATCAGCGGTTCACTCTCGATGATCATCACCTCTGCCCCGCCAAGCGCCGCCAGGCTTTCACCCGCCGCATCCACCAATGCCTGCACCTCTGGCGGGGCAACACCCATGATCTCGGCAACCTCACCTATGGAAAAGCGTTCAACCGACATCAGCAGCAATGCTTCACGGATCTGGTGCGGCAGCATGGCAGGTGCCGGCAACTGCCGCAGGTCTGCGGGACCGCTTTCCCCGGTGTCGCGGGACGTTGTGGCCACGAGTTGACTGTATAGCCGGAACAGACCGACGCGCGGACAACGTGGGTCATGCAGGATGCTGGCATCGGCATTGATGATGTCTAGCAAGGCCGTGACATAGGCGTCGCCTGATGACTGGCTTCCCGCCATCGCCCGTGCATGGCGACGCAATCGCGCCAGATGCGGCTCCACACCGCGTCTGCTCATGCACATGCTCCCCGCTTTCAGATGCTTTATTCGGCTGATATTGGAAATTTTTAACTCACCTGCGCGTGAATAGCGAACTTGCATCGGCAGTACACCCGATGCTCTCGACTGCTGCAAAAGTTTCCAAATGGAACACAAAGTGCCCCGGACCGTTGTCAGGGAAGACGCCACGCAAGGAGACTACCATGGCGCATCCGCCGGACCCAGGCCGCGACCCGGACCAACAGGAACCGCAAGTATCCGAACAACACCTGCATATGAGCCGGGACGGTCCCGTCATGCATTCATCGCCGCCCGAGCGGCAGGCCGTTGATGTGAAGCCCATGCGCTATGTGCTGGGCGTCGGGATCGCGCTGGCCATCCTGGCGATGGTTCTGGCCTTTCTCCTGACGGGCGGTCACCGGGGGTTTTGAAGACGATGTTCGGCGATGTTCCGGAACTGGCGCAGGTGGAGAATATCCTGATCGTCTATGGCCTGCGCATGATCGCGGCCATCATCATCCTGCTGCTAGGCCGGTGGACGGCATCCATCGCCATGAATATGGTCAAACGCGGTATAGGCGCCGCCACCCACATGGACGAGACGGTCACAGCGTTCTTGTCCAGCCTCACCTATTACGGGATTTTAGCCGTCACCTTCGTGCTGATCCTGCAGGTGGCGGGCGTGCAGGCAACCAGCCTTGTGGCCATTCTAGGCACGGCGTCGCTGGCAATCGGGTTGGCCCTTCAGGGTACCCTTTCCAATCTGGCTGCCGGGATCATGCTGCTGATATTCCGGCCCTTCCGCATCGGCGACATGATTGAGGTGGCGGGCAAGAGTGGGATCGTGGTCAGCCTCAATGTCTTCATGACGGAGATTGCCGCCGGGGACAATGTGAAGGTCCTGCTGCCGAACGGACAGGTCTGGGGCACCGCGGCCATTGCAAACCTGTCCGCCTATCCCACGCGGCGGATCAGTATGACAGTCACCATCCCCATGGACCGGGACCCAGAGGCGACAGCAGCCCATCTGCGGGGAGAGATGGCGGATGACCGCCTGCTGCTGACCAGCCCGCCCCCCACGGTCACCGTCACGGCGTTAAGCGCGCAAGATGTCGAACTGACCGTTCAGGCCTGGACCCGGACCCAGGATGTGGTGCGGGCCCGGGAGGACATGATCCGCCACCTGCGTGATCTGCGCCGCGACATCACGCCGGCCTGACAGCCAGGGAGCAAGAAAATCTATGCGTTTCGCCATCGACAAGCTGATCCTATCACCCGACGATATTGACCTGTCATTGTCCCCGCTGGCGGGGCAATTGGGCGCGGATACCTTCATCCTGGGGGCCTTCAATCCCGGCCTGACCAGGCTGCCGAACGGAAACCTGTTGCTAATGGTCAGGGTGGCAGAGGCGCTGTGCGATCCCATCCGTGACAAGCATGTGCATGCTATCCGCTGGGACGATGACAGCGGGCGTTTCCTGCTGGATGCTTGGCCTTTGGAACTGGTCGATACTGCCGATCCACGAAAGTTCCTAATCCATGGCGGCGGCTGGCGCATTATGGCACTGACCTCGCTGTCCTGGCTGCTGCCAGTGGAACTCAGCCCCGACGGGCTGGACCGGATCGCCATCCACTATGACCGGGCCATCGCACCAAGCGCCTCCTTCCAGTGCTATGGCGTTGAGGATGCGCGGATTTCCAAAGTCGACGACCTGTATATGATGACCACCTGTTCGGTCAGCCCGGAGCGGCATTCCACCACGCTGTATTGTTCCGGCGACGGTCTGAACTGGGGTTTCGACGATATCGTCCTGGATCATCAGAACAAGGATATGCTGATCTTCGAAGGACGTATCGATGGGCGATACTGGGCACAGACCCGCCCCCTGGGCGATCTCTACTTCGCCTATCCACCGGGAAGCCCCTGGCGGGCGGGCCCATCAATCAATCTCGCCACCTCGCCGGATGGCAGGCATTGGAAACCTTGCCGGCGGCCGGGCCTACGGCCACGGTCGGGCACCGTGGCTACGGCGCGCATGGGCGGGGGCGCCCCCCCGATCCTGACCGATCATGGCTGGCTCAGCCTGTGGCACGGGGTGGAACCGAAGGAAATCGTGGGTATCTATCGTACCTACTGGTCTCTTCTGGACCGCGACGATCCCGCCTGTGTCCTTCATAGCCCGGCCGAGCCGGTGCTGGAGCCATCAGCGGAACTGACCAAACCTATCGAGCATCAGCTTTATGTCCGTGACGTGGTTTTCACGACGGGCATCGTCGATGCAGGCGATCATTACATCGTCGCATCGGGCGAAGCCGACCTTGCCTGCCGGATCACGCATGTACCCAAGCATGTCTTCATCCCATAGATCCTTAAAAAGGGCGGGCGGCGGGCCATATGGTCCGCCGCCCAGGTCAGGGAGATCGGGGATAAGAACGGACAATCAACGCGACAAGGCACGCGACAGTTCCGTCTTCGACATGCGGGACCGACCGTTGATGCCCTTGCGCTTTGCTTCTTCATAAAGCTGTGCGCGTGTGGGCTGCCGGTCGCCGGCCTGGCGGGTCCTAAGCAGATTGCGGCTGTTGGCAGCCGGACTTTCCTGGTTCGATGCGCCGGCCTCATGCAGGGCGATGGCAATCGCCTGTTTACGGCTTTTCACCGTGTCGCCTGAAGAACTCTCCAGTTCCCCGTGCTTGAAATCATGCATGACGCTGCGGACGATATTCTTCTGCTCATCGCTCTGGCGGGGCATCGGCATCCTCCCCCAGCGTCAGGCGCGTTGATTATGATCGCCCGCCGGGCGGGAAACCCCGCCCAGGGCATGACCGGCGACCTGTGGTGCATTCACCGCCACATCACCCAGCGACAGAATGCCGACGAGCCGCTTCTCACGGTTAAGCACGGCCAAGCGCCGGACCTGGATATTGCCCATGTTGCGCGATACGGCTTCGATCTCTTCATCATCGAAGCAATATTTCACATTGCCACTCATGACGTCGCGGACCTTGGTGCCGGGGCCACGACCGGCGGCAACGGCACGGACCACGATGTCGCGGTCAGTCACCATACCGACCAGACGGTCGCCCTCGCCCACCGGCAGCGAACCCACATCCTGGTCCGCCATCATCCGCGCCACGTCCTCGATGCTTTCGGTCGGGTTGGCCACGCGCACATCGCGTGACATTGCCTCGCTTACCTTCATGTCGGCCTCCATCTGCCAGCGGAGGGATGGCGGCGACCCACAAGGTCGCCAAACCATCTCCTTGCCACAAGGAAACGATTTGGAAACCTTGTGGTTCCACAAAATTTGGGCGATGCAATTACCCGATCTGGAAGGAGAATGGCAGATCGCGGCTGTTCCAGCCGATAAGGACCTGATGCGGTCCCGTTGTCTTCCAACCGCCGTCCCAATGCTGAAAGGCGCGCGGTGGCAAGATCAGGCTGACATCCACCGTTTCGCCCGCCGGCACCGTGACAGCGGCAAAGGCCCACAGATGACGCACACCGTCCGCCCCCGCGACATAGGCCTGGGGCACGGCCTTACCGGGCCGGTCCGACAGATTGCGTATCTGCACGGAAACCACAACACCCTGCGCCGTTTCCCCCGCCACCGCCGCTTCCAGCAGGTCGAAGTGCGCATAGCCGAAACCGGTGCCGAAGGCATGCAGCGGATCGTTTCCCGCCGCCTGCATGCCCTTGTAGCCGATCAAATGGCCTTCCCGGTACGGCACGGCACCACCGGCTTGCGGCTTCAGGTCGAAGGCGGGGTAATCGGCGTCGCGGGCGGCGATGCTGATGGGTAGGCGCCCGCCTGGTTCACGATCGCCGGCCAAGACCTGGGCCAGGGCCGGGCCATATTGCTCACCCGGATACCAAGTGATCATCAGGCCGCGCACCTTGTCCTGCCAGGAGAGGTCGAAGGCGTGGGCGACGTTGCAGATGGCGACAATGTTGGTATTCACATGCCGGATACGATCGATCAGATCGATCTGCGCTGCCGGTAGGGCAGTGCCCGCACGGTCCTTGCTTTCCACACCGGCATCCGCTGTCTCACCAAGCATCAGCAGGACCAGATCGGCCTTGGCGGCGGCGGCAACGGCGCGCGCCAGCATCGCTTCAGGCAGGTCCGGACCACGCACGCCGTACCACAAGCCTTGCGCGCGAGCGGGGGTGTAGGTCAATTCGAAACGCAGGAGCACGGGCTGCCCCGCCTTCAGGTCCACAACCACCGACTGGCTGTCGCCACCCTTCAGAATGCCCATCAGGTCCGATGGGGAGACCGGGCCACCGCCGGCAAAGACCTGTTCGCCATCAACCGACAGCGTGACCGGACCGGTACCGCCAACATGCAGGCGATGCGGGCCACTGCGTTCCGGGGTGATCCATCCGGTAGCGCGGATGCGCCCAGGCAGTTTCAGGGCGTCGGTGCCCGGAAGCCCCACGAACCAGGTCAGGGAATTGGTGTCACGGGTTTCGGCGTGGACAGGCGTGTCGCCGTCCGCCGGAAGCCATTCAACCGTCAGGCCGCGCGTGGCCCCGTCGCCCAGATCGCGGGCGGGCGTGGCGCTAATCGGCGGCAGGCGGTATTCCGGCTCCACACCCTGTTCATACAGCACTTCGCACTTGTCACCGAACCGGTCACGGACGGCCTGCAAGGGAGTGACGAAATCGGGACGAACGGCGATCTTGGCGAAGGTGCCGCCCTGCAAACAGGGGCTGGCAGCATTGGGGCCGATGATGGCGATGCGGCGGACCCGTTTGGGGAAAACCGGAAGAACGTCGCCATCATTCTTCAGAAGGACGAAGCCAGCCGCCGCAGCCTCCACCAATGTGGCATCGGGATCAACGATCGGCGCCTGACGCGGCAGGGCGTCGATACGGGCAACGGCGTTGGCCACGCGGCCCGTGGCATCGGCCAGCCGTTCCAACGGCACCTGTCCGTCGCGTACCGCCGCTGCGAACTTGGTGCCAAGCACCCGGTCCGGCCCCGGCATGTCGAGATCCAGCCCGGCATGGGCCGACCGCAAGGTATCGCGTCCACCGAACCAATCAGACACGATGAAGCCGGTGAAGCCCCATTCGCCCTTCACGATGTCGGTTAGAAGTTCCTTATGCTCCACGCAATAATCGCCATTCAGGCGGTTATAGGCAGCCAGCATGCCCACACATCCCGCCGCCGCCGCCATTTCGAATGGCAGCAAGTAGCATTCATGCAGGGCGCGGTCGCTGGCGACCGCATTCATGCTGTCGCGGTCGGTCTCGCTGTCATTGCAGACCAGATGCTTGGCGACGGAACCGACACCCTGGCCCTGCAAACCGCTGATCCAAGCGGCACCCAAATGCCCCGCCAGAAACGGGTCTTCGCCATAAAGCTCAAACGCCCGACCGCAAAGCGGGCTGCGCTGCAGGTTCAGATTGGGGGCCAGAACGGCATCGACGCCCAGGCGTCGCGCCTCCATACCCACAATCGCCCCTACCCGCGCCACCAGATCGGCATCAAAACTGGCGCCCAGCGCCGTGCCACAGGGCGTCAGCACCGCAACATCGCGTTCATCGACGCGTCCCGACGCGATACCCATGGGCCCATCGGCCATCATGATGGAACGGATGCCGGGCAGTGCGGCCGTGGACCACATGTCGCGGCCACTGGTCAGCGCCGCGAGATCAAGCGGATGGGTGGACATGGGTTCTTCCCCGATAGGAGCTTATCGTTGTTTAGCGCCGCGCCAGCGCCATGACCTGTGCAGCCTGGGCATTCACCTGCGCGATGATATCGGCATCGACCAGACGGCCATCGGCATCAAACGGCTTTTGCGCGATTGTGTTGATGGCGATGCCCAGCGGCGTGGGCCAGCCGCGCATGGCGTGGGTGATGCTGCGCAGGGCGGACAGGGTTACCCCGCCTGCCTGCCACCCCGCCGCCGTCACGATCAGGCCCACAGCGCGCCCGTCGAAATAGACGCGGGCGTCGGTACGCAGATCCTCCAGCAGGTCGATGGCATTCTTCACCAGACCTGACACGCCGCCATGGTAGCCGGGGCTCCCGATGACGATGCCGTCGGCGGCGCGCACCGCCTCCACAAACTCGATCTGCTCCACCGTGCGGCCCGGATTCTCCGGGGCGAAATGCGGCATGGCGGCCAATGCGGCGCCACCGAACAGGCGGGTTTCAGCACCCAGCTGCTCGGTTGCCGCCAGAACGGCAGCCACCATCCGCTCCCCGGACGAGCCGGGTCGGGTGGTACCCCCGAACCCGACGATCAGCGGTTTTGCCATCACGCACCCCCCTTCAAAGCGGGCATGACGACGCGCGACAGATAATCCATGGTCTGGTTCGCGTACGCCTTGCGTTTGGCGGTCAGCGGACCGGTCAGCAGGCCGCAGAGCACATTGCCGATGCCCAGTTCCTGATAGGGCTTCAGATGCTCAATCACCGTCTCCGGGCTGCCATAGAGGCACCAGGTGCCGATCCAGTCGTCGGTCAGGGCATTGGGCGTGCGGTCGGTCTTCTTGTTGGCTTCCGTCGCCTCTGCCTTGGCATTAAAAGCAGCCTCACGCTCCACCGCGGCCTGATAGTCCGTGAGGATTTCCTCCAGCTCGGCGCGGGCCTGTTCATCCGTCTCTGCAATATGAACACACTGATAGGTGTGCGTGGTCCAGGACAGGGCATCGGCAACGCGTTCAGCGGAATGCCCGGCAGCCAGCAGCAGATCACGATAGATCGTGAAGAATTTCTGCACATGCTTGAACGGCTCGGTCCCGCCGATCTGCGGCGGGGTGAAGGCCGGGATGAAGGCGGGCCAACCGAACTGTGCGGCGCGCCGTGCGCTGCTTTCCTTCATCGCCACCGGCATCAGCCGGGCATGGCCGGGCGTGTAGGCGACAGGGGCGATGCGTTGCACCACCTCACCCTTGTAATGGCCATTGTCGAAAGTCACGGGCGCTTCTTCAGCCTTCTTGGCCCAAAGCTGCTCGGCAATGGCCAGGTTTTCTTCCGCCAGACGCGACGCTTCCTTGTAGTTAACGCCGAAGCCGATCATCTCCTCCGGTGTCGTGCCGCTGCCGACACCGACGAGCAGACGGCCCTCCGTCAGTTGATCCAGGATGTTCACGCGCTCAACAAACCGGACGGGATGGTGCAGCGGAACCGTGGTCACGGAGAAGCCGAAATGCATGCGCTTGACCCGCGCGGCCAGATAGGCGGCAAACATCATCGGATCGGACGCCATGGGCATATAACCGGTGAAATGATGATCGGGCAGGAAAACAGCGTCGAATCCCGCTGCCTCCGCACGCTCCACATGCTCCACCAGATCCAGCAACAAGTCGCGGTCCTGTTCCTCACCCATGCAGCGGGCATTCAGAAAGGTCGAAAAACGCATGGTTTCCTCCTGTGCGGCCATCGGTGCGTTCCGGCAGCGCCCCGTTCAGGGGTACGGTCACGGCGTCCATGGCTTTCGAATTAGAATTGCTATTCTGAATAGCTAACGGAGCAAACAGCTTGGTGTCAACCGAAACCAGCGGCGGATGGTTGCATTTTTTTCCGGTCCTTATGGCACCGTCGATGCTGCAATTACCGCATTGACAAAACAGTTCCGCCGCCAGCATCATTATTGGAATCATAATTCTGTTATGGCGCTCGTTGCGCCATCTGGGAGGAAATCCATGGCTGATCAGGCCATCACGGCGCCGGTATCCGGCGACGTGCGCAAAGCGGGCATTGCCCAAGCCATCATTCTGGTGATCAGCGGCTTCCTGCCGATTCTGGCCATTGTGTCGTTGACGCCGGCGGTGCCCACCATTCTTGATCATTTCAAGGATGTGGCGAATGCCTCCCTGCTGGTGCCGGTGTTGGTTTCGGCTCCGGGTCTCGCCATCGCAATCCTGGCGCCATTCGCCGGCATGCTGGTGGACAGGTTCGGCCGGCGGCCTCTGCTAGTCTGGGCGACCTTCTTCTATGCGATTGCCGGTTCCCTGCCCTATTTCCTGGACAGCCTGCATGCGGTCATCGCGTCCCGCCTGCTGCTGGGCGTGACGGAGGCGGCGATCCTGACCATCGTCAACACCCTGATCGCCGACTATTACGATGCCAAGGGGCGTCGGCGGGTACTGATGTTCCAGGGGCTGGCCGGACCCGCCATGGCGTCGGGCGTTATCGCGTTGTCGGGCGTGCTGACGGGGATCAGCTGGAACGGTGTGTTTCTGATCTACCTGATCGCCCTGCCGATTTTTGTCGGCATGTATTTCATGATCTTTGAACCCGTCAAGGCACCGGCAACGGCCAGGACGGATGCGGAAACAGCCGAAGCGACGGCGTTCCCCGTGCGCGCTGTAATGGTGTACGGCGCTGTGACACTGTTCGCCTCCTCCCTCTATTACGTCTTCATTATTCAGGGTGGTCTGGCCTTCCGCGAGGTTGGCATCGACACGCCGGCCCGCACCGGTGCCCTGATCTCCATGGCCAGTCTGGCGGTGCCGGTCGGCGCGCTGATCTTCGGCTGGATGGGCATGCGCAACACGTCTTTGCAGCTGCTGTGCGTCTTCGGAATGCTGGGGATCGGTCTGGCCGGTATCGGCATGGCGCCGGACTATAAATGGATGATGGCGTTCCTCGTCATTCAGCAGGCCGCTGCGGGCGTCACCGTCCCCACCCTGATTTCCTGGGCGCAGAGCAAGCTGCCCTTTGCCCATCGCGGGCGTGGCATGGGTGTATGGGCCTCCTGCTTCTTCCTGGGGCAGTTCACCAGCCCGTTCTTTGTCGCCGGGGCCAAGTCGATGACAAACGGAACGGTTCAGGCTGCATTCCTGGTCATGGGTATCATCGCCCTGGTCGGTGCGGCTGTCGCCCTACTGGCGCTGCTGAAAGGTACGCAGGATACGGGGCCGAAATACTGATCGGCCCCGGCCTTCGGACATTGCTGTTTTAGCGCTTCGGCGCCAGGTTCGCATGCGCGGGCCGCCGGTGACCGCCCCGGGTGGTCGCCGGTCAAACATGTCCCGTCTGGAGGACATCATGTACCTCGCCGCCTGTATAGAGTGGCTGTTCGCCGCCGAAAATCCCACTTTCACCGACCGTATCCGCGCAGCCAAGGCAGCCGGCCTTGACGCGGTGGAATTCCACCTGTGGCGTGACAAGCCGCTGTCGGAAATCCGCCAGACCCTGGAAGAGACCGGGGTGAAGCTGGCCAGTTTCGTGGTCGAACCGCGCCGCAGCATCGTTGATCCGGCCCAGCATGGGGAATTCCTGGCTGCCGTTCGCGACAGCCTGATCGCTGCAAAGGAAGCGGGTGCGCCGGCCCTGGTCGTCGCATCTGGTTTCACCCGGCCCGATGTGCCGCGACAGGATCATTTCGATGCCGCAGTCACGGCTCTGCGTCAGGCAGCGACCCTGGCAGAGGAAGCGGGCATCCTGCTGCTGCTGGAACCGCTGAATGACCGGGTCGAACATCCCGGCATGTATCTGGTCAGCACGACTGAAGGGCTGGACATGGTGGAAACCGTGAACAGCCCCAACCTGCGCCTGCTCTACGACATGTACCATTCCACCGTGATGGGAGAGGACCCGGCCCAGGTTCTGGCGGGACGGTTCCATCTGGTCGGGCATGTGCAGGTGGCCGACGTGCCGGGCCGGCATCAGCCGGGCAGCGGCACCATCGACTGGCCGCGTTACATCGGCATTCTGCGCGACCTGGGCTACCAGGGGGCCATCGGCCTGGAATACAAGCCGACCGGCCCGACGCTGGAAGGCCTGACCCAAGCGCGCAAGACGCTGGGCCTGTAAGAAACGCGGAGGAAACGGCGATGTCGATCAACCAAGAGGGGGGCGGCATCGCCGCCCCGCCGCTGTCCTGGCGGGCCAAGATCAGCTATGGCGCGGGGGATTTCGGTTTCGGCCTGACCTGGAACATGGTTGGGGCGTTTCTGCTGTATTTCTACACCGATGTGGCGCTGCTGCCGGTAGGCGTGGTGGGGACGCTGTTCCTGCTGTCTCGCCTGCTGGATGCGGCGTTTGACCCTGTTGTGGGTCTGGCGGTAGACCGGACGCGCAGCCGCTGGGGCCGCGTGCGGCCTTATTTCCTGTTCGGTGCGATCCCCTTCGGCCTGTTCTGTGTCGCCAGCTTCTATGTTCCGCCGCTGGATGGGACGGGCAAATTACTGTGGGCGTGCGTCAGCTTCGTCATTCTGGGCCTGCTCTATTCCATCGTGAACATCCCGTATGGCGCACTGATGCCGATGATGACGGTGCGGCAGGATGAACGGGTGCAGTTGGGCAGCCTGCGGGCCGCCGGCACCGCCCTGTCGGTGATTGTGGCCACGGCAGCCACAATGCCGCTGGTCCAGGCACTGGGCGACGGTGATCAGGCCAAGGGGTTCCTGTGGGTCGCGATCCTGATGGCGGCGGTGACGGTGCTTCTGACCCTGAACCTTTTTGCCAGTTGCCGGGAGGTGGTGCCGCCACCAACGGGTCAGCAGGAAACCAGCCTGTCTTCCATCCGCGACATGCTGCGTAACCGTGCATGGCTGGTCGTGTTTGGTTTTGCCTGCCTGAACTTCATCCGGTTCGGTGCAGTGCTGTCGGTCACGGCCTATTTCGCCATCAATATCCTGAAACAACCCTGGATGATCTCCATCCTGCTGCCGGCTGTGTCGGGCACCTTGCTAATTGGATCTGCCATCGCACCGCCCTTCCTGAAGCGGTTGGGCATGCGCACGGGCAACCGGGTGGCGTTGGCGGCGGCCCTGGTGCTTTATGCCGCCCTACCCTTCACAGAGACGGTGCCCGCCCTGTTCCTGACCGTCTACATCCTGTCCTCAATCCTGATCAGCATTTCCATGACCGCCATCTTCGCTATGGGGGCGGAGGTCGTGGATTATCACGAGGCGCAGTTCGGCACCCGCAATGAAGGGCTGCTGGCTGCCGGCGTCAATCTGTCGATCAAGGTCGGCATGGCGGTGGGCGGTGCCATTGTTGCCTTCGGTCTGGCCCAGGCCGGCTATGACCCGGCGGCGGTCAGCGACGAGGCGAAGCGGATGGTGCATGTGCTGTATTACGCGCCCGCCATGCTGGCCATCGCGGCCCAGATCGTCTGCATCGGCTTCTGGCCGGAACGGCAGGCATAATCTCAATGAAAAAGGGGCACGGCGATGATCGCCGTGCCCCGCAGTTTACCGAACCTGAGGGATATGAAGGGGAGATCAGGCCGGGATCACCAGCTCCTTCGTGTCACGCGTTGTGGGTACGAAGGGCAGATAGGAGACGCGGACGCGTTCAGAAAGCTGGATCTTGTGCGGGCCCGGCGTCAGACCGCCATCGCGCAGCACCGTCACCAGCGCCTTTTCCGCGAAATTCCAGCGGTCGGTATATTCCGTTTCCATTTCATCCAGGGTCCAGGTACGGCCACGGACGGAGAAGCGGATATCCTGGCGGGCGACCGGTTCACCATCGATGATGACGCCGATATCCTCCACCATCGACAGACCGATGCCCCGATAATAGGGCAGACGGGCCTGGAAGGCGAAACCGACGGTACGGCCATCCTGCTGGACATTGCCGTAACCATCTTCACAGATCATGTATTTATCGAACATGGGTAAAGCTCCTCAAGCAGCGGTGGCGGCGGGTTCGCCGATCAGCTTCTTGAACATTTCCTGCTGACGACGGACCTGTTCGATGCTGTCCACGGGGAACGCATCCTGAATCCAGCGGTTGCCCTCGTACTCTGAGCAGATATAGCCCTTGTAGCCGCCCTTCTTCAGCACCCGGATGATCTCATCATAGGGGATGCAGGGCTCCACCAGATCCTCATCCATCTGGTAGAACTTGGCATGGATGTTCCAGATGCGGTCCATATGGTCCAGCATGCGCTTGGGCTCAAACGCCGCATTGTGGCGCAGCGTGGTGGCCATGCCGATGGCCGGGCCGACGCCGCCCATCTTCTCCACTTCCAGGATCACATATTCGCTGAGCGTGCGGTCCTCGTACGCCTTGCAGATATAGTCGGCGATATGCTGCGGCACGCCGTCACGGATGAATTTCTCTTTCCAGACGGGCGGGAACTTGAACAGGAACATGCCCATGTCGGGCAGGAAGCCCAGATATTTCGATCCCGACTTCTCAAACGCCTCGGCATGACGGATGATCCAGGGATGGTCGAAATGCAGCGGTGCATGCACCTCAATCAGAATGCGGACATTCTTGCTTTCCGCATAATCGGCGCAGGCCACCAGCACGTCCGGATCGATCGACACCAGCGCGCGGGTATAGGGGCAGCCCAGGCGGGCGGCATGATCAATGTCGACCTTGCAGCTTGCCACCTGCTCCTCGAACGGCATGGGCCGATTCTTGTACTTCTTATAATCCAGCATGAAATCATGGCAGACCGGGGTCGTGCCATATTTCGCCATCAGGGCGTGCCAGTTATCGTAAACGGACTGGTCAAGCGGGTTGGGATAATTGGGGAAGGTCTGCTCACTGATCAGCTCAATCCCATTGGCGCCCATCTCGGCGGAGACCTTGATCAAGTCCTCCAGCGACTTGGTGCCCAGGAAATACTCCTCCTGATAACTGTAAAGGCTTACGCCCCTTTTGATGTCATAGTTCGACATGGAACCGGTCCTGTCAGGTGCGGCCCCGCCGGGGGCCAAGGATGGCGGCGGTCTCAGGCAAAGCCCGATGGGGGAAGAGCGCAGCCGGCCCGCCCTGGAAAAATCATCAGGAGAGGGGGTCGACGATGCCCAATATCAATATAAGAATTATCATTCTTTTTTTGGCAAATCAATCGCCGACCGATCAAGATCAGCAATTGTCGTGATTTTATATAACTAATTGATACAAAATACGAAGCCGCTCTCTGACCCTCTCTGCAGGGTCAGAGAGCGGCTTTGGAAGTAGGGATCAGAGGCCCAGCAGGCGGCGGTTCAGATCGTCATCAACACCGCTGGCCGCGAAATCATCGAAGGCATGTTGGGTGACACGGATGATATGATCGCGGATGAAGGTAGCCCCCTCCCGCGCTCCGTCTTCCGGATGCTTCAAGGCACATTCCCATTCCAGAACGGCCCAGCCGGCATAGTCATAGGCCGTGAGTTTGGAGAAGATCGCCTTGAAATCCACCTGTCCGTCCCCCAATGACCGGAAACGACCGGGACGATCCACCCAGCCCTGATAGCCGCCATAGACGCCCGATTTACCGTTGGGACGGAACTCCGCATCCTTCACATGGAAGGCGCGGATTCGCGTGTGGTAATGGTCGATGAAGGCCAGATAATCCAGCTGCTGCAGCACGAAATGGCTGGGGTCGAACAGGATGTTGGCGCGCGGATGGTCATCCACCGCGCCCAGGAACCGTTCGAACGTGACGCCGTCATGCAGGTCTTCGCCGGGATGCAGTTCGAAGCAGACATCAACGCCGGCATCCTCGAACGCGTCCAGGATGGGACGCCAGCGGCGGCCCAACTCTGCGAACGCCTCCTCAATCAGACCGGCGGGGCGCTGGGGCCAGGGATAGACATAAGGCCAGGCCAGCGCGCCGGAGAAGCTGGCATGCGCCGTCAGGCCCAAATTGGCGCTGGCCTGTGCCGCCAGCCGCATCTGTTCCACGGCCCAGGCCTGACGTGCGGCAGGATTGCCGCGTACCGCCGGGTCGGCGAAGGCGTCAAACTGTGCATCATAGGCCGGATGGACCGCCACCAACTGCCCCTGCAAATGCGTGGACAGTTCCGTCACGGCCAGACCCTTGGCCGCCAGTTTCCCCGTCACTTCCTGTGCGTAGGTCTTGCTTTCCGCCGCCAGACGCAGGTCGAACAAGCGCCCATCCCAGGACGGGATCTGGATACCCTTGTAGCCTAAGCCTGCGGCCCAGTCGGCGATGCTGTCCAGGCTGTTGAACGGGGCGGCATCGCCCGCGAACTGTGCCAGGAAGATACCCGGCCCCTTGATCGTGCGCATTTTTCCTCCCTTGTTCATCAGATATCCAGCCGGACCCACCCGGCGCGGGCGGCAGAGTTGGCGACCGCCGTTTCGATGAAGGCCATGCCGCGTAAGCCCGCCTCCAGCCCCGGCAGACTCCCGTCCGCC
Organism: Niveispirillum cyanobacteriorum; assembly: GCF_002868735.1. Classification (GTDB taxonomy): domain Bacteria; phylum Pseudomonadota; class Alphaproteobacteria; order Azospirillales; family Azospirillaceae; genus Niveispirillum; species Niveispirillum cyanobacteriorum. The sequence goes on along the minus strand of NZ_CP025612.1, from coordinate 640,615 downwards.
GGCATGGCACCCGCACGGATGGCGGCGGCGAAATCGCGGTAGAGATTGGCGAAGGCCTCGATATAGCCCTCGGGATGGCCGGTCGGCAGGCGTGTGGCGCCGCGCGCTGCCGGACCCAGATTGCCAGCGCCGGCATGCAGCACTTCCGTCCGCCCATCAAGGCCATGGATGGTCAGAGTGTTGGGCGTCTCCTGTGACCAGTCCAGGCCGGCGTCGGTCCCATAGACGCGCAGGCGCAGGCCGTTGCGGTCACCCGCCGCGATCTGTGAAGCGTGCAGCACACCCGGCACGCCGCGTTCGCTGCCATCCTCAAACCGCAGCAGGATGTTGCAATCATCATCCAGCCGGCGGCCGGGCACCATGATCGACAGGTCCGCGCACAGTTCCCGCACGGGTGAGCCGCTGACATATTCGGCCAGATTGAAGGCGTGGACGCCGATATCACCGATACAGCCGCCGGCCCCGGACTTGGCGGGGTCTGTGCGCCAGCCAGCCTGCTTGCTGCCCGTATCCTCAAGCGGGGTGGAAAGCCAGCCCTGGCTATATTCCACCACGACCTTGCGCAGCCGCCCGATCCGGCCCGAGGCCACCAGCGCCCGCGCCTCCCGCACCAGCGGGTAACCAGTATAGGTGTGGGTCAGGGCATAAAGCCCCTTGGACCCGGATGTCGCGGTGGCCAGTTGCTTCAGTTCCGCCAGCGACAGGGCCGCGGGCTTGTCGCACATCACATGTAGACCGGCCTTGAGCGCGTCGATGCTGGCCGGCACATGCAGGTGGTTGGGGGTGACGATGGCGACAAGGTCGATACCATCGGGCCGCGCGCCTTCCGCAGCGATCATGGCCTGATGGCTGGCATAAGCGCGGGCGGGATCAACACCGTAACCGGCGCCGGCCTGTCGCGACCGTTCAGCATCGCTGCTGAAGGCGCCAGCGACCAGCCTGATCTTCCCGTCCAGTTCTGCCGCCATGCGGTGAACCGGGCCGATGAAGCTGCCAGGACCACCGCCGATCATGCCCAGGCGCAGAACAGGCTCACTCATCTCATCCTCCCGTTATTTCTTGAAAAGCCGCAGATCACGCGGCAATCGCGTGATCAGAAAACCAACCATCAGCAGCAACAGGACCAGCAGCGGCATGGTGGTGAGGAAGGCGTTGCGCGCCGCCTCTGCCGTCAAACCCTGGGCCAGGGTGAAATAGGTGCCGCCGATCAGGGCCGCACCCGATGCCGCCCCCAACTGCTGCACCGCCTTCAGTGTCCCGGACGCTGATCCTGCATGGATCAGTTCCACATCCGACAGGGTGATCGGCCCCGTCGGCCCACCAACAAGCCCCATGCCGGTGCCGGTAATCAGCAGTGCAATGCCCAACGGAACCAGCCCCCCCTGTCCCCAGATCAGTGCCGCCAACGCCAGCATGCCCGACAGCATCACCGCCACGCCCAGCAGCGGCAGGCGCAGCCCCATGCGCGGTAGGGCCCGCCGGGCCACACCACCAATGGCGACCGACGCGCCCAGCGCGTAGGGGACATGGACCAGTGCTGTTTCCAACGGTGTGCAGTCCAACCCATATTGCAGCGTCAGGGTCAGGATGAACAACAAACCCGCCGTCGTCGCCTGGAAACAGAGCGACATGCCCAGCCCGATGGAAAAGCCGCGATTGGCGAACAGAACGGGATCGACCAGCCCGGTCCCCGCCCCCGCGCGCATCCTGATATGGCGGATGAATAGCAACGCCAGCAGCGGGGCGCAGGCCAGCAGAATCAGGCACCAGAGCGGCCATCCCGCCTCTCGCCCCTGCAGCAGCGGCAGCATCAGCGCCAAAAGGGTGGCCGCGATCAGGGCGGTTCCGGGCAGATCGACACCGCCGCCATGCGGCGACCGGCCCGACGGCAGCAAACGCCAGGCTGCATATAGGCCGATCAGACCCAACGGCCCGTTGATCAGGAAGATGGGCCGCCAGCCCAGACCGAACAGATCAGCCTCAATCAGCAGCCCGCCGATCACCGGCCCTAGAACGGCAGCGACACCGCCCAGCACCCCGAACACCGACAAAGCGGCAATCCGTTCGGCGGGCGGATACATGACCTGGATCAGGGACATGACCTGCGGCAGCATCAGCGCCGCCGTCGCCCCCTGCGCCAGCCGCGCCACCACCAGCATCGGCCCGCTGACCGACAAGCCGCAAAGCAGGGAGGTCAGAGTGAAGCCGGCCATGCCGATCATGAACAGCCGGCGGTAGCCATGGGTGTCGCCCAGCCGCCCACCGGTAATCAGCAGGATGGCAAAGGCCACGGCATAGCCGGCGACCATCCATTGCATCTGGGCGGTATCGGCAGACAGATCGCGTTGGATCGACGGCAGGGCCACATTAACGATGGTCAGGTCGATCAGGTCCATCATGAAGGCGCCGGCCACCACCACCAGGGCCATCTGACGCCGTTTCGGCGTCAAGGCGGCAGCTTGGTCAATGGCGGATAGGGCCGGCCCCCGCTTGCCCCCCGGGCTGGCGGCGGATGCCATGGGATGTGCCTTTCCATTGGGTCTGATCACAGCGGATCAGAACAGAATCGTAATTCTGTTTATAAACGGAACGCCCCATCCGTCAACGGGTCATCGGTTGCCGTTGCGCAGATAGGTGGAGCACATCACACCCACCTCCGTTTTAAGGTTCTTCCAGTCTGCCTTGGTGCCCGTATCGCCCACCGTGCCGAAGCCCAGATAACGGGCGAAGGCCGAGTAGGCGATCCGCAAAGTCATTTCACAGGCCAGTTCCGGCAATTCATGGCCAATCTCATCCCGCCGCGACAACAGCGTGGACATGACCTTTTCAACCAACGAATCATAGCCTTTGCGCCCCATGGCGCGCACCACGGGGTCGGATGATGCGCGCAGCATCATGGGCCGCAGCACCGGCGCATTGCGTTTCAGGAACTCAGCCAGTTCCTCCACGAAGTTGCGCACAAGCACATCCAGGCTGGTGGATTTGTCGGTGAGGCGGCCAATCATCTCCGCCTCTTCATCGGCCATTCTCTCCATGACGCGGCGCTGCACCGCCTGGATCAGGTCGTCCTTGCTGTCGAATCGGCAATAAATGGAGCCGATGGAGACCTTGCCGCGCTTGGCCACATCGGTCAGAGCGAAGTCGTCATTGCCGCGTTCGATCAGCAAATCCGTGGCGGCAGCCAGCATCCGTTCAAACGAGGCGCGGCTGCGTCCCTGCTTGGGTTCACGGCCCGTTGGGTTCAGCAACGGTTCGACTTCCTGATCCTCATCCACCATCGACACTTTCACGCCCCATCATTCCATGTGACCGCCGGTTAACGCCGCGATCTGAAAACAAAGTACTGATTCTATATGGTTTATCATAGGCGGCGCCCCCACGTGACGCCAGTGGAAAAACCCCTGCCATTCCCCTGTTCACCGTTGCAAATACATTCGTCGCTGAATCTGTCACGGAATGGCTTGACGTCCGAACGATCCTGCGTTTACATGGTTTTCAGAATTAGGGTTCTAGTTTTAGAAAAGAACCCAGAGCCTGGCCGGTCAACAGTGCCGGCCACATCGGGAGGAACCAAAATGCGCATCCGTTCGATGCTCCTGCTTGCAGCAGGGGCGACTACCCTTCATGCCGCTTCCGCCATGGCCCAGGCCGACAGCAATAATGCTTTGGTCCTGGAAGAGATTGTGGTGACCGCGACCAAGCGCGCGACCAATCTGCAGGATACGCCCATCGCGATCCGTGCTTTCACAGGCGATGATCTGGTCAAGTCCGGCGTGTCGGACGTGAATGGTCTGGCGCGCATTGCGCCCGATCTTAACGTGACCAATGACACGATCTTCACGAAGATTTCGGTGCGCGGCGTGTCCAGCCAGGATGTTTCTGAAGCATCCGACCCCGCCCTGACCATCGGCATTGATGGTGAATATGTGAACCGCCCCGTCGCGCTGAATGCCAGCTTCTTCGATCTGGAGCGGATCGAGGTTCTGCGCGGTCCACAGGGCACCCTCTATGGTCGCAACGCGACCGCCGGCGCCATCAACATCATCGCGGCTAAGCCGCAGCTGGGCAAGACCGCCGGCTTCCTGACCGTCGGCTATGGTAATTTCGATGCCAAGCGGGCCGAAGGTGCCGTCAATGTGCCGCTGGGGGATACGGTTGCCGTCCGCGTCGCCGGCATGCATACCGACCACAAGGGCTATCGCAAGCATGGCGCCGTCGGCCGTGGCGAGGACCAGAATGTCGATGCAGCCCGCCTCGCCATCGCCTGGGAACCCACCGAGAATATCCGCACTTATTTGGCCGGCGAGTATGTGAATGTCGATCAGCTGCCGCCGTCGCAGTTCGGCATCCTGGTGGCCCAGAACGGTGTTCTGACCAATGCCGCCTATTCCGCCGGAGTAATCGACGCCATTCCGTCGACCACCGCGTTTGAAAATAACGGCATTCCCGCCAACCTGACCTTCAGCGGCATCAATACCCGTAATTTCCCGCTGGGTGATTTGGGCAATTTCAACAGCGAGCAGTTTGCTCTGCGCGGTCGGATCGAGGTTGATTTTGACCTGGGCACGCTGGCCTATTTGGGGGGCTATCGCGATAATGAAACCAACAGCGCCCTGCCGCTGAACGGCTATCTGCCCGCGACCTTCACCTTCCGCAACAATAAGCTGAATTCAGAGACACAGAGCCACGAGCTGCGCCTGTCGAATACGCTGGATAACGGCCTGTTCTATCAGCTTGGCGGCTTCTACTTCCATGAGAAGGTCGATCTGTCGCGCGGCCTGTATCTGGAACTGCCGCGCGCCTTCCTGAATTATTTCTACCGTCCGGATATCGTTTCCAAGTCCAAGGCCGCCTTTGGTCAGGTCACGGTCCCGGTGGCCGGTCCGGAGCTGACGGTGACCGGCGGCTTGCGCTATACCGACGACGCCAAGAGCGCCACCTTCTACAATTACGGCCCGCGTTTTGGCCGTGGCGAGGGCACGACCCCGCCGGCGTTTGGTTCTGCTGGCGCCACCATACTGCGCCCGCGTTCTTCCTCTGATCAGGTAACGGGCAATATCGGCATCGATTGGAAGCCCGCAGACGACAGCCTGGTCTATGGCAAGCTCAGCACCGGGTATAAAAGCGGCGGTTTCGACAGCGTCGGTGCCTATGAGCCGGAAGAACTGATTGCCTACGAAGTGGGTACCAAGAACCGGTTCAATGGTGGCCGCCTGCAGTTCAATGCCTCTGCCTTCTACTATGACTACAAGGATCAGCAGATCCAGGTATTCGTGGACAACAACGTCGGCGCCCGCACACTGAACGCTGGTAAGTCGCGTGTCTGGGGTGTCGAGACCGACACCAGCGTCCTGTTGACGGAGAATGACGAACTGTCCTTCACCGTCAATTATCTGGATGCCAAGGTTCTGAATTTCGCGACCTCGCTGATTGGTGTGAATGGCACCCCGATCAACGATGCCGATCCAGTCACCCCCGGCATCCAGCAGTTCAACCTGAAGGGCAATCGTCCGCCGCAGGCCCCGAAATGGACCCTGTCCGCCGGTTACAGCCACACGTTCGACCTGGGCGACGGATCGAACGTGGTCGCCTCGGCCTTCAGCCGTTACAAGGCTGCCCATTACCTGTCGGTCGTAAACTGGGCCGGTATGCGCCAGAAGGGCTATATGATGACCGACCTGTCGGTCGAATATAACTCCGCAGACGGCAACTATACAGTCCAGGCCTATGTCCGCAATCTGGAGGACAAGCAGCCGCTGGCCTTTGCAAACTTCAACGCTGCCGCCGGTTCGCTGATTTATAACTCCATCTATGGCCCGCCGCGTACGTTTGGCGTGCAGGGCACCTACCGCTTCTGATCCGCTGTTGGCTGTGATCATGGATACCGGGGGTTCGTCCCCCGGTATCCATATTCGGCTTGAAGCAGTCATCGGTGTCGGGAGGTGTCAGGTGCGGTGGAGTTTTTCCATTCTGCGGGTTGGTGCATCATTGCTGGCCCTGTGTTCCATGCCGTCAATGGCGGGGGCTGTAGCCCCTGAGGCCGAGACGGAGACAGGGCGTGTGGCCGGGGCCACCCAGAACGGTATCGATCGTTTCCTGGGCATTCCCTATGCCGGTGACACCGGCGGTGCCAACCGCTGGCGCCCGCCGCAGCCTGTTGCGGCATGGTCCGGCGTGCGCGACGCGACGCAGTTCAGTGCCGATTGTCAGCAGGACCCGCCTTATACACCGCCCGGCGGTTCTCCCTGGTCGGCGGAATATTTCCCAACCCGCCCCATGAGTGAGGACTGCCTGTCTGTTAACGTCTGGCGCCCGTCGGGGGCCAGCGGTGCCGGCCATTCTGTGATGGTCTGGATTCATGGTGGCGGTTTCGCGGGCGGTTCTGGTTCTGTCCCCTTGTATGATGGGGAGAAGCTGGCCGCGCGCGGCATCATCGTCGTCACGATCAATTATCGTGTTGGCATATATGGCTTCCTGGCCCATCCAGCGTTGACCGCAGAAGCCGGGTCTTCTGGCAATTATGGCTTGATGGATCAGGTCGCGGCGCTGCGCTGGGTCCAGAAGAATATCGCGAATTTCGGCGGTGATCCCAAACGGGTGACCATCGCCGGACAGTCAGCAGGCGCTGCGTCCGTCCATGCGCTGCTGTCGTCGCCCAAGGCTGACGGGCTGTTCATCCGCGCCATCGCGCAAAGCGGGTCCGGCATGGGTATTCCCAGCCTGCCGCTGTCTGATGCCGAGGCGCGGGGGCAGAAGGTGATGAACGCAGCCGGCGTGACCGGTATCGCTGCCCTGCGTGCCCTGTCGCCCGAGCAGTTGGCCAAGGCAGCCAAGGACCCGTCCGTCGGGCCGCCGGGCCTGCGCTTCTTTCCCATCACTGAGCCCACCGTCCTGCCCGACCCGGAGCGGCAGCGGCAGGACATCCCCGTCCTGACCGGCCTGACGACGGATGAAAGCAGCAATGGGCATGACTGGCACCTGACTACGTCGGTCAAGCTGAACGACCTGATCGACCGGCGCTTCGGCACACAGGCGCCGTCCTTCCGCCCCTTCTATCAGGGGAGTGACGGTAAGGCGGCAGGGGAGGCGGCCAGGGCCCTGTTGCGCGAACAGGCCACCGCCTCCATGCTGATCTGGGCACAGACGCGGCAGCCCGGTGCCGCCCCGGTCTATGCCTATCTGTTCCAGCACCCGCAGCCCGGCAGCGATCCGGCCCGGTTCGGCACGTTTCATTCCGCCGAACTGCCCTATGTTTTCGCCACGCTGGACAAATCCACCCGCCCCTTCATCAAGGCGGACCATGACATCGCCGCGACGCTGGGCCAGTACTGGGCCAATTTCGTGAAGAGCGGCAACCCGAACGGTGCCGGGCTGCCCGAATGGCCGGCCCTGGCGAATGGCCGCGTAATGGGCCTTGGCGACAGGACCGGGGTGATCGAACCTTTGTCCCCGGCCAAGCGCCAAGTCTACAGTGCCTTCGTGGCCAATGGCGGGAAACTGGGCCTGTTCTGACCTTCGGCGGAGAAGGAGAGTTTTGATGCAGGAAGAGATATCGCGCGCCGGTATTGGCCGCCGTGGCCTGCTGCTGTCGGGCATGGCGCTGGCCCTGACCCCGGCGGATGTTTGGGCACAGGTGGCAGCGGGTGCCCCCCTGCCCGACCGCCACCGCACCCTGGTCGCCCGTGTCTGCGATCTGGTTTTTCCCGATACGGACACGCCGGGTGCGGTGAAGGCCGGCGTTCCCGCCTTCCTGGCGCTTGCCATCGGGCACGGAATATCGGGATCAAATGCGCCGGTCGCAGCGGCACTTTTCACCGGCGGCAAGGCTCCGGCGGATGCCGGTCTACTGGATTGGCTGTCATTTGAACTGGACCTCAAGGCGGGCCGGGCGTTCCTGTCGGCCACCCCGGACATGCAGGTCAGGGTGCTGACCGACCTGGATTCCCAGGCCTATACGCGGGGTAACGAGAAATCGCCCTGGCGCACGCTGAAGGGCCTGATCGTCACTGGCTATTATACGTCGGAAATCGGCGCCAGCCAGGAGTTGCGTTTTGAACTGGTGCCGGGCCGCTTCGACCCGGACATCCCCGTCGGCCCCAAGGATCGGGCCTGGTCAAACGACTGGACTGCGGTGGAATTCGGATGAGCAAAGATTTCGACGCCATCGTCGTTGGCTCCGGCATCACCGGCGGCTGGGCGGCAAAGGAACTGACCGAAAAGGGCCTGAAGGTTCTGATGGTCGAACGGGGCCGCCATATCGAACATGGCACCGACTATGTCACCGAGATGAAATCCCCTTGGGAGATGCCGTTTCGGGGCGTGGGTGATCCACAGCTTTATGCGACCGACTTTGCCGTTCAATCCAAGAACCGGCATTTCACCGAATATACGCAGAATCATTTCGTCAATGACCGTGAAAACCCCTACTCGGTAGCTGAAGGCACGGAATTCAACTGGTGGCGCAGCTATCAACTGGGGGGACGCTCACTGACCTGGGGTCGCCAATCCTACCGGATGAGCGACCATGATTTCGGGGCCAACAAGAAAGATGGGCACGGCGTCGACTGGCCCATCCGCTATGCCGATCTGAAGCCCTGGTACGATCATGTCGAAAGGTTCATCGGCGTGTCGGGGCAGAATGAAGGCTTGTCATCCCTGCCCGACGGCATCTATCAGCCGCCGATGGCGCTGAACGTGCTGGAAAAGCATGCCAAGGCCGCGATTGAGGAGAAATGGCCCGACCGCCGCCTGACCATCGGGCGTACAGCCAATCTGACGCAAGAAAAGGAAGGTCGCAGTGCCTGCCAGAACCGGATGATCTGTCAGCGCGGCTGTTCCTATGGCGCCTATTTCAGCACGCAGAGTTCCACCCTGCCGGCGGCGCAGGCCACCGGCAACCTGACCCTGATCACCGACACGGTAGTGGAAACCGTCGATTATGACGCCAAGACCAAGCGTGCCAGCGGTGTGTCGGTATTGAATGTGAAGACGGGAGAGCGTCGCCGCTACACCGCCCGCATCATTTTCATGAATGCCGGGGCCTTCAACACCAACCATGTCCTGCTGCGCTCCCGCTCCGCAGCGTTTGCCAACGGGTTGGGAAACAGCAGCGGTCGGCTGGGCACCCATATCATGGACCATGCGAGCACGGTGGGGGCCATCGCCCTGTTCGACAGTTTCCTGGACCGCACCACCTTCGGCAACCGACCCACGGGCATTATCATTCCCCGCTTCCGCAATCTGGGCGACCAGGCCGAGGGGGATTTTGTCCGTGGCTACAGTTTCCAGGGCGGCGCACTGCGCAGTGCCTGGACGCGCGGCAAGCGGGAACCCGGCATTGGTACCGGCTTCAAGGAGAACCTGCGCAATGTCGGCCCCTGGCGCATGGTGCTGGTCACCTTCGCCGAAAGCCTGCCGCGGGAAACCAACCGTCTGCGCCTTGACCCGGTGAAGGTGGATCAGTTCGGTGCGCCGTTGCTGCAGGTGGATTTCACCCATGGCGAGAATGAGCACAAGGCCCTGACCGACGCCGGGAAAGAGGCCAGCGCCATGCTGACCGCCGCTGGCGGCAAGGTGATCATGTCGCTAAACCGTCCGGGCGTGGGCGGCAGTGCCATCCATGAGATGGGCGGGGCCATGATGGGATATGATCCGCGCACATCGGTCACCAACCGCTGGAACCAGTTGCATGACGTGCCCAACGTGTTTGTGACCGATGGTGCCGCCATGGCGTCGTCCGCCTGTCAGAACCCGTCGCTGACCTATATGGCCATGACGGCCAGGGCCTGTGACACGGCGGTGACGATGCTGAAGGAAGGGCGGATCTGACGCCATGCTGGACCGAAAGCAGTTCCTGTCCCTGGCCGGTATCCTGCCCCTGATGGCGGCGGGCGGGGCGCAGGCCACGGCCCCGCCGGCACTCGACATGTTCTGCACCCTGTTCTATCGGCAGAAGCAGGTGCGCAAAGCCTTCGAACAGTATGTCGCTGACGATTACATCCAGCATAGCAACGGCATGGCACAGGGCCGCGAGGCCGCCATCAAGGTGCTGGAACCGATGTTTGCGCGCCCGGACTTCCTGATCCATCCTGTCAGCACCATCAATCAGGGTGCCTTGTCCATCGTGATGCTGGATGTGCGTGTCGGAACCGGGATACGCGCGGCGGTGATGGATATCTTCCGCTGGCAGGATGGCCTGATCCGGGAACATTGGGATTTGAAACAAGAACTGACAGCCGATCAGGCCGCCACCTATTTCGATCGCCTTCGTCCGTAATCGCGCATGTCGGCAAATCTCGCCCATGCCTTGCCAGGGAAGCCAGCCATGCCGCAACCGATATCCCGCCGCCATCTGATGGGGATGGGATTGGGGGGCGCGTTGGCCACTGCCCTGTCCCCCATCGCGATGCGTCAGGCGCAAGCTGGCCCGGAGGCCGGCTGGATACCGCTGTTCAATGGCAAGGACCTGTCCGGCTGGACCTTCTTTCAAGACGGGGTGGGCGACACCGATACTGGTGGAGTGCTGGATATCCAGGATGGGACCCTGCATGTGCTCGGGCCGACATTTCAGGGGGATGGCAAGGTCGGTTTCGGCCATCTGGCCACCGCGCAGGAATATGGCAACTACCATCTGCGCCTGGAATTCAAATGGGGCGAACGACGGTTCGCTCCGCGCCGTCTGGCCAAGCGCAACAGCGGCATCCTCTACCATATGAAGGCCACACGCGGCGTTCTCTACCCTGATTCTGTGGAATTCCAGGTAGAGGAAACGGATGTCGGCGACGCCATCATGATCAACACCCAGGCCCTGGAAGGTCCGAACCTGGGCGGCACAGCCCTGTGGCCCAGCTATCCGCCCAGTTTTCCGCGTGAATATGTGCCGCCCATCAAAGCCGGCCCGATCGAACGCCAATGGTTCCGCAAGACGGGCGATTTCGAGCGGCTGGACAGCTGGAACCAGCTTGATTTGATCGCATTCGGGGACCAGGCCGCACATCTGGTGAATGGCCGGATCGTCACGACCCTGTTCGCGATGCGCACACGGCGCGAGGATAACCCCGCCGAATGGCGTTCCCTCACTGGTGGCCGCATCGCCTTGGAGATCGAGGCTGCGGAAATCAGCTTCCGCAATATCGTCCTGCGCCCCCTGTCCGATAACGACATCAAGGCGGTTAGGGACGGGTCCTACTAGGCCTCCGACCGGGGCTGGGTGCCACGTTCAACATTCTGACAGGGTCCGGCGGGACGATTTTGATCGTTCCGCCGGTGCCATTTCATGCCACCGTTTTCTTCATAAATCGCCCGCATGTCATGCTCCTGAGGAGCGAGCGGGCATGGTGGTGCTAATCAAATCATTAATATTCACACACACGATAGTGAATGTTGACAGAGGCAAGTGCTTGCCCCATTCTTCCCTTCAAGCACGCTGGCGAAACGACCGGCGGCCAATAGGGAGAACGCTTCACATGAGGGCCAAGCTGCTCGCGTCCGCCTGCGCGGTCGCGCTGACTACGATTTCGACCCATGCCCTGGCGCAGGACACCGCGCCCGCCCGCAAGGCCGCGACGCAGGAAGATGCGTTGCAGGAAATCATCGTCACCGCCACCCGCCGCGCCCAGAATATCAGCGAAGTGCCGCTGTCCATCACCGCCTTCTCGCAGGAAGACCTGAACATCAAGGGCGTGGTCGGGTATGAGGGACTGGCCCGGGAGACGCCGGGTGTGGTGCTGAACCGGCCCAGCGCCAACTTCAATAACTTCACGGCACGCGGCATCGCCACCAACGGCTATGGGGCTAACCTGCAAAGCACGGTGGCCGTCTATATCGACGAACTGCCCATTTCCACCATCGGCAACACAACCGTTCTTGACCCGACCCTGTTCGATGTAGAGCGGGTTGAGTTCCTGCGCGGACCGCAGGGGACACTGTTCGGTTCTGGCTCTCTGTCGGGTGCTATGCGCGTCCTGACCAAGAGCCCCGATCTGCGGAAGTTTGATGCAGCGGGTCAGGTAGATTTCGGCCTGACCGGGTCGGACAGCCTGCGTCAGCGCTATAACCTGATGCTGAACACGCCACTGGTGGAGGATGAACTGGCGCTGCGCGTCGTCGGCTTCTACCGGCATGAGGAAGGCTATCTGGATAATGTCGGCACCGGCATCCACAATTCCAACACCCTGGAAAGCTGGGGCGGACGGGCCATCCTGCAATGGAAGCCGTCGGACCGGATGTCGGTGCGGCTGCTGGCCTCACGGGAGGACAGCAACCCGCGCGACAGTTCGCTGACCAGCCCGTCGCTGGGCCGGGAGAAGCGCATCTCCGACCGGCCCGATCTCTATTCCGGCGTGCTGACCAGCTATAACGCCACCATCGATTATCAGTTCGATGGCGCCAAGCTGACCAGTTCAACGACATATTCCACCTTCGATCAGAAGTTCTGGGTCGATCTGGCGGGCACCTTCAATCAGGCTATCGCGTTCGGCCTGGATGCCAATGGCTACCAGGATACGTTCGTGGAGGAGGTGCGGCTGGCGTCTGATCCCGGTGGGGATTGGGACTGGACCATCGGCGGCTTCTTCCTGGATCGTCGGCACGACGTGGATTATTTCTACCGTTCGTCGCCGGCCTTCCTGGCCGTGCGCCGCATCACCGGCTTGCCGGACGAATATTACCAGCGCCAGTATGTCCATACGATCTCGCACGAACTAGCCGGGTTCGGTGAGCTGACCTATCATGTGAATGAGAAATTCTGGCTCACTGGTGGTCTGCGCTATGGAAAGCTAGACGCACAAGGCTTTACGGAGGGCGGCTATAACTCCGCCTATTTGACCTATGCCCTGACGGGCCAGTCCGGGCCGCTGGCCATGGTGCCCATTCCCGCGGCGACTGGCGTCAAGGCCAAGGGGTCCAAGCCCTCCTACAAGGTCAGCGCGTCATATCGGGTCAATGACCCCATCACCACCTATGCCAGCGTTTCCACCGGCTTTCGCGCACCTGTGGTCAATGCCTATGCCGGGCGGCCCAGCGTAGTGAACGCCAACGACCTGATTATCCCCTATGGCGCCAGTTCGGACGATTTGACCAACTATGAGCTGGGGCTGAAAGGGCGCTGGCTGAACGGCAAGCTGACGGCGCATCTGGCGGCCTATTACATCGACTGGAAGAACATCCAGGTACAGGCCAACCGCACCTCCGACAGCGTGCAGTTCGCCACCAATATCGGGGCGGCGCGCAGCAAGGGCATTGAGTTCGAAATCGCCGCCGTGCCGGCCACGGGCCTGACCATCGGGCTGAACGGATCGGTGAACGATGCCAAGGTGACGAAACTGTCGGCGGCGGAGGCAGCCATTTACGGGGCGGTGAAGGGCGCCCGCCTGTCATCGCCACGCTTCCAAGGATCGGTCTTCGCCCAGTACTGGTTCAATCTGGCACCGGAACTGGATGGCTTCACCACCGCCAACTGGCAGCATGTCGGATCCTTCCCCTCCTCCTTCCCCAATGTGCCGGGTGCCCCGAACCGGGTCAGCCCGACCTATGGCAAGACCGACAGCTACAGCAACGTCAATGCCAGCTTCGGGGTCACCAAGGGGAACTGGACAGCGACCGCTTATGTGGAGAACCTGTTCGACGATCACTCGATCACCTACATCCACCCGGAGGCCTTCCTGGCCAGCCGCTTCGGCACGATGCGGCCGCGCACCGTGGGCATCCGCATCGGCTATGAGTATTAAGCCATGAAGGCGGCCCCTTCCCCCCTGCAAGCGCCGGCGGCTCATCCGCCGCCGGACGCCCGCGCCTGGTATGTGCTGGGTGCGCTGTGCTTCGTCTATGTGCTGAACTTCCTGGACCGGCAGCTGCTGTCGATCCTGGCCAAGCCCATCCAGGATGATCTGGGGGTTACCGACGGGCAGCTGGGCCTGATCAGCGGGCTTTATTTCGCGCTTTTCTACTGCACCATCTCCATCCCCGTGGCCTGGCTAGCCGACCGGGCGAACCGGGTGAAAGTGCTGTCCATTGCGTGCGCCCTGTGGAGTGCGGCGACGGTCGCCTGCGGTCTGTCCGCCACATATCCGCAGTTGGTGGCCGCCCGCATGGCGGTGGGGGTGGGCGAGGCCGGGGGTGTTCCCCCCTCCTATGCCATCATCACCGACTATTTTGCGCCAGGCCGGCGGGGCACGGCTTTGGGCCTGTTCAATCTGGGTCCGCCGCTGGGGCAGGCCATGGGCGTAGCGTTTGGGGCCTCTATCGCCGCTGCCTATAGCTGGCGCAGCGCCTTTGTCGTGCTGGGAGTGGTGGGCATTGTGGCGGCGATCGTGGTCTGGGCCACCATCCGGGAACCCAAACGCGGCGGGCTGGACCAGCCGGCGGCGGGTGTGGCGCCGGCCCCGATGGAAAAGGCCGGGTTCATGGAAACCGTCTCCATGTTCTTTGGCCGCAAGGATCTGGTGTTGCTGTCGCTTGCCTGTGGGGCCACACAGTTCGTCACCTATGCGGTGATGAATTTCACCGTCCTTTTCCTGATGCGGGAAAAGGGGATGAGCCTGCAGGAGGTGGCGCTTTATTACGCGCTGCTGATCGGGGTGGGCATCAGCCTGGGCATGTATGCGTCGGGCCGCCTGATCGACCGGTACTCTGTGCGCTACCGGCAGGCCTATGCCCTGATCCCGGCCGTGGGTCTGCTGGGCGCGGTGCCGTTCTTCACGGGCTTCGTTTGGGCGCCGAGATGGGAACTGGCGCTGCTGTTCCTAATCGGGCCGACCTTCTTCAACTATTTCTACCTGTCGCCCGCCGTGGCCCTGGTGCAGGAGGCGGTGCGACCCAACCAGCGGGTAATGTCGGGGGCGCTGCTGCTGCTGGTCATGAACCTGATCGGGCTGGGGCTGGGTCCGACATATCTGGGGGCGGCCAGCGACTATTTCCGGGCCACCAACCCCGACAATTCCCTGCAAATCGCCTTTTACACCCTGATCCCCTTCTACTTCCTGGCCATCGGCATGTTTTTGATGCTGGCGCGGGTTTTGAAGGGCATGGCACACCGGAACGGAGGCCACTGATGCGCCTTTCCCTTCGCCTGGGCGCCTGCACAGCGGCGGCCCTCCTGTCCTTTGCCGCCATGGCGCAGGACCATCCCACCGTCACTGCCCCGGCGGGCACCCTGCTGGGCCGCGCCAAGGATGGAGTTACCATCTTCAAGGGCATTCCCTACGCCCAGCCACCTATGGGCGAACGGCGATGGAAGAGACCAGAGCCCTTCCCCGCCTGGACCGGCGTGCGCGATGCGGGGGAGGCTGGCCGTGCTTGCGTGCAGCCGCGCCCGCGTCTGGCCAGCATTTACGCCAACCCGCCCAAGGAGATGGGAGAGGATTGCCTGTTCCTGAATATATGGGCACCGGAGGGGGCAAAGAACGCCCCCGTGCTGGTCTGGATCCATGGCGGATCGCTGACCGGCGGCTATGGGCATGAGGACATGTATGACGGCTCAGCCCTGGCCAAGCAGGGGGTGATCGTCGTCTCCATCAATTACCGGCTGGGCATCCTGGGCTATCTGGCGCATCCGGGGTTGAGTGCGGAGAACCCGGACGGGATTTCCGGCAATTACGGCCTGCTGGACCAGATCGCGTCCCTCCGCTGGGTGCGCGACAATATCGCTGCCTTTGGCGGTGATGCCGGCAATGTCACGGTGGCGGGGGAGTCCGCCGGCGCCCTGTCGGTCATGTATCTGATGGCCGCGCCCCAGGCCAAGGGCCTGTTCGGCAAGGCCATCGCGCAAAGCGCCTATATGATCTCCACGCCGGAGCTGAAACAGCCCCGCAACGGCGAATTCGCGGCGGAAGCCATCGGTGCCTATGTCGCCGGCAAGGTCGGGGCCACCGACATCGCCGCATTGCGTGCCATGGACCCAGAGACCCTGACGGCGGAAGCGGTGAAGGCCGGCTACATCCCCTTCGGCACGGTCGATGGGAAGGTGCTGCCGGCACAGTTGGTCGAGATATTCGACAAGGGGCAGCAGGCGCCGGTGCCCATCCTGACCGGGTTCAACAGCGGGGAAATCCGCTCCCTGCGTTTCCTGCTGCCGCCGAAACCTGCGGATGAAGCCGCCTATGAGGCGATGATCCGCGAACGTTATAGCGATCTGGCCGACCTGTTCCTGCGGCTTTATCCGGCCAGCAATGTCGAGGAAAGCATGCTGGCGACCACCCGCGACGCGCTGTATGGCTGGACCTCGGAACGGCTGGCCCGCAACCAGACGGCCCTGGGGCAGAGTGCGTATCTCTACATCTTCGACCATGGCTATCCGGCGGCGGACGAACATGGGCTGCACGCCTTCCATGCCGCCGAAATCCCTTATGTCTTCGGCACCGCCGACCGCACCCCGCCGCTGTGGCCCAAGGTGCCTGATAATGCCGCCGAACGCCGGCTGTCGGCGGCGATGACCCGCTATTGGGCCAGCTTTGCCCGCACCGGTAAGCCCGTGGCCGATGGACAGCCGGCATGGCCCGCCTTCGGCAAGGATGAGGGCTATATGGCCTTTGCCGGCACGCCGAAGCCGGGGGTGCGCCTGCGGCCGGGCATGTTCGCCCTGCATGAAACCGCCGTCTGCCGCCGCCGGGCCGCCGGCACCCTGGCCTGGAACTGGAATACTGGCGTCGCCTCACCCGTGTTGCCGCCCAAGGGGAATGTCTGCTGATGCTGGACGGAACCATGCAGGATTTCCCCCTGACGCTGGACCAGTTCCTGCGCCATGCCGCCAAATGGCACCCCGATGCGGTGCTGGTGACGGCACGCGAAGGGGGAGAGCCGACCCGCATTTCTTATGCCGACCTGATGGACCGTGCCCTGGGCGTCACCGCCATCCTGGCCGGTCATGGCATGCGGCGGGGCGACCGGGTGGCAACAATGGCCTGGAACAGCCAGGCGCATGTGGAGGTCTGGTACGCCATCATGGGCGCGGGTGCCGTCTGCCACACCCTCAACCCCCGCCTGACGGCCCCACAGCTGGCGACGATGCTGGGCCAGTCGCAGGCGCGCATCTTGGTGGTCAGCGCCGACCTTGTGCCCCTTGCCCGGCAGGTGACGGCACAGGCGCCCGGCATCGTCCAGGTGCTGGTGATCGATGGGACCGCCCCTGATGACTGGCCGTTGGCCACCGAACTGGAACCGCAGATTGGCACTGCCACCCGTGGCGCTGCCTGGGGCGGGTTTGCGGAGACGGCGCCATCGGGCCTCTGCTTCACATCGGGCACAACGGGTGCACCAAAGGGCGTGACCTACACCCACCGATCCAGTTTCCTGCACACGTTAAAACTGCTGCAGACCGATGTCATGGCCCTGTCCGGGCGTGACAGCGTGCTGGTTGCAGTCCCCATGTTCCACGCCAATGCCTGGGGCCTGCCCTTTGCGGTACCGGCTGTGGGCGGGCGGCTGGTGCTGCCGGGCCGGCACACGGACGGGGCCAGCCTGGCCCGGCTGATCGCATCCGAGGGCGTCACGGTCGGCGTGGGCGTGCCCACCGTCTGGCTGGGGCTGGTCGAACATCTGGATGCCACGGGTGGGGAACTGCCCAGTCTGGAACGGATCATCGTCGGCGGTTCCCCCCTGCCCCCGGCCCTGATGGAACGGATCGAACGGCGACTGGGCGTCATCGTGCAAACCAGCTGGGGCATGACCGAACTGTCACCATCCGGCACAGTCGCCCCCGCCACCGATGGGGCGCGTGACGCGGCCCTGTCTGGCCGGCCATCGGTGGGCGTGGATCTGCTGTTGACCGACGCGGATGGCAAACCGCTGCCCCAGCAGCGGGGGGTGGAGGGGCATCTTCGGGTACGCGGCGTCGCCGTCATCGACCGCTATTTCGGGCAGGAGGTACCGGCCACCGATGCAGAAGGCTGGTTCCCCACCGGCGATCTGGCCCGTATTGACGGGCGCGGCAACCTGATGATCACGGGCCGGGCCAAGGATCTGATCAAATCTGGCGGCGAATGGATCAATCCGGCAGAGATCGAGGCGCTGGTCGGTGCATTGCCGGAAGTGTCGCTGGTCGCCGTCATCGGGCGGTCCCACCCCAAATGGGGCGAACGGCCCATCCTGCTGGTGGAAACACGGGACAGCATCGATGATGAGGGGCTGCTGGCCCCGTTGCATGGCAAGGTCGCCCCCTGGTGGCTGCCCGATGCCGTAATCCGGTTGGATGCCATGCCGCTGGCGGGAACCGGCAAGATCGACAAAATCCGCCTGCGGGTTCAATATGGTGGCGGTTGAATTGGCGGAGGCGCCCCACGCGTCTTCCGCCACTGTACTGGCAATGACGGAAAGACGAACCGGTGTCTGAACAGGTGAAATCCCGCCGGCGCTCCACCAAGGCGGAGCAGCGCGCGGAGATGATGGAACAGATCCTCGACGAGGCCGAGTACCTTTTCTCCAAGCACGGTCTCTATGGCGTCACGCTAAAGGATGTAGCGCAGCGCGTGGGTGTTCACCACACGCTGCTGAATTACTATTTCGAGGACAAGAAGAAGCTGTTCGACGCCGTCTTCGCGCGCCGCGCCGCGGTTACCAGCGAGCGGCGGATGACCGTGCTAGATGAATATGAAAAGGCCACTGCCGGCAAGCCTACGGTAGAAGGAGCGCTACACGCCTTCCTGGACACTGACCTTGACCTCTATATCGAGGGCGGGGAGGGCTGGAAAAACTACGCCGCCCTGGGCGCACAGGTTGCCAATACCCCGGAATGGGGGGCCGAACTGATGGACAAGCTGTCGGGCGGTCTCTGCAAGTCCGATGATTTCGCCGCCGTGAAAGCCCGTATGGCCGCCTTCATGGCCGCTGGCTTCAAAGAGGTCTGCAAGGTGCGGGAGGGGTGATGCCCCTCCCCCTATCGCAGGTTACCGCGCCACGGCCATGACCGGCTGACTCCAGCCACTGGCCGCCAGTTCACGTTCTGCCTGCATGAAGCCGTATCCGGGCACGATCTCCCCGGTGCGGTCCGTGACCTCGTCCAGACGCGTCAAGACCTGGGCCCCGGCTTGTGGTCCGCTGCCGATATAGCAGCCTTGGGTCATTGTAATGTTGGCCGCAGCGAAATTGCCGCCGCCAGCGCACAGGATGGTCCGCGTCGGCGCGTCATCGCACACCAGCGGCAGCAGGGCCGGACTGACCAGTGACGGGTGCAACCGTTCCAGACTGTCATCTGACAGCACGCCATCGGTCATCTGGGTGGCGGCGGTCGGGGCCAGACAATTGACGCGGATATTGTATTTCTCGCCCTCGATGGCCAGCGTCTGCATCAGGCCGACCAGCGCCATTTTGGCGGCACCATAATTGGCCTGCCCGAAATTGCCATACAGGCCGGAGGAGGATGTGGTCATGACGACGCGGCCATGCCGCTGGGTCCGCATGATCTCCCACACCGCCTTGGTGCAGATGACGGCACCCATCAGATGCACATCCAGGACGACACGGAAATCATCCAGCCCCATCTTGGCAAAGCTCTTATCACGCAGGATGCCGGCATTATTGACCAGGATGTCGATCCGGCCCCATTGCGCCATCGTGCGGGACACAAGCGTCGCCACCGCCGCCTCGTCCGTCACCGATCCAGCAACGGCCAGGGCATCGCCACCCGCCACCACTATCTCCGAAGCCACAGCATCGGCTGCTTCCTGGCTCAGATCATTGACAACGACCTTGGCGCCCTGTCGGGCCAGGAACAGCGCATGCTGACGGCCCAATCCGCCACCAGCACCCGTGACAATCGCGATACGGTCCTTCAACGCCATTTCGTGGCACCTCCCTGTTCTTGAGATGCCACTATATAGTCGATCTTATTTTCACTCACAAGCTAGTGAATATCATGAAGGGTGATGAAGGTGAGGCTATGGGGGTCAGACCCCCCACGCCCCTTGGAACCCTTTTGGCAATCCCGCATCCGGAGTGAAGCCATACATCTCCGTGCCCGGCAAGGCAGCCTTCACGATATCCCGTACCGCCAGCAACTTCTCCAGGTCCACGCCGGTCTCATAGCCCATGGCGGCCAGCATGAAGGCCAGATCCTCGGTCACGACATTGCCGGACGCACCAGGAGCGAAGGGGCAGCCGCCGATCCCCCCCAGCGATGCATCCAGGGTGGTGATGCCTTCATCCAGTGCCGCCAGGGCGTTGGCAAGGCCCAGGCCGCGGGTGTTGTGCAGATGAACACCGGAACAGGCATGGTCGCCCACCACACCGCGAACGGCGCGTATCAGGCGCTTCACCTGGGCCGGATTGGCGTAACCGGTAGTATCGGAAAGACCGACCTCATCACAGCCGGCCTTCATCAGTGCCTCGGCGATCTCCAGCACCTTGGCTTCGGGTACCACACCCTCCAGGGTGCAGCCGAAGGCGGTGGAGAGGCCGCCTTCGAACTTGGGCCGGCTGCCCTCTGGCTGCGCCTTGATAAGGGCGGCGATGGCGGCTGTTTCTTCCAGCATCTGCGCATGGGTGCGGCGGACATTGCGCAGGCTGTGCGTCTCGCTGACCGAGAGCGGAATGGTGATCTTGTGGGCGCCAGCGGCCACGGCGGCCTCGGCTCCCTTCAGGTTGGGCACCAGCACCGCGACCGTCAGGCCGGGGATGGTGCGGGCGAAGGCTACCAGTTCAGCCGTGTCAGCCAGTTGCGGCAGTATCTTGGCCGGAACGAAGGACCCGACCTCAATCTCCCGCACGCCGGCGGCGGCTTCCGCTGCGATCCAGGCCTTTTTCGCCTCGGTCGGCATGATGGGGCTGATGCTCTGCAGCCCGTCGCGAGGACCGACCTCGGAGATTTCGATGTAGCTACCAGCCATGGTTTAACCCTCCGCCTGGACAACAAGACCGCGCGACAACAGGTCGGCGATGCGGGCCGGGTCATAGCCCAACTCTGCCAGCACCTCCCCCGTATGCTGGCCGGGCTTGGCCAGATCATGCTGGATAGCGGGCCGGTGCCCGTCGATCTCCACCGGCAAAGCCGGCAGGCGGATCGGGCGCTGATCATCGGGCAGATGCAGGTCCAGCAAACCGCCCGATGCCGTCAGATGCGCATCATCGAACAGATCCTCGGGCCGGTTGATGGGGGCAAAAGGCAGGCCGATCTCTTCCAATTTGGTCAGCAGCTCGGCCTTAGTAAAAGTGCGGAACAAGTCCTGCACGCGCGGAATGATCCGGTCGCGGGCCTGCACCCGGCCATTATTCTTGACCAGCGTCTCTTCAGCGGCGAAATCGTCCAGACCGAATGCCTTGCAGAAGCCGACCCATTGACCATCCGTGACGACGCCGGCAAAGACGGTCTGCTCGTCCTTGGTCTGGAACTGGTCATAGATGGCCCAAGCGGAGATACGCACGGGCATGGGGCGCGCAGCGGTGCCGGTCACGACATACTGGGCCATGTGCTGTCCCACCAGGAACACGCAATTCTCATATAGAGCCGATTTCACGGTCTGACCCCGGCCCAGCGTACCGCGCTGGATCAGGGCGGCCAGCACGCCGATGACACCGAACAGGCCACCGATCACGTCGATCACCGACGCCCCGGCCCGCAGGGGACGGCCCGGCGGACCGGTCATATAGGCAAGGCCGCCCATCATCTGCGCCACCTCATCCAGGGCGGCGCGATGTTCATAGGGGCCGGACAGGAAGCCCTTGGCCGAGCAATAGATCAGGCCGGGATTGCGCGCCTTCAGCGCCGCTTCCCCGAAACCCAGCGCATCCATGGCACCAGGGCGGAAATTCTCGATCAGAACATCGGCCCTGTCGATCATGTCAAAGGCAATCTGCTTGCCTTCCGGCGATTTCAGGTCCACCGACAGGCTGCGCTTGTTGCGGCCATACATGGGGAAATAGCCGGCACCAGAGCCCAGCAGGCGACGGGTATTGTCGCCCCCGATCGGTTCCACCTTCACCACATCGGCACCCAGGTCGCCCAGCACCATGCCCACAGTGGGCCCCATGACCATGTGGGTGAATTCCACCACCTTCAATCCAGCCAGGGGCAACGGGGTGGCGGCTTTGTCGTCCTGCGACATGAAAAACCTCGAACGCTGAAAGTCAGAAGAAAAGCCACGGATTGCGAGCGCGGTAGCTGCCTTCGAAATCCCTGATGGCGGGCAGCCGTTTCAGGGTGACGCCGATGGCATCCAGCCCTTCCAGCAGCATTTCCTTGTCGGCGGGCGCGATGGTGAAAGGCAGTTCAGTGCCATCAGGCACGCGCACACTCTGCGCCGCCAGATCGACGGTCAGGAGTTGTGGCGTGCCCGCCTGCGCCAATGCCGCCACCGATGGTTCCGGCAGCACCAGCGGCAGAATGCCGTTACGCACGCAATTGCCCTGGAAGATCGCACCGAAGCTGGGCGCGATGACGCAGCGAATGCCGTAATCCTGCAGCGCCCAGACGGCATGTTCGCGTGACGAGCCACAGCCAAAATTGGGACCGGCCAACAGGATCGGCGCCTTACGAAAGCAGGGCCAGTTAAGGATGAATTCCGGATTCTCGACCCTATTCGCCACATCGCTGTAGCGCCAGTCTGCGAACATGCCCTCGCCCAACCCTTCCTTCGATACTTTTTTCATCTCCCTGGAGGGGATGATGGCGTCAGTATCGACATTGGCGCGGAACAGCGGGGCGGCGACGCCGGTCAGGCGGGTGAATTTCTGCATGATTCACCCCTCCCCCAGAAATGACCGCGGATCGGCGATATGGCCGGCAATGGCAGAGGCGGCCACGGTCACGGGACTGGCCAGATGTGAGCGGGTGCCCGGTCCCTGGCGGTTTTCGAAATTGCGGTTAGTGGAGGTGACGACACGCTCCCCCTTGCCGAAATGTTCGCCGCCCGCGAAGAAGCACATGGAACAGCCGCTTTCACGCCATTCAAAGCCGGCGGCCTGGAACACGACATGCAGCCCCTCCGCCTCCGCCGCCGCTTTCACCTGCATGGAGCCGGGCACGCAGATGGCGCGCACACCGGCAGCAACCTTGCGGCCCTTCAATACGGCGGCGGCGGCGCGCAGGTCCGGCAGGCGGCTGTTGGTGCAGCTGCCGATAAAGGCACCGTCGATGGGCAGGCCGATCAGCGCATCGCCCGCCTTCAGGCCCATATAATCCAGCGCCCGGCGCCGCGCCTGTGCTGCTGTGGCGTCGGTGGCGTGGTCAGGGTGGGGAACATGACCGGTCAGCGGCACCGCATGCTGTGGACTGGTGCCCCAGGTGATGGTGGGGGCTATATCGGCACAATCGATGCGGATTTCCTTGTCAAAGACCGCATCCGCATCGCTGACCAGTCCCCGCCAGTCGGCGACGGCTTCATCCCATAGATCCCCCTTGGGCGCGAAGGGGCGACCCTTTACCCAGTCGATGGTCTTGGCGTCCGGCGCCACCAGCCCTGTCCAGGCCGCAAATTCAACGGCCATGTTGCAGAGGGTCATGCGCGCCTCAACCGACAGGGCAGACACCGCAGACCCTGTAAATTCGATGGCGTAGCCCGCCCCGCCGCCCGCCCCATGGGCCGCGATCAGGTGCAGGATCATGTCCTTTGCGCCCACGCCTGGGGGCAGCGCTCCGTCGAATCGCACGCGCATGGTCTTGGGCCGCTTAACGACCAGCGTCTGTGTGGCCAGCGCGTGGGCGGCCTCTGTCGACCCGATGCCCCAGGCCAAGGCGCCCAGACCGCCTTGCGTGCAGGTATGGCTGTCGGGACAGACCAGCGTGGCGCCCGGCAGTGCAATGCCTTGTTCTGGGGAGACGACATGCACAATGCCCTGGCGGTCATCACCGATATCGAAGACACGGATGCCGGCCTCTGCTGCTGCCGCCCTTGTTTCCTGGATGAAGGCAGTACCACCGGGCATGATGGTCGTATCGCTGCGCCCCGGCAGCGTATCGACGATATGGTCCATGCAGACAAAGGCGCGGTCGGGATGGCGCACGGCGCGGCCCTGTTCCTTCAGCCCCTTTAGCGCCATGGAACCCGTCCGTTCATGCAGCAGCACACGGTCGATATAAAGAAGGTCGGTCCCGTCACCCAGATCGGCGACGCAGTGGCGCGCCCAAAGCTTCTCAACAAGGGAAAGGCCCATTTCCTCACCCCTCCGTCACAGGCCGGGCATCATCGCCGGGCAGGCTTTCCGGTGTGGGGTAGCGGCCCATCGTCAGAAGCATGGCCGCACCGGCCAGCAGGGCAATGGCGCCGTACAGCAAGGCCGTGTCGTAATGACCGCTCTGTACGAACATCCGGCCAAAAATGAAGGGACCGAAACCCGCACCGAACGCAAAGAAGCCGTACATCATGCCGTAGATGGCACCATAGAACCGCATGCCGTAATAGCGACTGACCATGAAGGCCAGGATGTCGTATTCGACACCCGCCGCGAACCCGATCAGCAGGACTGCCACAATGGCAGGCGTGGCGGTAACCCCGTCGCCTGTCAGCAGCAGACAGGCCGCCGCAGGGAGAGCCAGCAGCACAAAGGCCACACCCGGTGCCCAGAACCGGTCGATCAGCCAACCACCGATCAGGCGGCCCGCAATGACCGACGGGCCGATCAGGCTGGCGATTTGCACTGCCTGCTGCGCATCCAACCCCTTGGAGCCCAGTATCTTTTCCAGATTGGGGATCGGGCCGCCAACAGCGAAGGCGATGGGCACGAAGGCGATGGCCAGCACCCAGAACCGATAGGTGCGCAGCGCCTGACGCAGGGTGAAGCCGCGACGCGCCACCTTGGCCGGTGCCCCCGTTGCCCCCTTGTCCGTCACGTCGTGGAACAGGAAATATGCAACCGGCAGCGCAAGCAGCAGCGGCAACAGTGCCAGACCGACATAGGCCATACGCCAGCCGACGACGCCGATCAGGTAATTGGCATAAAGCTTGGCAAACGCCCCGAACAGGCCCGTGCCCAGCAGCGACAATCCCAGGGCCAGGCCACGATTGGCGTTGAACCAGTTATTGACGGCCCGCGTCCAGGTGATGGGCAGGGTGCCCGCCCCCAGCGCCGCCATCAGCATCCAGTTGATGTAGAACAGCGTCAACGATCCGTTCGAAAGCGCGAAGCCAGCCAATGTCAGACCGAACAGCGCAACGGAGATCAGCACGACGCGTCGGACACCGAACTTATCTGCTGCCAAGCCGGCTACCGGGCCCATCACCATGGCCCCCAGGGTCATGATCATCAGCGCCAGCATGATCTGATCGACGCCCCAGCCGAATTCCGCCGATAGCGGCGCCACGAAGACACCCATCGTATAGAAGGGAATGGGCGACAGCCCGGTACCGATGCCAAGGGCGGAGGCGGCGACCACCTTCCAGCCTTGCCTGAATTCAGACCGATCGACAGACATGCACGCCCCCGGCTTTAAATGATATAATGATATGTCTTTATCATGACACAGTCGGCGTTCACCAATGGGAATGCTGGGCGGCGGGAAATTTCCATCACCCCATCCACCCAGCGGACAGAGGCTGTGCTGCCAATTGCGACCATGCCCCCTGGATCCGTCCACAGGGCGGGGCATCCCTGTCCACCTGACAGATGATTTCGGCGGCGGCCATTTCAAAACCCGCCAGTCTGTCGGAAACAGGGGCAGGTCACTTATCAGATGGAAAGACAATACGATGCGGTTCGAGCCGACGATGGTGCGGGAAGAGAAGACGGCCCGCCAATTGTTTGAACAGGTGAAGGCCAACCCCGCCCGCGCGAAGTTCGGCTTCGGCAACCGGGTCGCCATCGTGAATGTCGATTTCCAGCAGGCCTATACGCGGCCCGACCTGTTCCCCAGGACCGCCTATGTCACCGACCCGGATCAGATCGCCCATGTGAACCGGATCAGTGCCGCCGCCCGCCGGCTGGGCATGCCTGTCATCTGGACCCGCGTGATGTACAAGGCGGATGCAGGCGATGCCGGCGTCTGGGGGACCCGCACCAACACGCCCGACAGCCTGCAGAACATCAAGGCCGACAGCGACCGCCACGCCTTCGACCCGCGGGTGGAAATCGACCGGGCCGTTGACTTCGTCTTTGACAAGCGGATGCCATCGGCCTTTTTCGAAACGCCGCTGCCCAGCTATCTGGTCTGGCACAAAGTCGATACGGTTATCGTGACGGGCGGCAGCACGTCAGGCTGCGTGCGTGCCACGGCAGTGGACAGCCTGTCCCACGGCTATCGCACCATCGTGGCGGAGGAATGCGTGGCGGATAAGCATGAAAGCTATCACTACGCCAACCTGACCGACCTTCTGCTGAAATATGCCGACGTGGTGAACGTGGCGGAAGTGGACGCCCATCTGGCGGCCCTGGCCGGTTGAGCGGGAGGACGGAAGTGATGCACAGCGATCCCAATCTCTATGATTTCTGGCCCTACCGCGACCGGCCAAAGATCACTTGGCCGGGCAACAAGAAGGTCGCCTTCTGGGTGGCCCCGAATATCGAGTTCTATGAGCTGGACCCGCCCGTCAACCCGTCGCGCAAGCCCTGGGGCCGTCCGCATCCCGACATCGTGCCCTATTCGGCGCGCGACTGGGGCAACCGGGTCGGACATTGGCGGCTGATGGAAGTGATGGACGAGTTCAAGGTGCGCGGCAGCATCAGCCTGTCCGTCGCCATGCTGGACCACCATCCGGAGATCATCCGCGCCTGCGTGGAGCGCGACTGGGAATTCTTCAGCCACGGCATCTACAATACCCGCTATTCCTACAACATGAATGAGGCGCAGGAACGCGCCGTGCTGGAAGACAGTATCAAGTCCGTCATGGATGCCACGGGGCAGCGCATCCGGGGCTATCTGGCGCCAGCGCTGACCCATACCGAACGCACGCTCGACCTGCTGGCCGAATACGGGTTCTGGTACAGCTGCGACCTGTTCCAAGACGACCAGCCGCAACCGTTGAAGGTAAAGGGCGGCAATCGCCTGATCTCCATGCCATACAGCCTGGAGGTCAACGACGTCATCACCTATGGCGTCTATCACCAGAGCCCGCGCGCCTATGCCGACGCCCTGATGCGCCATTTCGACCAGTTGCTGGAGGAAGGGGCGGAGACGGGGACTGTCATGTGCATTCCGCTGCACGCCTATCTTGTCGGCCATCCGCACCGGATCGGCCCGTTCCGCGAGGCGCTGCGCTATATCACCAGCCACCGCGATGATGTCTGGGTGACGACGGCCAAGGAAATCGCCGAATTCTATATGGCCAACCATTACGACCAGTCGCTGGCCGACATCGCACGGCGAGGAAATGCACGGCCCGGTACCGGTTTCAATCCGCAGGGGGGCCTGTGATGAGCATCCTGCCCGACAGCTATTTCACCTATGCCAAGCGTCATGCCGGTCCGGACCATGACCATTATCCGGCATCCCCCATCATCGACCGCGCGCCCATCACCCTGCCGGGTGGGTCTTCGCTGGGCCTGTGGGTGGTTGTACCGCTGGAATTCTTCCCGCTGAACCCGTCGGGACAGCCGTTCAAGGCGCCGGGCGCCATGCAGACGCCCTATCCCGACCTGCGCCATTACACCACCCGTGACTATGGCAACCGCGTCGGTGCATATCGTCTGCTGAAACTGTTCGGAAAGCTGGGCCTGCGCGCCACGTTCGCCGTACAGGGGGCGGTGGCCGACCGCTATCCGGAGCTGGTGCGGGATGTCCTGTCGGATGGGCACGATATCTGTGCCCATGGCTGGGATACGGACAGCCTGCATCATTCCGGCCTGTCCGCAGAGGTGGAGGATGGCTACATCACCCGTACCCTGGACACGATCCAGACGGCTTGCGGGTATCGCCCCGACGGGTGGTTGAGCCCGGCACGGGCCGAGGGCTTCGCAACGCCGGCCCGGCTGGCGGCCAACGGCATCAATTGGTTCGCGGATTGGGCGCATGACGATCTGCCCACCCGGTTCCGGACGGAGGCGGGCGATCTGGCGGCCCTGCCCCTATCCAATGAGTTGGACGACTGGCAGATCCTGATCAACTACACACGGCCTGAGCATGAATGGGCCGCGCAGGTGGCGGACGCCGCCGATTGGCTTCTGGATGAGGCGGGCCGGTTCAATAGCCTGCGCCTTCTCACGCTGACCGTGCGCCCCTATGTCAGCGGCCTGCCCTATCGCGTCAAGGCACTGGGCGACAGTCTGAAGGGTGTGCTGGACCGGGCCAGGGCCGCCGGGGTGACGCCCCGCGACCTGACACGCGCTTTGCCCGCATGAGACAAGGATGCTCCCGACCGCAACGCCATCCTTGTGCGGCAGGCATAAGATGCGGATAAGTCGGGAGCATTCCCTTTCCATGCCCCCTGGACGCCCCTTCATGGACCAAGAATTGACCCCGGCGGGATTGAGCCCGGATCAACTGGACCCCAGCGCACCGGTCCCGCTTTATCACCAGATCTATCTGGTGCTGCGGGAGAAAATCCGCACGGGCGAATTCCCGGCCCATTCGGTGATCCCCGGCGAACAGGAACTTTCCCGGCTGTTCGACGTGTCGCGCATCACCGTGAAACGCGCGCTGAACGAACTGGCGGCCCATGATCTGGTCAGCCGACATCGTGGACGCGGCACATTGGTCACCGCATCCGCCGCCCTGCCCCAGGTCCATGGCAGTTTCGACAATCTGATCGACAGCCTGAAAACAATGGGGCTGGAGACGCAGGTGCAGGTGCTGGAACTGGCCGATATGCCGGCCCCGCCCGCCGTGGCGGTCTTGCTGGACATCGAAACCGGCACCCCGGTGCAGCGGGCCGTGCGCCTGCGCAAACTGTCAGGTGAGCCGTTCAGTTATCTGATCCAGTACATGCCCGCCGACATCGCCGCCCGCATCAGCCGGGAGGAGATGGAAAGCATCCCCACCCTGGTCCTGCTGGAACGGGTCGGTGCCACCCCGCATGAGGCAGAGCAATGGATCACGGCGGTCGCCGCCGAACCGCAGATGGCCGCCGCCCTGGACCTGGCCTCCGGATCGCCCTTGCTGCGGGTGGAACGGGTGATGCGAGACAAGGATGGGCGCGCGGTGCAGCTGATCCACGCCCATTACCGGCCTGACCGCTTCAAATACCATATGCGTTCCACCCGCAAATCCGCCGGAAGTTGGCGCGCGGACGGGTGAGAGATAGAGACAAGGTGTGACATGTCCGACAAGGTTATCCTGCGCCGCGACGCCGATGGTATCGGCCGGCTGATACTGAACCATCCTGCCAAGCGTAATGCCCTGTCGCAGGAAATGTGGCGGCTGGTGCGTGTGCGCCTGGATGAGGCGGCGGCGGACCCCGCCATCCGCGTGCTGGTTGTGCAGGGGGCGGAGGGAACCTTCGCCGCCGGGGCCGACATTTCCGAATTCGAAGCCGCCTATGAGACGCGGGAAAGCACCGCCGCCTATGCCGGCGACATTGCGGGGGCCATGGATGGGCTGGCCGATTTCGTGAAGCCGACCATCGCCATGATCCAGGGGGCCTGCGTGGGTGGCGGGCTGGGTCTGGCGCTGGCCTGCGACCTGCGCTTTGCGGCGTCCGACGCCCGCATGGGCATCACGCCGGGCAAGCTGGGGCTGGTCTATCCGCTGGGCGACACCAAGCGGCTGGTGCAGGCGGTGGGACCAAGCCACGCCAAGGACCTGTTGTTCACGGGGCGCCTGCTGGGTGCCGACGAGGCGCTTGCCGTGGGCCTGGTCAACCGGGTGACGGCGGTCGATGCGCTGGAAGCCGCAGTGCTAGATTATGCCGGGCAGATCACGGCGGCCAGCCAGTACACGGCGCGTGCCACCAAGCGCATGATCAACCGCGTGCTGGGCGGGCAACTGACCGACAACGCAGAAACAGTAGCGGAGTTCCTGGACGCCATCGAGGGCGAGGATTTCATCGAAGGCCGCAACGCCTTCCGGGAGAAGCGCAAGCCGAACTTCACCTTTGGGTAAAACGCTTCACTCCCGCTCCCGATTGAAGCTCATCGAATAGACGAAGCGGTCGGCGGGATGGATGCTCTCGCTGGCCAGGAACAGCACGCCCTTGGCATCGTGATAGGTGCGGCAGGTGCGTAGGGCCGCCGTGCCCGGTTCACAGCCCAGCAGGGCCGCGTTGCGGCTGTCCAGCACCATGGCGCTGATCTGCTGGTCGATGCGGCTGGGTGTCAGGCCGAACCGGGCCTCGATGGCGTTGGCAACGGTTGGCGTATCCTCAATCTCCGCCTGTAAGGGCGCGCAATCAGTGCGGATCAGAATGCGGGTCAGGCCCACCACCTTCGCCCCGTCGCGGCGCAGGCCGCGCAGTTCCCGCCAGTCACCCGGCAGCAGGCCAAGATCGCGGGCCATGCCGTCGGCGGGAGCGGGGACATAGGCCAGGATGGTCAACCGGGCGGTGCGAGCATATTGCAGCAGATCCTGAAATCCCCCCAGCGGCTGCACGAACAGGGCCGGCTCCGCACTGGCCGCCACCACGGTGCCCGCCCGGCGCTTGCGGGTCACCAGACCGGCATCGGTCAACAGGCGTAGCGCATCGCGGGCCGTGTGGCGGGAAATGCCATGGGTTGCACAAAGCTCCTGCTCCGTCGGCAGAAGGTCGCCGACATTATAGGTGCCGCTGGTGATGGCGGCACGCAACATCTGGGCGATCTGCTGGTATCGGGGAACGGCCACGCTGCGCTTTCCTTATCTGCGGACGGGGGATGAAACCCCTCGCAAGGCCGCTTCGTCAACTGTGACCGGGACTCTGCATCTCCACCTGTCGGACGGGCGGCATGAAAACCGTCCCGTCCCGCCATCGCATGGCTGTTTGATGCCTGCAAGCATGATACGGAGTTTTGTCCGGACAAATAGGGTCATGATGATGCTGATCGCCCAGTTCGCCGACCATCTTTCACGACCGGTCCCCACCGCTATGCGGCGGCGGGCCGCTGTTCATCTGCTGGATTGGGGGGGATGTGCCGTGATCGGGGCGGCAACACCAGTTGCCGACACGCTTGCCGCTGTCTTCCTGGACGGTGCAGGCGGTCCCTGTACCGTGATCGGTCGCGCGCATGGTGCGAGCGCGGAAGCGGCTGCGCGCTATAACGGCGCGCTGGGCAATATCTATGAAATGGATGACGTGGATAAGCGGGCAAGGGTGCATCCCGGCCCTATCGTCATCCCCGCCGCCCTGGCACTGGCCCAGGCGACGAACGCCGGTGCCGATGCCCTTCTGGATGCCATTGTGCGCGGGTATGAGGCGGTGATCCGCCTGGGCCGCGCGCTCGGCGACGGTCATTACCGCGTCTGGCATACCACAGCCAGTGCCGGAACGGTCGGGGCGGCGGCAGCCTGCGCCAGCCTGCTGGGCCTTGACCGCGACGGCATGGCCCAGGCCATGGCGCTGGCCATCACACGCACGGGCGGCCTGTGGGAGACACGCAACGACCCCCGGTCCAGCGCCAAGCAGGTGCACAATGCCCAGGCCGCCGGTGACGGGCTGCTGGCCGCGCGCATGGCCGCCGCAGGCCTGCGGGGACCGGCACAGATCCTGGAGGGCAAGGAGGGAATGTTCGCGGCCACGGCCCCCGGTGCCACGCCCGCCGACCTTCTCGCCGGTATCAGTCCGGCGGGATGGTGCATCACCGATGTCAGTCTGAAGCCTTGGCCCGCCTGCCGCCACGTCCATCCGGTGATCGATGCGGCCCTGGCCCTGCTGTCCAAAACAGGACGCGAAGGGCTGGACCTTCGGGAGGTGCGGGGGATCGCCATTCAAACCTATGGCGATGCCGTACGCTTTTGCGACCGGCCCGCACCGCGCACTGTGATTGAGGCAAAATTCTCGCTCCAGCATGTGGTGGCTGTCAGCCTGCTGCACGGTCCCCCGCCGCTTTCGGCCTTCGACCAGCCGATGATTGCCG
Source organism: Niveispirillum cyanobacteriorum (assembly GCF_002868735.1). Taxonomy (GTDB): domain Bacteria; phylum Pseudomonadota; class Alphaproteobacteria; order Azospirillales; family Azospirillaceae; genus Niveispirillum; species Niveispirillum cyanobacteriorum. The sequence continues at coordinate 608,776 of NZ_CP025612.1, read as the reverse complement.
ACCCCACCGTGACCGAACTACGGTCGCGGGTGAAGGTGACGGTGGGCGAACCCTATGCCGGGGCCTATCCCAATCAATTCGGGGCACGGGTGGTCGTCAACCTCAGCAATGGCGACCTGCTGGTGCATGAACAGCCGGACGCCCTGGGCGACCCGGAAAACCCGCTCTCCATCGACCGTACCATCGACAAGGCGCGCAGCCTGATGCAGGCCGCGGGGATGGAGGCGGCGACAATTGGCACGCTGGTCACCGAATGCCTGGAACTGGCGGACGGCCGCCCCCTGCCCACGCATTGGCCGTCGCGTTTGACGGGAGAAGCCGCATGACCGCATCGCAAATCATGGCCCGCCACGCCTTGTCGGTGGAATGGGTCACCTTGCCCGAACCGGCACGCGACGCGGTTCGCACCTTCCTTTTGGACACGCTGGGGGTGGGTATCGCGGGGGCCAGGGCACCATTTGCGCCAGAGATCGGTGCCGTGGCGCAGGCATGGGGCGGGGATGGCCCAGCCCCCGTTTTGGGACGCGGTTATCGATTGAGCCCGCCACAAGCGGCCTTCATCAATGCCTTTCAGATCCATGCCCAGGAATTTGACTGCGTGCATGAAGTGGCGGTGTTGCATCCGCTGGCCACCATCCTGGCCGCCATGATGGCCGATACGGCCCGCCAGCCCCTGCCCGTGACGGGTGCGGCGTTCGGTGCAGCCCTGGCCGCCGGTGTTGATATCGCCGTTACACTGGGCCTTGCCGCTAAGACACCGCTGAAATTCTTCCGCCCAGCCACGGCGGGGATTTTCGGTTGTGTGGCGGCGATGGCCCGGCTGCGGCGGCTGGATGTCGATACAACATGCGACGCCTTTGGTCATGCCCTGGCCTTTGCGTCAGGCACCATGCAGGCGCATGTGGAGGGCAAGCCCGGCCTGCCGATCCAGGTGGCGCATGCCGCTCAGGCCAGCCTGATGGCGCTGGATCTGGCGATGGCCGGCATACCCGGCACGGCGGGCAGCATTGATGGCCCCTTCGGCTATCTGGCGATGTTCGAGACGGCAACCGACCTGCCGCCGCTGCTGAATCGGCTGGGCAAGGACTGGCGTATCGCAGAGGTCAGCCACAAGCCCTTTCCGACGGGCCGTGCCGCACATGGGGGGATCGTGGCCCTGCAGACGCTGATGCGCGATCATGGGGTTAATGCGGCCAATCTGGAAAGCCTGACCTATACCGCGCCGCCGCTGATCCAGCGGCTGGTGGGCCGTCCCCTGCCCGCATATCCGGCGGCACTAACCGCCAATTATGCGCGGCTGTGCTTTGCCTGGCTAGGCGCGGTGGTGCTGACGCGCGGCACCGTCGGCTTGTCGGATTTTGCCGAAAGCCGCCTGTCGGACCCGGCACTGCACGCGCTGGGCTGCCGTATCAAGGTGGTGGCGGACGACAATCCCGACCCCGCCGCCTTCACCCCCGGCATTGCGGAGGCGGTTCTGACCGATGGGCGCGTCGTACGGGCCCACATCGACAGCCAGCTGGGCAGCCCCATGACCCCGCTCAGCCGGGAGCAGCATCTGCGGAAGTTCCGCGCCTGTCTGGATTTCGCCGGTGCCGCCGATCTGGCCGACCCGTTGATCCAGGCCATCGACAATCTTCAGGACCAGGCCGACATGGCCCGTCTGCTACGCCGCGCCGCCGGCCTGTCGGACTGATATCAAGGGAGCAATTTTGCCATGGACGGGCACAAGACCTATTTCAACGCCGTGGACTGGGATACCTTGCAGAAGGACCATCCCATCGGTGACGATTTTGTCCGCTTCGCCACGCAGACCAGCCGGGACGAGCTGACGGCGCATCAGAACCGGCTGTTCATGCGCTGTGTCGCCCGCGCCTGGGCCACCCCCTTCTATCAGCGCCTGTGGGGCAAGGCCGGGATTGAAAAGGGCGACATCCGTTCCATCGCGGACCTACCGCGCCTGCCCATGTTCGATAAGTCGGACATCATGGCCAGCCTGGAAATCGCCCCGCCCTTTGGTGATTTCTCCGGCTTTTCCAGCTATCCCGCCGGGGAACGCCCGCCCGTCGTGTTCCACACGACCAGCGGCACCACCGGCAAGCCCCAGGTCCTGCTGTTCGGCGCCAAGGGGCGCGAGGCACAGAATCTACTGCTGGGCCGGCTTTACCGGTTCCAGGGCATGCGGCCCGACGATGTGGTCCATTCCGTCTATGGCCATGGCATGATCAATGGCGGCCATTATGTGCGCGAAAGCGTGCTGCACTGGACCTCCTCCATCTTCATGTCGGCGGGCACGGGCGTGGAAACACGGTCGGCGCAGCAGGTACAGTTGATGAAGGAGTTCGGAGCGACCGTGATCGTCGGCTTCTCCGACTACATCAAGAAACTGGCCGAGGTGGCGCGGGAGAACGGGATCGACCCGGTTCGCGACCTGAATATCCGCATGATCTCAGGCCATCTGGGCAAGGAGGACAAGGCGGGCCTGTCGGCGGCCTGGGGCGGGGCGGAATGCTTCGACTGGTATGGCGTGGGCGACACGGGCTGTATCGCTGGCGAAGGGCCGGACCGTGACGGTCTTTACGTCATGGAGGATGCGCAGGTTCTGGAGGTCTGCGACATCGATACGGGCGCGCCGGTTCCCGACGGTGCGTTGGGCGACATGGTCGTCACCTGCATCTACAAGGACGATATCCACCCCATCATCCGCTTCAACACCCATGACGTGACGCAGGTGCGTACCGGTGCCTCCAACATCGGTGTCGGTTTCAAGCGGATTGAGGGGTTCCTGGGCCGGTCGGACAATATGGTGAAGATCCGCGGCATCAATATCTTCCCGCAGGCCATCGGCCCAATGCTCAACGGCGTGGCCGGCATCACCGGAGAGTATATCTGTAAGGCAGTACGCGATGCCGCCGGGCGGGATGAGTTCATTGTCATTGCCGAGACGAACGCGGCAGGCAATGACCGCCAAGACGTGGCCGAACGTAGCCGCGCCATCCTGAAACAGAAGATTGGCATCGAGGTGGGGGTCCAACTGGTTGATCACCGCGCCACCGCCGGCCTGACCCAGATCGACGTGCGGCAGAAGCCCATCCGCCTGATTGATGAGCGGTACAAATGATCAACGCAATCCTTTCCGCCGGTATTACCGGTCTGCCCGAGCTGTACCGCCGGGGCGAAGCCGATGCCGTGTCTGTCACGCGCTGCTATCTCGACCGGATCACGGTCCTGGACCGGCACATCCGCGCCTATAATCAGGTGCTTGCCGACGATGCCCTGACGGCGGCTTCAGCATCTGCCCGGCGCTGGCGGGATGGTAAACCGCTGTCGGAAATTGACGGCACCCCTATCGCCGTGAAGGCGAATATCGCGGTGAAGGGTGCTTTCTGGCATGCCGGCATCGGCGCCTACCGCGACCGCGTGGCCCAACAGGATGCGGAATGTGTGGCGCGTCTGCGCGCGGCCGGGGCCGTCATCCTGGGCACCGTCAACATGCATGAAGGTGCCCTGGGCGCGACAACCGACAATGTCTGGTTCGGGCGTACACAGAACCCATTGCGCGACGGCTACACGGCCGGCGGGTCCAGCGGCGGGTCAGCGGCGTCAGTGGCGGGCGGACTGGCAGCGGGTGCGCTTGGGTCCGACACGATGGGATCGGTGCGCATCCCCAGCGCCTATTGCGGTATCGTCGGGTACAAGCCGGCCCGCAATGCGATCAGCCTGGACGGTGTCATCCCGCTTTCCACTACGCTGGACCATGTCGGCGTGCATGCACGGTCGCTGACCGACTGCGCCCTGCTGGCCGCTCATGCCGGCGACCGCCGGGCGATCACGCCCGTGGATGTCGCCGGTCTGCGGCTTGCCGTTCCCGACTGGCGCACGCGGGTGGAAACGCCGGATTTTATCTGGAAGGCGCGGGACGAGGCGGCGACACTTCTGCTGCTGAACGGCATGCAGCGCGTGGCGTCCGATTTACCGACTTATCAGCCCGGTCAAGCACGCCGCCTGGGCCTGCTAGTATCGGAGGTGGAGGGGCTGAATGCCCATGCGGAGAGGCTGGCGCAGGGCGAGGATGGTTTCTCACCCGACTTCCTAGGCCTGCTGCGCTGGGGTGGGCGGCAGCCGGCGACCAGGGTGGCCGCCGCCTATCAGGGGCTTGATGCGATCCGCACCGCCGGCACGGCCTGGCTGGAGCAGGTGGAAGCCGTGCTGCTGCCGACTGCGCCGCAGACCGCTTTCCAGTTCGAAACGCCCGTGCCGGCCAATCAGGCGGATTTCACGGCCCTGGCCGACTTCATCGGCTGTCCCGCTGTAGCAGTGCCGTTCGGCATAGCACCGGATGGACTTCCGTTGTCTATGCAGGTCATGGGTCGGGACGCCGCGACGGTGCTGGCGGTTGCCGCCTGCCTTTGCTGAACGGTCGGCCCGACCACGTGGTGGACAGGTATGGTATCCGGCTTGAGCGGTTTCCAGGCCAAACACATCATCCGCCAAACAACCGACGCTCAAAGCTCCAATCAATGCCCCGATGAAACCCTGTGGAACCAAGGTTCTGTGCGGGCGGGCGGAGCTTTGCGTGCAAGGCGGGCCAACAAGTGCCCGGCATGCTTTCTGGGACCATATTCCGACTGGGAGACAAGAATGAAGGAAGTAAAGTTCAAGCCCCCGTCCGGCGCATCGCGCCTGGCCATCACCATGGCCATCGGGGCATCCGTGCTGGCGTCCGGCGCCCACGCGCAGGATACCGCCAAGACCAGCAGTGGTGAAACGATCCAGCTGGAAGAAATCATCGTGACCGCCCGCAAGCGGTCCGAAAACATCCTGAAGACCCCCGTTTCCGTCACCGCCGTCACGGCGGAAGAGGTGGAACAGCGGGGCATCACGTCCGTTCAGAACCTGTCGGAACAGACGCCCGGCTTCAACATCAATAACAACAGTAGCGGTCGCGGCGACCGGTCGTTCCAGCAGTTGATCCTGCGTGGCTTCACGCCGGCCACGACCGACAGCACGCCCGTCGCCACCTTCATCGACGGCGTCCCGGTTTCCTCCCCCACCGCCGTGATGAGCGTATCCAGCCCGGAACGCATCGAGCTGCTGCGCGGGCCGCAGTCGGCCTATTTCGGGCGTAACACCTTTGCCGGTGCCCTGAACGTGGTGAACAAAGAGCCGGGCAACGACTATGCCGGCAGCCTGACCACCATGATCGGCACCCGCAACACCCGCCGCGTTCAGGCCGAGCTGGAAGGACCGCTGGTGGAGGACAAGCTGTCTTTCCGCGTTGCCGGCGACTACAACGCCAAGGACGGCACGTACAAGAACTACGCCAACCCGTCCATGACCCTGGGTGACCAGTCGTCGCGCAATGCCAACCTCTTGGTGGTGGCGACGCCGACCGATAACCTGACGATCAAGGCTTTCGGCATCATCTCCCACGACAAGGACGGCCCTGCCGCCCTGGGCCTGATCAGCGCGCGTGCCATCACGGACAGCACGGGCCGCGTCGTTGTGCCGGCACAGGCGAACTGCACGCTTGGCGGGTTCAACCCGTTCATGTGCGGTACCGTTCCGTCCCTGCCCGCCACCACGCCGGCCGGCAATTACAATGTCGACAGCTTCGTGCGTAACGCGCTGGCCGTTACCACCAACCGTCTGATCGACCCGAATGACAGCGTTGACAGCTATGGTTTGGTGCGGGACTACCGCCACGCCCATTTGGTTGTCGACTACGAAATCCCCGACACCAACTTCACCCTCAGCTCGCTGACCGGCATCAATCACGAGGAATGGGGTTCGCTGTCGGATATCGGAAATTACGACAGCTCCGGCATCGCCAACCCGGCCTATACCGCCACCAATGGCCTGCGCTCCTATTTCAGTTCGGCATATCTGGTGGAGAATATCTCCAAGGATATCTCCCAGGAACTGCGCACCAGCTACGATGATGGCGAGGCGCTGCGCTTTGTCGCCGGCGTGTCCTATCTGGGTGCGAACGGCAAGCGGACCGTCGACACCCTGGACAACATGATCCTGAACAAGCAGGTCACGCCGTCCGGCAAGACGGAATCCAAGACCTATGGCGGCTTCTTCGGCATCACCTATGACATCACCGACAAGCTGACTGCCAGTGTCGAGGGCCGTTACCAGATCGACAAGCTGTATGCCTATATCTCGCCGCTGGCCGATGTGGTGGTGACCGATCCCACCTTCGTGCCCGCCGGCACCTATAAGGCCGGGTCGAAGCTGGCAGAACAGACCTATAAGAACTTCCTGCCCCGCGTCATCGCCCAGTATCAGTGGACCGATGAGGTCATGACCTATGCGTCGGTGGCCAAGGGCGTGAACCCAGCATCGCTGAATTCCGGCGTTGTCTCCTATACCGGCCAGGCGGCGACCATCGCCAAGACCCTGGGCATCGACCTGTTTGTCAGCCCGGAAAAGGTCACCACCTATGAAGTGGGCCTGAAGGGTACCGCCGTCGATAACCGTCTGCGTTACGCCTTTGCCGCCTATTACTCGCAGTGGCGCGATCAGTTGAACCAAGTGATCCAGACCTTCGTGACCCCCACGGGCGGTTTCGGCAGCGTGTTCGGCACCATCAACAGCGGCAATTCCGACATGAAGGGTCTGGAATTCGATGGTTCGTTCCGTCTGACCAAGATGATCACGCTGACGGCGGCCGGCGCGCTGAACGACAGCAAGATCAAGGACTACAACGCACCGCTGGTCACCTTCCTGGTCGGCAGCACGGATTTCTCCGGCAACGAACTGCCGTCGACGTCCAAATACTCCGCCTCCGGTGGCGTGATGTTCAATGGCGAGTTCGATCAGTGGGAAGATGCCACCTGGTTCGCACGCGTTGACTATAACTACAAGTCCGGCGTCTGGTCGGATGTGGCCAATGTCGTGAAGACCCCGGAAAGCCACATCTTCAACGCCCGCGTTGGCGCCACGGTCGGTGCCGTGTCGGTGGATGTTTATGCCAACAACCTGTTCGACAGCCGTCGATACACCACGGCAAACAACAACATCCTGTTCACGCCGGCCCCGTCCTTCACCTATTCCACGCTGAATGTCGGCCTGCGCGATGGTCGCACCCTGGGTGTCCAGGCGAAGTACAAGTTCTGAGCTTAAAATCACGCCCTTGGGGACAACCTTGTCCCTGAGGGCCTTTTTGTTTCAGGCCACGCCAACACCCTTCAAGGAGCGCGATCATGCGCCAGCTTCTTCTGTCTGCCATAACCGCCCTGCCACTTGTGCTGGCCTCCCTGCCCGCACAGGCAGCCCAACCCGCCTGTGAGGCCCGGACCTTCTTCCAGCCGCCTCTGGAATACCAGTCGGTCGAACATCTACCCGATGGGCGCGTCACCTTCCGCCTGTGTGCCAAGGACGCCAAGGAAGTCGTCGCCCTGCCGCAGGAAATGAACAGCGTCCCCATGGGTCTGGATGGCAAGCCGCCGGGCCTGCCCATGACCAAGGATGCCGATGGCTATTGGTCGGTGACCACGACGGGCGCCGTCGATGCCGGCGTCTATACATATGTCTTCAAGGTGGACGGCATGCGCATCGCCGACCCGCGCGGCACCCGCTTTGCCGAGGCATTGGGCGGTGTGCAGTCCGTGGTGCAGTTGCCGGGCGACGGCAGGTCAAACCAGTTCTACAAGGCCGAGGTGCAGCACGGAGTGGTCTCCGCCGTGGAATATCCGTCCTCCACCCTGGGCATCCTGCGCCGCGCCCATGTCTATACCCCGCCGGGGTATGAAGCGGGCGGCAAGGACCGCTATCCGGTTCTGTATCTGGTCCATGGCTATAGCGACAGCGACGATGCCTGGACCACCAAGGGCAATGCCAATTACATCCTGGATAACCTGATCGCGGCCGGCAAGGTCAAGCCGATGATCATTGTCATGCCCTATGGCCACACGCCCGCGCGTGAAGGTGTGCAGGGCATGGAGAATACTGATTTCGGCAGCGACCTGCACAAGGACCTGATCCCCTTCATCGACAAGCATTTCCGCACCCAGGCGGCGGCCAAGACCCGCGCGATGGTCGGCCTGTCGATGGGCGGGGCACACACGATCCAGTTCGGCCTGCCGCGCGCGGACGTGTTCGGCTCCATCGGCGTCTTCTCCATCGGCATGCTGTCGGCGGAACAGACGGCGAATTACCGCAAGGTCAATGATGCGGCCCTGAAGGCCCGCGCCAAGACCGGTGGTCTGGTCTTCTATGCCATCGGCAAGGAGGATTTCGTCATCCAGATGGCGCCACCCTTCCGCCAGATCCTGGCCGATTACGGCATTAAGTACACCTATGTCGAAAGCGGCGGCGGCCACACCTGGATCAACTGGCGCGCCTATCTGGAACAGATCGCGCCGCTTCTGTTCAACTGACGGTCAGACGCACTGAACAGACACGTCACGGCCTTCCCCGTCGCGTATCGGGGAAGGCCGTTTTCTTTTGCGATGAGGATCACCGACCATGGCCACCGATCTGAATGCCGACTATGCCCAGGCCGGGTTCGGCAACCGTCTGGGCTGGGGCAAGCGCCCCGCCCTGCTGATCATCGATTTCGTGAATGCCTATCTGGACCCCGCCTGCCCGCTTTATGCCGGGGTGGAAAAGGCGCTGGCGGGGGCCGTCACCCTGCTGTCAGCCGCACGCGCCGCCGGCATTCCGGTCTTCCACACCAACGTCGCCTATACGCCGGGCGGCGTGGATGGCGGCGTGTTCTTCCGCAAGGTGAAGGCGCTGTCCTGTTTCGAACGCGGCCTTCATCCGCACT